>JAHELU010000240.1 GCA_024644005.1 Acidimicrobiales bacterium | reverse complement strand
GAGCGGGGGCTGCGGATTCGGTTGCCGCTGGCCAAGGCCACGGTTGCCGGTGCGGACACTGCGGTCATAGCTCCCTTCGCCGACCTGCTCGCGGACGAGATCAACGTCAAGTCGATCGAGCTCACCGAAGACGTCGAGGCCTTCGGCTCGTTCCGGGTCCAGCCGAACGGTCGAGTCCTGGGCCCGAAGCTCGGGCCCGAGGTCCAGACCGTGATAAAGGCGGCAAAGGCCGGCGAGTGGACGGCCAACGACGACGGCACGATCACGGTTGCCGGCCATGTGCTAAGTGGCGACGAGTTCGAGCTGGCGCTCGTGCCCCTGGACGGCGTGGCCGCAACGGCGTTGCCGGGGAACAGAGCCGTGGTCGTGCTCGACACCGAGGTCACGCCGGAGCTGGAGGCGGAGGGACAGGCCAGGGACCTGGTGCGACTGATCCAGCAGGAGCGCAAGGATCGAGACCTCGACGTCACCGATCGCATCGCCCTCCAGCTGTCCCTGCCGGATCCGCTCGGTGTGAGCCTCCGTCCGCACTTCGACTGGATCAAGAGCCAGGTCTTGGCCACCGACGTGACCGTGGACGGCACCGACGCGGTGTCCGGCCAGATCGGTGATCACACCATCGGCTTCGATTTCACCGTGACCCGACCGTGAGCTGACCAGCACGGCTCCTGGCCGGAGCCGCCGCCAACCCGGCGACTGGGCCGACCGTCGGGGACCCGGGTCGGCCTAGGGGATTCGACGGCTACTTCCGGCGGCCGAACCAGCCACCCCCGCCACGCTCTTGCTTGTCGTCGAGGAAGTCGGAGATCGGGTCACCGTTCTGGGGGTCCTCCGTGGTGACGCGGCGCAACTCGTCGAGGAACGGGTCGCCCTGGTCGGTTCCGGGAGGGGGCGGGTTGCCGCCGCCGTTCCCGTCTGCGGAGGGACCGGCGTGGGGTCCGTCGGTCGTCGGCGCAACCGTCTGGGTGTCGACGCCGACCTGGGGGTCGTCGTAGGCCTCGGCGGCCTCCTCCAGCTCCTCGTCGTAGTCGCTGTCCTCATCGACCTCGTAGTCGTCGTCCTCGAGATCCGGCGCCAGCTCCTCGAGCTCCGACGCATGCAGTACCTCGCCTGGCCGGGCCGTGGCCTCGGCCGCCATCTGGGCCTCGGCCTCGAGATCGTTCAGGGCCACCACCTCCACGGCGATCGGTGGGTAGTCCGCCGCTTCGAACTCCTCGATGTCGGCCGGCTCGATGCCGTCCTTCGACCGCAGTCGATCGGGATCGTCGAGCACGGCCGTGATCTCCTCGAGGGCCGCCCTGACCTCGGCCGATCGAGCCTGCATGTGCTGCTCGAACCGGATGACGTCGTCCTGGAGGAGCTTGTGCGTCCCCTGGAGATCGTCGATCTGGTTCACGAGCTTGGTCCGCTCGGCCTCGTGGGCCTCGGCCAGCTCCTTCTCGACGGCCGCCACTCTGGCCTCGGCTTCGTCGCGGGCCTGGTCGAGCATCTTGGACCGCTCGGCCGCCGCTTCTGCCATCAGCCGCTCGCGATACGCGACCGCTTCGGTGGTCATCTCGGACGACTGGTCCCTCGCATCGGCCAGGAGTGCGTTCGACTGGAACTCCGCCTCGGTCCGGAGGCGCTCGGCCTCCTCCTTGGCCTCGCGAATGGTGGTGTCGGCCTGCCGCTGGGCGGAGACGAGCGTGTTGCGGAGCGTCTCGTCGAAGTCGGGTTGGGGGGCCGGCGGCATGCCGGGCGCCCCGGTGCTCTGGGACGGGCTCCGGGCTTCCACCAGCCGGGCCTCCGCCGATGCCGCCCTGGTCTCCGACTCGGACAGCCTCGCCTGCAGCCGCTCGATCTCGTCGGCCAGTGGTGCGAGGTTCGCCAGGACGCGATCGACCTGGTCCTTGCTGTAGCCCCTGGTCTCCTCTTCGAATCGGATGTCAGGGATCCTGCGGAGCAGCCGCAGCTTGTCGCTTTGCAAAGGCATTTGCCCAGGTTAACCCAAGGATGACCCGGCGCCCACTGCATCTCGAAGCAGAGACAATCTACCCAAACCCCACCTTTTCGGCGTCGGGCCGCTGCTCAGACGGCCAATCCGCAGACGATCGCGCCGACGATCTGGAGACCGATCAGGATCACCAGCTCGGCGATCCCGAACCCGGCCATCACGCCCGGCAGCGGCGGCAGCGAGCGCCGGAGGGGGAAGACCAGCGGATCGGTTGCGGCGACGGCGAGCTCCCGCACCGTGGCGGGCAGCGTGCCTTCCTTTATCGGGAAGAACGAGAGCACCATTCTCAGCAGGAACACGAACGTGAACGCCTGGATCAGTATGCAGAGGATGCGCATGGCCTACCTAGCGTATCCCCTCTCCTCGATCCGACGTCGGTCCTCGTCCGACACCTCGCCGGTCTCGGGGATCAGCAGGAAGACCTGCGAGGCGATCTTCTCCATGCTGCCGTCGAGGGCGTAACAGATCCCGCTGGCGAAGTCGATGAGCCGCCGGGCCAGATCCCGCTCCAGCCCTTGGAGGTTGAGCAGGACGGGGATGTCCCGCTTGAACTCGTCCGCCACAAGTTTGGCGTCGGCGAACGATTCCGGGGCCAGGGTCCGAGGCTTGGCCCGCATCGAATCGAGCGAGCGGACGACGGACTCGGACCCTTGCTCGTCGTCGTCGGTGGCTGCAGCGCGGACGGTGCGGGGCCGGACCCGGACTCCCCCTTCGTCGTCGACCTCGTCTTCGCCGGCACCGATGTCGAGTTGCGACCGATCCGGGGGCCGGTCGAGCGGGTCACCGCCGAGGAAGTCGAGTCCGTCGCCGCTGTCGACGAAGCCTCCCTCGAGCTCGTCGATCAGGTCGACATCGAGGTCGACCTTCGACGGCTGCGCCGGGGCGTCGGTCGACCGGCGGTCCTCGAGCGGCCGGCGCCCACCGGAGGGACGGTCCGGCCCGCCCCGTCGATGTGACGCCGTCGGTCCCGCCGGCCGATCCGCGGCCTGCCGACGGGGGTTCACGATGACCACCTCGTCGCCGTCGGGCCGGGCGGCCCTGGGGGCGCTCCGTGTCTGCTGCTCCCGGTCGAGCTCGTCCAGATCGAGCTCCCGCCGGCGGGAGTTGAGCTCGTAGAGATATCGGTCCTCGATGTCCTCGTCAGGACCGAGGCCGACGTAGGCCCGTAGCGCGCGCAGGAACGACATCCATTTCTCCTTGTCGGCCGAGTGTACTGGTCGCCACCGTCGGGCGTACTCATGGTTGGGAACTTCGGACCGCCTGCCGCCGGCCGGTCACCGCCCGCTCGTCACCGCACCGGGTCCCGGGGACCGAAGATGGCCGATCCGATCCTGACGATCGTGGCGCCGGCTTCGACGGCAAGAGCGAAATCGGCGCTCATGCCCATCGACAGCTCACGCACCCCACAGGCCGCGCCGAGCGCCCTGAGCTCATCGAAGCTGGGCCGGGGATCGGCGCCACCGGTCGGGCCGACCGTCATCAGCCCCTCGACGTCGAGACCGATCCGGCGACCGTGCTCGACCATTGTCGACGTGTCGGCCGGGTGGCAGCCCGACTTCTGCTCCTCGCCGGTGGTGTTGACCTGGATCAGCACCCGGGAACCTGGGCTTCGCTTGGCTATCTCGTCGAGCAGCACCGGACGGTCGACCGTCTGCCACAGGGAAACCCGACCGGCCAGTAGCTTCACCTTGTTCCGCTGCAGCCCACCGATGAAGTGCCAGCGCGGTCTGACACCGATCGCCGCTGCCTGCTCGTCCTTGGCCACCAGCTCCTGGGCATAGTTCTCACCGAGGTCGATCAGCCCGGCCGACACCGCCGATCGCACGTAGTCGACACCGAAGGTCTTCGTCACCCCGACGACAGTCACCGTCTCCCGGGACCCGCCGGCAGCTTCGATTCGTCGCCAGATGTCGGCCAGCCGCGCCTGCACGGTCTCGACCGAGGGGGCGAGCCGCGGCCCGACCGGCGTGTCGGGGGCTTCAGCCATCGAGCCGGCCGTCGCTGGTCAGCCAGGCGACCGCTGTCTGCCGGCTCTGCTCCGCCCTGGTGCGGTGGCTGAACCAGCGCGGGCCGCTGGTACAGGCGGGCGGTTCCGGAGCCGGCCAGCCGACCGCCTCGCAGGCCTTGGCCACAGCGGCAGAGAGGTCCAGGGCCGGTTCGCCGTCGGTGGTTGTCGATCGCACCGCCTGGCCGAACCGCCCGACGATCGGCTCGAGCTCGGCCGTCCCGAACCGATAGGCCCCGGGGCCGATGCAGGGGCCGAGCAGCGTTCCCCGGGGCGGGCCGCCGAGCTCGCGGAGGCGGCTGGCGGCGAGCTCGACGATGCCGGCCAGGAGACCCCGCCAGCCGGCGTGGACCACCGCGAGACCGGAACCGGCCAGGAGTACCACCGGCGCGCAGTCGGCCGTGGTCACCGCCACCGGGCAGCCGACGGCGGTCGTGATCAGCCCATCGGCCTCCGACCCTGCGTGCTCCCCCGGCTCGGCCACCTCGAGCACGTTCGAGCCGTGGACCTGGCGGATCCAGCTCCAGGGCCGATCGACGATCGAGCGCCGGCGCCACTCCAGGTCCGGCACGGGGTCCAGCACCCGGAAATCGCCGTCACCGGCGTCGGTGAAGCGCACCTCGGCGACGAGGCCGCCGTCGAGGGGGACGCGGTGCTGGTCGACCATGCCGCTCTCCTTCCTCGAGCTCTGGACGGTCACCGGGTGCCGACGTGGGAGTCAGGAACGACTCCTGCGACGACGCCTACTTCAGGAACGAGGGCACGTCGAAGTCGTCGTCGAGGTCGTCGCCGTCGTCGTCGAAGAGATCGATGGTCTGGCGGGCCCGCTGCTCCGTCGGTCGCTCGTTGGCAACGACGAACGCAGGTTCCTCGGTGAGGTCCAGCCGGGTGTTGTCCTCGTAGTGGTCGAACCCCGCGGCGATCACCGTGACCTGGATCTCATCGGTCAGGTTCTCGTCGACCACGGTGCCGAAGATGATGTTGGCATCGGGGTGGGCGACATCGTGGATGATCTCGGCCGCCTCGCTCACCTCGAACAGCCCGAGGTCGCTGGAGCCGGCGATGGTCAGCAGAATGCCCCGCGCCCCCTCGATCGATGCCTCGAGCAGTGGGCTGGCGATGGCGGCCCGGGAGGCGGCGAGCGCTCGACCTTCGCCACCGGCCCTGCCGATCCCCATCAGGGCGCTGCCCGCGTTGTGCATGATCATCTTGACGTCGGCGAAGTCGGTGTTGATGAGGCCCGGGGTGGTGATCAGGTCGGTGATGCCGGACACGCCCTGGAGCAGGATCTCGTCGGCCATCCGGAAGGCGGAGACCATCGACGTCTTCTCGTCGGCGATCGAGAGCAGCCGATCGTTGGGGATGACGATCTGGGTGTCGAC
>JAHELU010000067.1 GCA_024644005.1 Acidimicrobiales bacterium | reverse complement strand
CGTGCACGCCTCGGTCTCGTCGGTCGCTTCGGTCGTACTCGTGGCCTCCGCTGCCTCCGTCGTACTGGCTGCCTCGGAGGTCTCCGTCGTCTCCGCGCTCTGCTCAGACGAGTCGGAACCGCACCCAGCAGCCACGAGGGCTGCCACGACAACCAGAATCATGCGAACTCTCATTGTCTCTCCTTGTCGTATGACATCACCGGCGGCAGGCTAGCGGCGGGTGCTGGCACGGGCAAGAGCCATTTACCCGCTGGAGCGGCTTCGGATCGAACGCCATTTCACCGGCGGAGCAGCGACATTCGACGAAAGGCGCAGCTCGCCTGATGACCGCACCGACTCGATCGGGACCCGTCGATAGCGGAAATCACACCCGCCCGACCCGCTCCTGATGGCCGGTCACGACCACCCTGCGTTACGTCACGGGCTCCCGGTCTCGTCCGGTGACGCCGCCCAGACCATCCCGCGACGCATGATCTCGGTCACCTGGGGCACCTGCAGATCCTCGATCCGGTGACCGATCGAGCAGTAGAACACCCGTCCCCGGTCCCACCGGCGCTTCCAGACGACCGGGATGGTCGTGCCCTCGATCCACCACAGGTGCTCGCCGGAGAAGGTGGTCGTGGCCAGGACGTCGTTGGACGGGTCGACGAGCATGTAGTACTGCTCCGAGGTCAACCGGAAGCTGCCGACGCCCCGGACGATCGGATCGTCTGGCTTGGTGATGGTCACGTCGTAGTCCACGAAGTCGTCGGACGGAACCGGGTTGTCCGGCCAGCCGGGTGGGTGGGCGACGAACTGGCCCCCGATCAGGAAGTGGTACGTCGGGTGGTCGCGAAAGGCGTCTCCCATGTGCCCGTGCCACCCTGCGATGCCGCAGCCGGCGGCGATGAGCTGGAGGAGCCCGTCCTCCTCCGCCTTGGTCATGTTGCCGAACTCCGGCCGGTGGGACGACCTGGCGCTCGACCAGATCGGGACGATCAGATCGAGGTCCGCCAGCTGCTCGGGATCGGCCAGCGGAGCCAGCGTCTCGTGGCTCTGGACCTCGAAGCCCTCACCCCGGAGGAGCCCGGTGGCCCAGTCGCAGAAGACCTCGGGCCGGTGGCCCTCCCATCCGCCGACGAACAACGCCGCCTTCTTCACGCCGACGACTCCAGGTACCCGAGGATCGATGCCATGTCGCGATCGCCGAACCCGGCGGCCTCGGCCGACCGGAGCTGGTCCAGGTTCAGCTCGGTCTGGGGGAGGGTGACGTCGACCGACGCGGCCAGCTCCAGAGCGAGCGCGACGTCCTTGCGGGCCAGGGACAGCGCGAACGAGACCGGGCTCGACGGTCCGTCCAGGTACTGCGGCTTGCGATAGGCCAGCATCGGGGCGGCGGCGGCCGATCGCTCGATCGCCCGGTAGGCATCGGCCGGGGCGATTCCCGCCGCTTCGGCCAGACGCAGCGATTCCGCCACCGACTGGTTGAGACCGTGGATGAGCAGGTTGATCGCCAGCTTCATCGTCGCGCCGTCGCCGCAGCGGTCGAAGCAGATGATCTCCTTGGCCATGGCCTCGAGGACCGGCCGCACCGCCTCGATGGTGGCCTCGTCGGTCCCGACCATGATCAGCAACCGAGCGTCGCGTGCCGCATCGATCGACCCCGACACCGGCGCATCGACGACCGAGCGCGCTCCGGCCTGGCTCGCCAGGTGGCGGATGTGGCCCGGGCTGTGGGTGCCCATCTGCAGGACGATCGGGGCCCCGGTCTCGCCGGCCAGGACGCCGTGCTCGCCCAGGTTGACCTGGGCCGAGGCCTCGTCGTCGGCCAGCATGGTGATGACCACGTCCGAGCGCTCGGCCAGCTCGCGTGGGGTTGGCACCGCGGAGGCGCCGGTCGATCGGGCGACCGCCTCGGCCTTGTCGGCGCTGCGATTCCAGACCACGAGAGGGAATCCGGCCCTGGCCACGTTGGACGCCATCGGTGCCCCCATGCGGCCGAGGCCGGCGAAGCCGACGCTGGTCATACCAGTTCCATACCGCCGTCGATCATGATGATCTGCCCGGTCATGTAGTCGCTGGCAGGGGAGGCGAGAAACGTCGTCGTGCCGGTTATGTCGTCCGGCGTCGCCACCCGGCCCCGGAGGATCCCGGCCGAGAACTCCTCCATCGCCTGACCGGGCCGCTCCGAGGCCCCGATCTCCATCAGATCTCGGTCGAGGGTCTCCCACAGCTCGGTGTGGACCACGCCGGGGGCGAAGCCGGTCACCGTTATGTCGTGCTTGGCCAGGTCGCGGGCTCCCGACTGGGTCAGCGAGACCACGGCGAACTTGGAGGCGCAGTACGGCGCAACGTTGTCATAGCCCTGGCGGCCGGCGATCGATGCCGTGTTGACGATCTTGCCGCCGCTGCCCTGCTCGATCATCTGCTTGGCCGCCTCCTGCATCCCGATCAGCACGCCGAGGGCGTTGATGCGCATGATGAGGTCCCAGTTGTCCTCGGTCACGTCGAGGAAGTTCATCGGCTTGTTGACGCCGGCGTTGTTGAACTTCACGTCCAGCTTCCCGAAGCGCTCGACCGCCTTGGCGATCATCTCCTTGACCTGGTCCCGCGCGGTGACGTCGACGGTGGCCGCCATGACGTTGCCCCCGCTCTTGCCGGCCCGCTCCTCGTTCGCTGCGGCGACCTCGGCCGCCTTGTCGCCGTTGAGGTCGGCGAAGCAGACGTCGCCGCCCTCGTCGAGCAGGGCTTCGCCGATCGCTCGACCGATCCCCTGTGCGGCGCCGGTCACGATGCAGCTTCGTCCGGTCATGCTTCCCATGTTGGTTCTCCTTGGTGTGCTGTTCGGTGTGCGGTCAGTTGGGGTCAACGTGGCCGACGGTGTCGGCGGCCGGCCGGGCGGTCGACTGTCGGACGACCAGCTCCGGTGCCAGGACGACCTTCTCGGCCGTCGATTCCACGCCGTCGATGCGGGTGAGGACGAGCTCGGCGGCCAGCCGGCCGAGCTCGTAGCCCGGCAGGCGGATCGTGGTGAGCGGTGGGCGGAGCTGATCGGTGAGGGGCACGTCGTTGTAGCCGACGACCGAGATGTCAGCGGGAACCTCGAGGCCCCGCTCACGGAAGGCACCGATGGCCCCGATGGCCATGCTGTCGTTGTGGGCGAACACGGCGGTCGGGAGGCGGCCGCTCCGGTCGAGCAGCTCGGTCGCCAGGTCCAGTCCCGCCTCCACGGTCGGGAGGCGGATCGCGCCCGTGATGTCGATGCACGTGGCGCCGGCCGCCGCAATCGCCTCTCGAAACCCCTGGCCGCGTCCCTCGAACGACCAGATGTCCTCCGGGCCCATCAGCTGTGCGCACCGGGTGTGCCCGAGCGACAGCAGGTGCTCGGCCGCCAACCGGCCGCCGGCCACGTCGTCATGGGAGATCGCCGGTATCCCGCTCCCGGGCAGCTCGCGCACGGCCAGGACGGTTGGCACCTCCGATGCGACCCGCTTCAGCAGGCTGCGGTCCCGGTACCGCCCAGCCGTTGTGATCACGCCGTCGACCCGCTGGGCCAGCAACTTGTCGCAGATCCTCGCCAGCTCGTCGGACGAGTCCCGGGTCTCGGTCATGATGGGTAGGAGGTCACGGTTGCCGAGCGCGTTGGCGATGCCTCGCAGCACGGGACCGATGAACGGGTTGCTGAGATCGGCGACGATGACGCCGATCGTGGCGGTTCGCCCCCTCCGCAGTGCGGAGGCCTGGAGGTTCCCCCGATAGCCGAGCTCTTCGGCCGCAGACAGGACCCGGTTCCGGGTCGCCCGCTTGACGAGCGAGCTCTTGTCGGCGCTCAGCGCCCTCGATGCGGTCGACACGTCCACGCCGGCGAGCTCGGCGACATCTTTCAGGGTTACGGTTGCCACATCACACCTTGGTACCAGACGATCCTCGAGCGAGCGGGGACCACTCCGCCGCCACCCGGCGGTCGATCGGGCAGGAATGGCGAGTCCCGGGTCCGTCACAGCCGACTCGGGACTCGCCATCACGTGCGGAGGGCAGGGTCTACCACTCGGGCGCAACCGACGGGTCGTCGGCGTTGTCGGCGGTGACCTTGACCGACGGCATGAACTCGACGAGTCGCTCGTCGGGGTCGTTGGTCAGCACCTCATAGGCCACGGTGACGGCGTGCTCGCCGTCCCACGACGACGACTGGAACACGGTGCCGTCGAGCTCACCGGACACCACCAGCGGGTTACCGAGGAAGGTGTTCCCGATGGAGGTGATGATCAGCTCGGACGGGTCGATGTCCCGAGCCTTCAGGGCATCGATGGCCCCGGCCACCATGGTGTCGTCGGCGGCGTACACGCCCTGGATGTTCTCGGCCCCGACGGCGGTGATCATCTCGGACGCCGCAATCTGCGACTCGTCCTTGTTCCAGTTGCCCGGCTGTCGGGCCAGGATGGTGACGTTCGGGCACTGCTCGTTGATCGTGTCCTCGAAGCCGGCCTCACGGTCGATGGCCGTCGAGTTGCCCGTCAGGCCATTGATCATGATGATGCCGATCTCGTCACCCCCGGCGAGCTCACACATGAGCTCGCCCGAGGCGACGCCCTGACCGTAGGTGTCGGGACCGGAGTAGGCCTCGGTGAGATCCTGGTCCTCCGGGTTGACGTCCGAGTTCGTCACCGTGACGGGGATGCCGGCATCCTTGGCCGCCTCGAGGCAGGGACGCACCGTGTCGCCGACCGCGGGCCACAGGATGATCAGATCCGGCTCGGCGGCCACCGCCGTCTCGCACTCGCTGGCCTGCTTGTCGGCGTCGTACTGCGAGTTCGTGATGGTCAGGTTGATGCCCAGCTCGTCGGCCATCGCCTCCATCGGCGGCAGGTACGTGGTGCCGTACGGCTGATCGTTGCCTTGGGGCAGGAGGGCGAAGACGTCGAAGTCGCCACCGCCCTCGGCTGCACCGCTGTCGTCTCCGGCCTCGCTGTCCGCCCCGCCGTCGCTCGCGGCCGTGTCGTCGTCATCGTCCCCGCAGGCCGCGAGGACGAGCGCCCCGAGCACCAGCAGTGCCAGGCCGAACAGCCTGAAGCGCGTTGTCCTTGGTTCTCCCGTCATGGTTCCTCTCTTGTCCTTTCCGGTACTGCTCACAGGTCTCCCTTTCGGTTGTTGCGAATCTGCCCGGTCGTCCGGGTCGATCAGCTCTGAGGCTGGGGCGCCGTACGGGCACGGAGATAGGACCGTGCGCTGCCGACGACGGCGCGAAGGCTGTTGGGGTCGGTGATCACGGCGACGAACAGGACGAAGCCGATGATGATGTTCTGGACGTCGACCTGCACGGCCGAGAGCGTCAGGGCGACCTGCAGGATCCCGAGCGACGTTGCGCCGAGCAGGGTTCCGAAGACCGAGCCTCGGCCGCCGGTGAGGAGGATGCCACCGATGATGGCCGCCGCGAAGCTGGAGAGCAGGACGGTCGAGCCGGCGGTCGGATCGGCGGCGGTCCGTTCGAGCGTGTTGATCGCGCCGGCGCCGGCGGCCACGATGCCGGAGATCATGAAGCCGGTGAAGATCCGGCGCCGCACCGGGATGCCGGCGTCGTAGGCCGCCTGGCGGTTGCCACCGACGGCGTAGAACTCCCGCCCCACCCTGACCCGGGTCATGAAGATCTGCATCGCGATGAAGGTGGCGATGAAAATCAGCATCCGGGGTGTGAAGTCGCCTATCAACGGCTTGCCGAAGGAGATCCCGGCCTCGATGTTCGACAACCGGACCGGTTGCTCATCCGACAGCACGAAGCCGAGGCCCCTGAGGAAGAACAGCATGCCCAGGGTGGCGATGAAGGAGTTGATCCCCACGACGACGACGAAGAAGGCGTTGGCCGCCCCGATCACCAGGCCGACGACGAGCGCAGCCAGGATCCCGATGGCGAGGTTGTCGATGCTCGCCATCACCACCCCGGCGACGGCCAGCGTGCTCGCAACGCTCAGATCGAGCTCGCCCATCAGGATCACGGCGGTCAGGCCGAGAGCAACGAGCCCGATGAGGGCGATCCGGCCCAGCGTCACGTCGTAGGAGGTGAAGACCACCGGCTCGGTGATCCAGGCGCCGATGGCCACGACGACGAGGAGGGCCAGCGCCCGACCCTCGGTCCGCCTGGCCAGCGTGGTGCGGAGCCGGCCGATGAGGTCGGTCCGCTGGCTGGTGAGTACGAGGCCCTGATCGTCGCTCATATCCCGGCTGCCCTTCTCGCCAGTGCGTCGACGGAGACGGCGACAACGATGAGCGCCCCGATCGCCATCTGCTGGTACCCGAAGCCCAGACCGGAGAGCACCATGATGTTGGTCAGGACGCTGACGAAGACCACGCCGAGCAGGGTGCGCAGCACGCTGCCCCGCCCACCGAAGACGCTGGTACCACCGACGATGATCGCGGCCAGCGCCTCGAAGTCGAAGCCGTCGGACATGGCGGAGACGGCGGTGTTGGAGAATGCGGCCAGGACGAAACCACCGATCATGGCGCCGAGGGCGGAGAGGATGAAGGCCCCGATGACGACCAGGGAGATGTTGACGCCCGCCAGCCGGGTCGCCTCCCGGTTCGAGCCGTACGACTTGACCATGAAGCCGAAGGTCGTGCGCGTCAGTACCAGGTGGAGGGCGATGGCGATGACGATCAGGGCGATCATCGAGAGCGGGAACGGTCCGATCTCGGTGGTGCCGAACGATCGGATGAGGCTGTCCTCGGGACCGAAGTAGATGCTGCCACCGCTGGCCCAGCGCAGGATGCCGAGACCCATGAACGTCGTCGCCAGGGTCACGATCACCGCATTGGCCTTGAAGACCCCGACAGCAACACCGTTGACCACGCCGTAGACGAGGGCGATCCCGAGCGCCAGCAACATGGCCAGCGGGATGTTGGTCTCGTTGCTGATCCCGATGAGCACGACGGCCGCCGTTGCCACCTGGGCCACGACCGACAGATCGAGGTAGTTGGCGCTGATCACGACGAACGTCATCCCGACGGCGACGATCCCGATCGGTGCCGCCCGGTTGAAGACGTCGGTGATGTTGTCGACCGAGGCGAAACCGTCGACGAAGGCGGCAGCGAGCAGCACGAGCGCGAGGGTGAAGACGATGATTCCCCGGTCGGCCAGCCACGCCAGGAGGTGGAAGTCACGCTGCTCGATGCCGACCTGGGCCGGCGGGCCGGCCTCGGCGGTCGGGGCGGTCACTGCGGTCTGCTGGCCGTCTCCACCGTCGGAGGTCGTCGGCGTGACGGATCTCCCTGCGAGATTCTCACTCATGGCGCCACCCCCTCCCCAGCCCATCCGCCGTCCTGGTCGGTTCTACCGTACTCGACAATGCAATCGATTGCAAGCCATCAGCGGCCCGCAACATAGCCTTGCACCGTAAACCAAGACAGGAAATGCAATCGATTGCAGCTGGTTGGCCCGTGTACATGGGTCGCCGTGGTCGGCTCAGCGGAGCCGAACGCCCGCTGCTCGGAGGGCGTTCTCCACCCCGGCTGGATCCTGCTGCCAGATTTCGACGACCTCGTCGCCTCGGAACCGGTACCGGGTCGGGGTGCTCACCGCCACCTGGTGGCCTGTCACCGTGTCGGTTCCGACGATGTACAACACGAAGGACACCTCGTCGCCGGCCTCCTCGAAGTCGGTCACCAGCGTCTTGCGGTCGTGGCGGGTGCGCCGCAGGACGTCGCAGAGCGTGATGAGCTCGTCGCGGCCCATCGTCCGGTCCCCGGTCAGGTGGAACACGAGGTCCTCGGCGAAGAGGTCCTTCACGTTCTCCTCGGTCGAGCGCTCCCTCGACTCGTACTGGCGCCGGAAGTAGTCGGCGACGATCTCTCGACGGGACGTCACAGCAGGCTCCTCCTCCCCCCTGGTCTCAGACACCGATCATCGCCCCGGTCTCGCCGGAGGCCAGCGACATGACCGACTTCTCGTCGGCCAGCTCGGACGGGAGCGTGCCGACCACTCGTCCGTCCCGCATGACGTGGATGACATCGGCCAGATCGAGGAGCTCCGGGAGGTCGGAGCTCACGACCAGCACGGCCGCACCGGTATCGGCCAGCTCCTTGATCAGCCGATGGATCTCGACCTTCGCTCCCACGTCGACACCGCGGGTCGGCTCGTCGAGGACGATGACATCGGGCTCGCGCCCCAGCCACTTGGCCAGCACGACCTTCTGCTGGTTGCCGCCGCTGAAGTCGCCCGCCTCCCGCTGGACCTCGGGAGGTCGGAGCCCGACCGTGTCTGCCAGGCGCTTGGCCAGCTCGGCGATCCTGCGCACCAGGAGCACGCTGCTGCGGGACACCTGATGGCGGTTGGGCAGGGCCACGTTGTCTGCCACGGTCATCGTCAGCGCCAGGCCGTCGGCCCGCCGCTCCTCGGGGACATAGGCCAGTCCAGCGGCCACGGCAGAGCGATAGCTGGTCACCCTGGTCGTGCTTCCGCCGGCCGTGATGGTGACCTGCCCGGCCGACCGGAGATCGGCGCCGATGATGGCTCGGACCAGTTCCGTTCGCCCCGCACCGACCAGGCCGCCGAGCCCGACGATCTGTCCGGCCCGCACGTCGAGATCGACATCGTTGACCCCTGGGGCTCTGATCCCGATGGCCCGCAGGACGACCGGGCCGGGTTCGCCGGCCTCGCGCCGGTCCTGGAGGTCGAGCTTCAGCTCCCGGCCGACCATCTTGTCGACCAGGTCCTCGGGCCTGGTGTCGGCGATCGCCACGGTGTCCACGTGCTTGCCGTCCCGCAACACGGTGACCCGGTGGCAGATGCGGAAGATCTCGGGGATCCGGTGGGAGATGTAGATGATGGCCAGACCTCGCTCGGCGAGGCGCTCGAGCATGTCGAGCAGGTAATCGGTCTCGGCCGGGGTCAGGGTCGCCGTCGGCTCGTCGAGGATCAGCACCCGAGGCTTGCGGGCCACCGCCCTGGCGATCTCGACGAACTGGCGGAGGGCGACCGACAGACGGACCACGGGCTCGTCGAGGTCGACCGAGACGTGGATCTCGTCGAGCGCGTCGGCGGCGACCTGCTTGAGCTCCTGGGTCTTGATCAGACCGGCCTGCGACGGGGTCGAGCCGAGCAGGATGTTCTCGGCCACCGTCATCTCGGGCACGAGGCTGAGCTCCTGGTGGACCAGCGCCACCCCTGCGTCGAGGGCGGCCCGGGTGTCGCCAGCCTCGAGCTGCCGGCCGTCGACGAGCACCGATCCGTTGTCCGGCCGGAGGATGCCGGCCAGCACCCGCATCAGGGTCGACTTGCCGGCGCCGTTCTCGCCGACGACGCCGTGGATCTCCCCCGGGGAGACCGTGAGGCTGACGTCGTCTACCGCAAAGACCCCGCCGAAGTGCTTGGAGATGTGGTCGGCCTCGATGATCGGCCGGCCACTGCCCGGCGCTCGCTCGTCGGTGACGTGTCCACTCATGGCCTCTCCCCTCCGTCGACCGAGTTCGACGATTGAACGACCCGGGCCAACGCTATCACGTGTTGCAATCGATTGCAAGTAGAAGGTCCGACAGCCGCTGCCCAATTCGCCTAGTATTCCGGAACGCCAGGACCCATTTGGCTCGATCCCCATCGCCGTACTTGCAATCGATTGCAGCTTTCGCTAGGCTGCTGGGACCGATCCCGCCGTCGCAACACCGTCGAGGAGAGCGAGCGCTGACATGGCCGAATTCGCTATTGCGGTAACACCCTCACCCGGGTCGATGGCCGTCGACTTCGAGGAGCGGGTGAACTTCCAGCGGCTCCGGGAGTATCGGCTCGGCCGGATCCGGGCTGCGCTCGATGCCTCGGACGCCGGCGCGCTGCTGTGCTTCGACACGAACAACATCCGCTACACCACCAGCACCCAGATCGGCGAGTGGGCCAGGGACAAGATGACCCGCTACTCGCTGCTCGCCCGGGACGGTGATCCGATGGTCTGGGACTTCGGTTCCGCCGCAGCCCACCATCGCCTCTACGCCCCGTGGCTGAAACCGGAGAACTGCCGCGCCGGCCTCAACGGTCTCCGGGGGGCGATCCCGCCGGACAACGAGCTGTTCGTCCGCACGGCCAGGGAGCTCGCCGGCCTCCTGCGCGACAACGGGGTGGCGGACATGCCCCTCGGCGTCGACATCGTGGAGCCCCCGATGCTGTTCGCCCTCCAGGACGAGGGAATCACCGTCGTCGACGGCCAGCAGATCATGCTCGACGCCAGGGAGATCAAGTCGGACGACGAGATCATGTTGCTCACCACGGCTGCGGCCATGGTCGACGGCGCCTACCAGCTGATCGCCGAGGTGCTGAAGCCGGGCATCCGGGAGAACGAGGTGGTGGCCCTGGTCAACCAGAAGCTCTACGAGCTCGGCTCCGACGACGTCGAAGCCGTCAATGCCGTGTCGGGCGAGCGGTGCAGTCCCCATCCCCACAACTTCTCCGACCGGATCCTCCGCCCCGGCGACCAGGCGTTCTTCGACATCATCCAGTCCTTCAACGGCTACCGCACCTGCTACTACCGGACCCTCAACGTGGGCCGGGCCACCACCGCACAACACGATGCCTACACCAAGGCCAGGGACTGGATCGACGCCGCCATCGACATGATCAAGCCCGGCGTCAGCACCAAGGACGTGGCCGAAGGATTCCCCCCGTGCCACGAGTTCGGCTTCTCGAACGAGTTCGAGGCGTTCGGGCTCCAGTTCGGCCACGGCCTCGGCCTCGGCCTCCACGAGCGCCCGATCATCAGCCGGGTCAACTCGCTCGATCACCCGATGGAGATCAAGCAAGGAATGGTCTTCGCACTGGAGACCTACTGCCCTGCCAGCGACGGCGTCTCGGCGGCCAGGATCGAGGAAGAGGTCGTCGTCACCGGCGACGGGTGCGACGTGATCACGCTGTTCCCGGCCGAAGAGCTCTTCGTGGCCAACCAGTACTAGTGTCTCGCTCCGCTCGCCCGTAGATTCGCTTCCTTCGCTGTTAAGCACGACCGCAGATTTGACACAATTGTGAACAAGAGCACTGCCAAGCGAATCTAGTGTCCCGAGTCACCCGGATCCGACCATGACCAGACCAGCAGAAGCGAACGGAGGGGCGCCATGACCACGATGCCGTCGTACGAGGAGTACGGCCAGCACGCACCGATCTTCCCGTCGCCGGTCGACCAGTCGAACGCCGAGCTCCCGATCGACAGGGAGACCCGGCTGCGCCTCTACCGGCTGCAACAGGAGATCCGGTTGTTCGAGAAGCGGGCCTACGACCTCTTCCTCCAGGGACTGGTCAAGGGCACCAGCCACCTCTCGCTCGGCCAGGAAGCCATCGCGGCCGGCTTCGGAGCCGCCATGGCCCCCGACGACTGGACGTTCGCCACCTATCGAGGCCATGCGCACACCCTGGCCCGCGGGGTCCCGATGGGCCCAGTGATGGCCGAGCTGCTCGGACGGGCCAACGGCCTCCTCGGCGGCAAGGGCGGCTCGATGCACCTGACCAGCGTCGAGCACGGCGTGATGGGTAGCTACGCCATCATCGGCGCCCACCTGTGCGTGGCCAACGGTGCGGCCTGGACAGCCCAGTACAACAAGACCGGACAGGTCGCCGTCGCCTTCTTCGGTGACGGCACCACCAACATCGGCGCCTTCCACGAAGCGATCAACTTCGCCAAGGTGTGGAACCTGCCGACCGTCTTCGTGTGTGAGAACAACCTGTACATGGAGTACACCTCGATCGGCCATGTGGCCCCGGTGCCGAATCCGGCCGCCGATCGGGCCGCCGCATACGGCCTGGAATCGATCCTCGTCGACGGCAACGACGCCGATGCCGTCTACGTCGCAGCCAGCCGGGCGCTCGAGCGGGCCCGGGCCGGCGGCGGACCGTCGCTCATCGAGGCCCGGACCTACCGCCACGGCGGCCACAGCAGGGCCGATCCCGGTACTTACCGACCCCAGGAGGAGATCGACGCCTGGATGGAGCGGGACCCGATCCCGATGTACCACCAGCGGCTGCTCGGGCTCGGGGTCGACGAGGGCGAGCTGAGCACCATCGCCACGCAGGTCGCGGCGGCGGTCGAGAGCTCCACCCAGGAGGCGGTCGACGGCCCCGTCCCCGACCTGGCGGCGATCTACACCGATGTCTGGGCGGACGGAGGCTCCTCGTGGCGGAACTGACCTATCGCGACGCGGTCAGCGTCGGCATCGCCCAGGAGCTGGCCAATGATCCCCGGGTGGTCTTCCTCGGCGAGGACGTGGCCGGGGCGGGCGGCGTCTTCAAGGCCACCACCGGCCTCCTCGAGCGGTTCGGCCCGGAGCGGGTCCGCGATGCGCCGATCTCCGAGCAGGCCATCCTCGGCGCGGCGATGGGCGCAGCCATGACGGGGCTCCGGCCGATCGCCGAGATCATGTTCAGCGACTTCCTGGCCGTGTGCTGGGACATCGTGGCCAACGAGATCGCCAAGAGCCGCTACATGACCGCCGGCCAGATGGCGTTCCCGCTCGTTGTCAGGACGGCGAACGGGGGCGGGTCCCGATTCGGCGCCCAGCACTCCCAGAGCGTCGAGAACTGGGCCATGGCCGTCCCGGGGCTGAAGGTCGTGGCGCCGTCGACGGCCGAGGACACGATCGGGTTGCTGGCCGCCGCGGTCCGCGACCCCGATCCGGTGATCTTCTTCGAGCACAAGTCGTGCTACCCGATGAAGTTCGACGTGACTGTGGGCAACGGCGACATCGTCGACGAGCTCGGCGTGGCCAAGGTGGTCAGGCCCGGCAAGGACGTGACGATCGTGGCGCTGGCCCTGATGGTGCACCGGGCTATGGAGGCGGCCGAGCGACTGGCCGCCGACGGCATCGACGCCGAGGTCATCGACGTGCGCTGCCTCGTCCCGCTCGACGCCCGGACCATCCTGGAGTCGGTGGCCAAGACCAGTCGGCTGTACACCGTCGAGGAGAACCCCCGGCTCTGTGGCTGGGGGGCCGAGATCGCCTCGATCGTGGCCGAGGAGGCCTTCTGGGACCTCGACGGACCGGTGGTCCGCATCACCACACCGCACGTGCCCCTCCCCGCCGCCGATGCCCTGGAGGACGCCACGATCCCGTCCGTGGACCGGATCGTCGAGACCGTTCGACGATCCGCATCGCAGTGACCGCCCCGCTCCACCAGTCGCCCGCCGGGGAGCTCTTCGATCTGAGCGGCAGGACCGCCCTCGTCACCGGCGCCAGCCGTGGCCTGGGCCAAGCGATCGCCACCGGCCTGGCCGGGGCCGGTGCCGACATCGTCGCTGCGTCGGCATCGCAGGCCACGGCGGGTTCCAAGACCCAGCGCCTGGTGGAGTCGACCGGTCGGTCCTTCACCGGGATCCCGTGCGACTTCTCGAGCCGCGCCGACACGTACCGGCTGATCGAGCAGTTGCGGGATCGGGATCGTCCGGTCGACATCCTGGTCAACAACGCCGGGACCATCAGGCGGACACCGGCCGCACTGCACCCGGACGAGGACTGGGATCACGTCCTGGAGGTCAACCTCACGGCCCCATTCGTTCTCAGCCGGGAGCTGGCCGGGCCGATGATCGACCGTGGCAACGGCAAGATCATCTTCATCGCCTCGGTGCTCAGCTACCAGGGAGGCATCACGGTCCCCGGCTACGCCGCCGCCAAGCACGCCATCACCGGACTGACCAAGGCGCTGGCCAACGAGTGGGCCGGCACCGGGATCAATGTGAATGCGATCGCCCCTGGCTACATGGCCACCGACAACACCGAGGCCCTCCGGAGCGACCAGGATCGATCACGAGCACTCCTCGAGCGCATACCGGCCGGCACCTGGGGCGCACCGCACGACCTCGTCGGCGCCACCATCTTCCTCGCATCGGCCGCAGCGAGCTACGTCCATGGCACCGTCCTCGCCGTCGACGGCGGTTGGCTGGCTCGCTGACACCGACCACCGCCCACGGCGGCTGCGCACCGGTGGAGGTCCAGGATGAGGATCGGCAGGCGAAGCAGTACAGTGTCGCCATCTCCGGGTCGATCAGCTCGTCGGCCGATCGCACCCGCCGGTGCAGCCCCGGACGAACCGTTTCCCAGATCCCGATCGAGGCACAGAGATGGCCAAGAAGGCAGTTGAGCTCGAGACCCCCTTCCGCAAGGGCGAGAAGGTGATAGCGACCAGGGACATCGACGGCGTGCCCGGCGGCACGGAGGGCAAGATCCAGCTCGTCAACGGCCTCGGGAACTGGAACCGGTACTGGGTGCTGTTCGAGGGCAAGCGCCAGCTCGGCCAGATCGATCACAACGACCTCGTCAGACCGAACCAGCTCCAGCTGTGGATCGAGCGGAAGGAAGCGGCGGAAGCGGCGGCCGAGCAGTCGGCGGCCGCCGCCGAGGAGACAGCGGAAGCAGCATCCAACGGTGGGGGCGGCGACGGTGGCGGTGGCATCGCGTCCCAGATCCCGGCCCACCTCCTCGAGCGCAGCAGAGCGGCCAAGGCCCGGCTGCTGGGCTGAGCGGCCGGGACGGGCACGTCCGGGTCACCCCAGATAGGACAGCGCCACTGCGGCGTGAGCGGCGATCCCGACCGCCATCGCATCCTCGTCGATCCGCATCCGGTTGGAGTGGCAGGCATGGGCGGACCGTGGCTCGATCCCATCGGGGCACACGCCGAGGAAGGCCATGGCCCCCGGCACCTGCTGCAGCACGTAGCTCCAGTCCTCGGCCCCCATCACCGGCGACGCCATGGTCGACACGTTCGGCTCGCCGATCAGGTCCCCGAGGACGCTCAGGGCGAACGCTGCGAACTCGGGATCGTTGACCGTCGTCGGGTAGCCCCGCTCGATCGTCACCTCGGCTCCGCAGCCGTGGGCCGCGGCGATCCCGGTCGCCACCTGCTCGATCCCCCGGTGGACGTCATCCCGGGTCTTCTCGTCGACCGTGCGGAGCGTGCCGGAGAGCTCGGCACGCTCCGGGATGACGTTCGTGGCGGTGCCGGCCTTGATGCTGGCCACCGTCAGGACCGCCGGCTTGAACACGTCGACCGACCGGGTGATGTGTGTCTGGAGGGCGGTCACGATCTCGCAGGCCACCGGGATGGGATCGATCGAACCGTGGGGCATCGAAGCGTGACCGCCCTTGCCGGTGACGGTGATGAAGACCTCGTCGGCAGCTGCCAGCATGGCTCCCGGCCGGGCGGCCAGGGTTCCCGACCGTCGGTTGGGCGTGATGTGTATGGCGAAGGCGGCATCGACCGCCGGGTCTTCGAGCAGTCCCTCCTCGATGCAGTACCTGGCCCCGTGGTAGCCCTCCTCCCCCGGCTGGAACAGGAACTTGACCGAGCCTCGCAGGTCGCGCCGCCGCCCATGGAGCAGTCGGGCGGCTCCGACGAGCATGGCAACGTGCGAGTCGTGGCCGCAGGCGTGCATGATTCCCTCGTGATCGCTGGCGAACGGCTCGCCGGAGTCCTCCGGCATCGGCAGCGCATCCATGTCGGCCCGGAGCAACAGCGTGGGGCCCGGTCCGTCTCCGGTCAGGGTGGCCACCACCGACGACACGCGATCGCCGGTCGTGAGCACGAGATCGAGGTCGGCCAGTGCCTGCACGACTTTGCCCTGGGTCAGCGGCAGCTCGAGGCCCACCTCGGGCTCGGCGTGGATCAGCCGCCGCAGGGCCACCGCGTCCGGCAGCAGCTCCCGGGCATCGGCCAGCAACTGGGCGGCGTCGAGCGCCACCCGCCCACCATCGCCCGTCTCGTCGGTCGCCGTTGCCGAGCCTGGATCAGTCGCTGGAGCCATGGCTCCACGCTACTGCGGCCATCGGCCCGAGGCAGCTGGCTCGAGCGGCCCCGCTACGGTGGTGGGCCCATGGCGCCAGCGATGCCAGCGGTCCGTCCCGGCGGAGCCGATCCGCGACCAGCTCCGGCTGCGGCGAGGTCAGGAGTCATCCAGGCGGTCATCGCGACGATCGCGCTGGCGGTGGTGGTCACCGCCTGCGGAGCCGGCGGCGGCGACGGTGCTGCCATCGAACCGAGCGAGCCGACCCAGACCACCCGGACCACTCTCACCGCCCGGACCGGCGACGTCGGGTCGAGCGCCGACCTGATCGAGTACCGCGTCGAGGTGGTCGCCACCCACCCCCACGACGAGCGGGCCTACACCCAGGGACTCGAGTTCGTGAACGGGGCGCTGTTGGAGAGCACGGGCAGGGTCGGCCAGTCCTCCCTGCGAGTGGTCGAACCGACGACCGGTCGGGTGCAGCGGTCGGTGGCGATCGACGAGTCGCTGTTCGCCGAAGGGGCCACCGTGGTCGGCGACGAGGTTTGGCAGCTGACCTGGAAGGACGAGGTCCTGCTGGTTCACGACCTGGACCGCCTGGTCGAGCAGCGCCGGATCCCCTACGAGGGCGAGGGCTGGGGGCTGTGCGCCACGGCGGATCGGCTCGTCATGTCGAACGGATCGGACCGCCTCAGCCTCCGCGACCGCGCAACGTTCGACGAGATCGGCTCGGTCGACGTGGTCGCGGCCGACGACCGACCGGTCGGCCCGCTCAACGAGCTCGAGTGCGTCGGCGACGAGGTCTGGGCCAACATCTACCAACAGGACCGGATCATCTCGATCGACGTGGCCTCCGGTCGGATCACCGGCTCGGTCGACCTCTCGGAGCTCGTACCGAGCCAGTTCGTCGGTGACCTCGACAATGTGGCCAACGGCATTGCCTACGACCCCGCCACCGGACGCTTCTGGCTGACGGGCAAGCGGTGGCCGGTGATGTACGAGGTCGAGCTGGTGGCCGAGCGCTGACCGGACCGGCCCAGACTCCAGCGGCGAAGGAGCGAGCCGTACTACCTCAGCGGGCCGGACCGAGCACGGCCGGTAGGTGCTCCAGCAGGCGGTCGAGGATCTCCGGCCCTGCCGGCTCGAGCAGGTGATCGGCGCCGTCGAGCAGGACCAGCTCGCCGGTCCCGGCCAGCATCCGCACGGTCTCGCTGGCGTGGTGGGGCAGGATCCGATCGGCGGTGCCGTGGAAGAAGAGCAGATCACGATCGGCCAGGCGATCGATCTCCTCGCAGCCGGCGGACTGGGTGGCCAGGGTGACCACCCCCGGCACCGAGTGCCGGTCGAGATGGGCGGCGGCCTGGACCGCCACAGCACCGCCGAAGGAGTGGCCGACGGTCACGAACCGCTGGGCGCCGTGACGGGCCGCCAGCTCCATGGCTGCCACCGCATCGTGGACGCAGAGGCTCAGATCGTTCGGCCGGCGGTACCCGACCCGAAGCACACCGACACCCTTGGGCTCCAGGCGCCGGCCGAGCTGATGGAACAGCCCGCCGTGGGGCCCGAGCAGCCCGCCCATGGCGCCACCGAGGCAGACCACCACCCGCTCCAGCTCGGCGGAGCCGTGCCACAGCACGGTCAGGAGGCCCTCTGTCGTGTAGAGCTCGAGATGGTCGAGCCCGTCGTCGACCGCGACCGTCTGCATCGCCAGCACGCCGAGCCGATCGAGTGGCGACAGCGCGGACTCGGCCATCGGTCGTGACCGGGATCAGGAACCGGTGAAGGTGAAGGTGACCGACCTACCGGACGTGACGCCGGTGGCGGTGAGCTCCCAGGTGGTGCCGACCCGGTCGGGAACGCACTGCCAGCGGATGTCCAGCTCGCCGTTGTCGTCGGCGGTGCCGGGTGACAGACCGGTGGCCTGCGGGGAGCTGAAGGCGATCTCCTCGCCTGGCTCGGCCCCTGCCAGCCCGCCGAAGACCCGGGACTCACCGTCGCACCGGAACGGATTCTCGACCAGCTCGACGGTCAGCTCGGTCGACCCGGCGGCCGAACTCGACGCGGTGGCCCCGGCGACCAGGAACGTGACCGACTTGCCGGACGTGACACCGGTGGCGGTGAGCTCCCAGGTGGTGCCGGCCTGCTCGGGAGCGCACTGCCAGCGGATCGGCAGTCTGCCACTCGCATCGGCGGTCCCCGACGACAGGCCGGAGGACTGGGGGGAGGAGAATGCGACCTCCTCGTTCGGCGCCGCCCCGCTGAGCTCGCCGAACTGCCGGGTAGCACCGTCGCAGATGAACGGCTCCTCGGTGATGACCACGTCGAGCCGGTTGGGATCGAGCGTGGTCTCGACCGCCGTCGTCGTCGTGGTGCTGGCAGCTTCTTCCTCGCCAGCGACGGTGTCGTCGCCGCCACGGAGGACCGACAGCGCAGCGAGGCCGAGGGCGATCACTGCCACCGCGAGCAGGGCGAAGAGGAACAGCAGGATCAGTCCGGTCCGTCGGCCCTTGACCACCTCGATCTCCTCGAGGTTCGTCTCCCAGTCGGACGCCTGGGGGGCGAGGATCTGGGGCTTGCGGGTATCGGCTCGGGGCGGCACATCGGGCTCCGGGCCGGGACCGCCGAAGTGGTCGAGGCGATGCTCCGGTGGGATCCGTCCGCCGCTCGGGGGCGGCGTCGGCCCGCCCTGGGCCGGGGTGGCTCGGGTCGGTTCGTCGCCGAGGGCCGATGGCGGCCGAGGAGGAAGAGATGGCCGTGGCCCTGCCTGAGTCTCATCGCCTGTCGCCATCTCCGCTCTCCGAACGACGTGCGCCGGCCGTCCCGGCCGACGGGTACCCCAACGTTCAGACCAGCGTACATCGATCGGGCTCCGAGCCGTGTCACAGCAGTACGGCCGACCGGTCCGCACCGACTCGTGGCAGGGAACCGGTAGGTTGCCTCGATGCGGTGTCTGGTGGTGCACGCCCATCCCGACCCGGCGTCTTTCAGCACGGCGCTGCGAGAGGTTGCGGTGACGGCGCTGGAGCGAGCCGGCCACCGGGTCGACCTCATCGACCTGTACGGCATCGGCTTCGACCCGTGCCTCAGCGAGCGGGAGCACGTCGACTACTTCTCGATCGGGCGCGAGCATCCCGACCCGGTGGTGGCAGCCCACATCGAGCTCCTGCGGGCCACCGACACGATCATCTTCGTCTACCCGACGTGGTGGTCCGGGCTGCCGGCGGTCCTCAAGGGCTGGCTCGATCGCACCTTCCTGCCCGAGGTGGCCTTCGCCCTGGCTCCCCGGGCCGGGGGCAAGCAGGTCGTCACCCCCGCTTTGGTGAACGTCACCCGAATCGTCGGCATCACCACGTACGGGTCGAGCCGGGCCGAGGTTGCGC
This sequence comes from Acidimicrobiales bacterium, assembly GCA_024644005.1. Classification (GTDB taxonomy): domain Bacteria; phylum Actinomycetota; class Acidimicrobiia; order Acidimicrobiales; family SZUA-35; genus JAHELU01. The sequence goes on along the minus strand of JAHELU010000067.1, from coordinate 2,400 downwards.
TGCTCGGTGACGGCGGCCGGCGCACCATCACGAGGACGGTGCGGCTGGTGTGTGCCCGCCGCTGTCGGACCGATTGGCTCGCCCTCCACCGATTGGACACGGCGAGCGACGAGGTCAGGGCCCGGTTCCTCGATCGGGTCGACGCCGAGCTGACGATGCTGGAGCCGTGGGGTCGGCGGCGAGCATGAACACGCTCGTCGTCATCTGCCATCCGAAGCCCGCCAGCCTGATCCGGGCGGCCGCAGACCGGGTGCTGGCGGGAGCCGAGGGCGCCGGCCATGCGGTCCGGGTGATCGACCTCGATGCCATCGATTTCGATCCCGTGCTGAAGCTGACCGAGGTCAGGAACCACCTCGGCTCACCGGAGAGCCGTGGTGAGCTGGCCGAGCACTTCGATGCGCTGCGCTGGGCGGAGCGGCTGGTCCTCGTGTACCCGACGTGGTTCTCGGGTCCACCGGCTCGACTCAAGGGCTGGTTCGACCGGGTCTGGATGAACGAGGTGGCCTTCGTCCTGCCGCACGGGGCTCGGCGGATCCGGGGCCGGCTGCGCAACATCCGCAGGATCGAGGTGGTGACCAGCCACGGCTCGACGAGGCGGGTGAACTGGTTCCAGGGCAACAGCGGCCGGCTCCTCGCTCGGCGGACGCTTCGGGTGCTGTGCCATCCCTTCTGTCGCACGCGCTGGCTGGCCGTCTACGACGTCGACAACAAGTCGACCGACGAGCTGGCGCGCTGGCTCGACTCGGTGGAGCGGGCGTTCGGCAGCTGAGAGCCGAAACGAGCGATGGCGGAGGGACGGGCCGTGCGGGGCCGGTGGTCAGCCGACCGATGCGGTCGCCGCTTCCGTCGGCGCTGCGGCCGCGGCCTCTCTGGCTTCGCGGCGGGCCTTGATCCGGTCGGCGACCCGCTTCGACTTCTCGATGTAGGCGATCGTCCGCTCCCTGGCCCCTTCCGCCTCGGCGCCGAGCCCTTCGAGATTCGGGAGGTCCCAGTACCGCAACACGATGGGCTCGAGGATCTGCTCGTAGTGAGCCGCCAGGTCGTAGATGCCGGCGGCCGCGATGGCCTTGGCATGGGCGGTGAAGTCCGGTATCCCCTCCCCCGGCATGGTGAACCCGATGATCTGACGCTCCATGGCCTGGACCGCCTGATCGGGATCGATGTCGATCGACGCCTTGGCCATGTCCCGGTAGAACAAGAAGTGGTGGTTCTCGTCCATGGCCACCCGACGCATGATGTCGTAGCCGGCCCGATCATCGATGAGGGCACCGGTGTTGCGATGGGAGATCCTGGTGGCCAGCTCCTGCAGGGTGACGTAGATCAGTCCGTCGATCGCGGCCGGCGGCTGCGGTACCTTGCCACCGCTCATCTGGGCCATGCGGCCCTCTTCGAGCTCGACGGGATCGATGGCCCTCGTCACGGTCAGGTACTCCCTGATCACGGTGGCGTGCCGGCCCTCCTCCGCCGTCCAGCGGCGAACCCACTCGCCCCAGGCGCCGTCAGGACCGAACATCCGCTCGATGTCGCGGAAGTAGTACGGCAGGTTGTCCTCGGTCAGCAGGTTGACGAACAGCGCACTGCGAACCTCGGCCGGTAACTCGGACTCCTCCGGCGACCACTCGTAGTCCGGTTCGAAGTCCCGCCCTCGGCTCCACGGGACCAGCGCATGGGGATGCCACTCCTTGGTGGTGGCGTAGTGATTCTCCAGGAGGCGCTCGGCCTCGGGCTCCAGTTCCGCCAGTAGCGAGATGTCGGCTTCGTTGACCATGCTCGCCAGCCTACCTACCGGTAGGTAGGCTGACAATATCGAACCGAAATCCTGTCTCGAGGCTCCTTTTCGGTCAGCTTCTCGCCCCTACCGGACGGTAGGCGGCTCGTCCTTCGGCCGCCCACCCGGGGAACGGTAGGCTCATCGACGTGTCGGAATCGACGGGCCTCGAGTGGATTCCGCCCATGAAAGCGGTGATCGGCCCACCAGCGGACGAGACCGGCTGGGTCTGCGAGCTCAAGTGGGACGGCATCCGGACCGAGGTCCTGACCGACGGCACGGCCACCGTCCTGCGGTCCTCCCGAGGACGTGACATCAGCGCCCAGTTCCCCGAGCTCGACGACTTCGGCCGGCGACTCGGGGCGCCGGCGGTGCTCGACGGCGAGCTGGTGGTCTTCGACGGCGATCGACCGTCGTTCCAGCGCGTCCTGCAGCGACTCAACGTCGACCGTCCAACCGCCTCCGTCATCGCCGCCAACCCGGTGGTCTACATCGTGTTCGATCTCCTGGCGCTCGACGGTCGGTCGATGACCGACCTGCCGTACCGGACCCGGCGCCGGCTCCTCGAGGACTTCCTGTCGGACGGACCGCTCTGGAGGGTCCCGCCGTACGTGGCCGAGGGATCCGAGGAG
>JAHELU010000239.1 GCA_024644005.1 Acidimicrobiales bacterium | reverse complement strand
GATCGGCCCGTTCGCCGGGGAGGAGCTCGTCGAGGAAGACCTCCCGCACCAGTTCGTGGCGGAACTGGAAGCCGGCCGGCTCCTCGACGAGGAATCGCTCGCGGCACAGCGTGTCGACCGCCGGGCCGTAGCGCTCGGTGGCCAGCCCGCTCGTGGCCCGCAAGACGATCGGGTCGACAGGAGCAGCCAGCGCCGAGGCCGCCTGGAGACAGGCGAGGGCGTCGCCCTGCATGCCCTGGGTTCGAGCAAGGATCACGTGACGGACCCCGGCCGGGAGCCGATCGGCCCCGGCCCCTGCGGTCACGCTGGTGGCCAGCAGCTCCTCCGCGTAGAACGGGTTCCCCCCGCTGCGCCGGTGCAGCTCTCGACCCCGTTCGTGGCCGACCGACCCGTCGAGGATGGCATCGGCCAGCTCGGTGATCTCGCTCTCGCTCAGCGGCATGAGGTCGATCCGCTCCGGTCGGGCCGCGTGCTCCAGGTCGGCCAACAGCGGCAGCAGAGGGTGGCGGCGGTGTAGCTCGTCGCTGCGGAAGGTGCCGATCAGCAGGACCCGCTCGATGCCACGGATCCGGGGTAGCTCGGCCAGCAGCGTTCGTGTGGTGCGGTCCGACCAGTGGAGATCCTCGATCGCCACCACCACCGGGCCGCGAGCCGACAGCGCCCGCAGCAACGATCGAACCTGATCGAACAGCTGAGCCAGTGCTTCGGCCGGCGACGCAGACGAGGCGGGATCGCCGGCCGGCGCTCCCTGCCCGGTCACGGTGTCGAGCGGCGACGACATCTGCCCGAGCTCGGCCATCATCTCGGCTATGGCGGTCAGGGGACGGATCTCGCCGCCGTGCTCCAGGCATCGCCCGCAGCCGGTGATGACGCCAGCCCTGCGGGCCTGGTCGAGCAGCTCCTCGAGCAGGCGGGTCTTGCCGATGCCGGCCTCCCCAGCGATCAACAGGACCTGGGCCGACTGCTGGGGCTTCCCGTCCAGGACCCGCTGCAGGGCGGCGCGCCCGATCGCCAGGTCATCGACCCGACCGACGAGTTGGGCACTGGACACGCGTCTGGACACCGGGTACATCATCGCGCCCACAGTGTCGACGACAAACCGGCACCCGGGCATCGGGCGCCCTACCTCAGATCCGGCGTGAGGTACCTCAGAGCCGTCCATGAGGTAGGCGGCGGCACCGAAACCGGGCAGATGCCCGATGCCGGGGTCGGGTCGGGGCTTCAGGATCGAACCCATGGCCGATGCCACCAACCACGACACGACCGACCGGGACGGCTCACGCCTCGAGCCGGCCACGGACCGGATCCGGCTGGCCGTCACCCGGCTGGAAGGCGCAGTCCAGCGCAAGCCGACCCTCGGCAGCTCGACCATGGTCTCGACGACCACGTCGACCGATGGCCTCCGGTGCGTCAGCCAGGAGGGCGGACACGCGGTCGAGACAGACCTCGGCCCGGTCCTCGGGGGAGACGACAGCGGACCGACCCCGAGCGCACTGCTGCGGGCGGCCCTCGGCAGCTGCCTGACCATGGGATACCGGCTCCGGGCTGCCCGCAACGGGATCCACGTCGACGGCATCCGGGTCGAAGTGGCGACCGACTCTGCGATCGGCGGCATGCTCGACCTGGACTCGGCGTACCCCCCGGGATTCCTCGAGATCGGGTACCGGGTCGAGATCGACAGCCCGGCCCCGGTCGAGGCCATCGAGCGACTGGTCGACGAGGCCGACCGGCTCAGCCCGGTGCTGGACGCCGTCACCCGGACCAACCGGGTGACCCGCCTCCCATCGGGACCCTCGACCGCAGGAGGCGATCGCTGATGCACGCCAGGCGCCAGCGACTCGTGCAGCGTCGAGGCTGGGACCGGGCCGTCGCCGACTACGAGCGCTTCTGGTCGCACCAGCTGGCTCCGGCCCAGGACCTGCTGTTGACCCGGGCGGGCCTGGAGGCCGGTGAGGACGTCATCGACGTCGCCTGCGGCACTGGGCTGGTGACCCTACCGGCGGCCGCGACCGTGGCCGTCGCCGGCGGTGCCCCCGGCCGGGACCGGTCGGGTCGGGTCACCGCAACCGACCTCTCGCCAGCCATGGTGGCCGAGGTCGAGGCCCAGGCCCGTTCGACCGGCCTGACCAACGTCGAGGGGGTGCGGTGCGGGGCCGAGGACCTGACCGTCGACGGACCCTACGACGTGGCGCTCTGCTCGCTCGGTCTGATGTACGTGCCCGACCCGGCCCGAGCCCTGGCCGAGATGCGCCGGGTGCTCCGGCCCGGTGGCCGAATCGTGGTGTCGGTCTGGGGCGAGCGGCGACGGTGTGGCTGGGCCGATCTGTTCGGGATCGTCGACGCCCGCGTCACCAGCGACGTCTGCCCCCTCTTCTTCGCCCTCGGCGGGCCCGGCGTGCTGGCCGCCCAGCTGGAGCAGGCCGGCTTCGTCGACGTCGACCACGAGCGCCTGTCGACCGAGCTCGGTTACGCCGACGACGACCAAGCGATCGGCGCCGCCTTCCTCGGTGGGCCGGTGGCCCTGGCCTACGCCCACTTCGACCAGCCCACCCGGGCCGCCGCCGAGCGGGAGTACCTCGATTCGCTGGCCGGCTTCCGGACGGCCTCCGGCACCTACAAGGTACCGGGCGAGTTCGTCGTCGCCTGGGCCACCCGACCCTGATCGACCATCGACTACCACAACCAGAACAGAAGGAGCACTGCCATGACCATGACCGACACCCCCGTCGACAACGGCGTCAACACCGAGGCCCTGCTGGGGGCCCGAGAGGCGCTGAGCGAGGCCCCCGAGGCTGCGGCCTTCACTTGGCGGGCGACCTGCAGCTGGGTGCACGGCACCCACAGCACCTCGACCATCGAGGGATTCTCCGGCCTCGGGACCGACCACCAACACAAGAAGACGTTCACGTTCGAGGCCGACCACCCCGAGTGCTTCGCCTCCCAGGACCTCGGGGCCACCCCGGTGGAGATCGTGCTCGCCGGCCTGGCGAGCTGCCTCACCGCCGGCGTCGCCGCAGTGGCGCAGCACCGGGGGATCCAGCTCCGATCGGTCACCGCCACCCTGGAGGGCGACATGAACGTGTTGGGCATTCTGGGCGCCGATCCCGACGTCCGCAACGGGTTCAGCGCCATCCGGGTCCGCTTCGACATCGACGCCAACGCCTCCCCGGACGACATCGAGGCTCTGGTGGCCCAGTCCCAGAAGCGCTCGGCGGTGTTCGACATCGTGACCAACCCGACGGCGGTCACCGTCGAGGTGGCCTGAGGAGGCCGGCAGCCGGCGGGGCAGGAGGGGTCGGGATGCACACGACCGTCGTCATCATCGGGGCGGGCCACGCCGGTCTGGCCATGAGCCGCCGCCTCACCGAGCGCTCGATCGACCACGTGGTCCTCGAGCGGGGCGAGGTGGCGAACTCATGGCGGACCGAGCGCTGGGACTCGCTCCGGCTGCTCACCCCCAACTGGCTGACCCGCCTGCCGGGGCGCGCCTACGCCGGCCCCGACCCCGACGGCTACGCCTCGGCTCGGGAGGTGGCTGCGTTCATCGACGACTACGCCAGCGCCGTCTCGGCCCCGGTGCTCAACGGGACCACCGTCACGGCCGTGACATCGACCGGCGACGGCTACCAGGTGGCGACCGACCGGGGCCCCTGGCGCTGCGCCGCGGTCGTCATCGCGTCCGGGGCCTGCAACCTGGCCGCCGTGCCGCCGGTGGCGGCCGATGTGCCGCCGGGAATCGCGGTCCATACCCCGCTGACCTACCGGAACCCCACCGATCTCGAGCCGGGTGGCGTTCTGGTGGTCGGGGCGTCGGCCACCGGGGTCCAGCTGGCCGAGGAGATCAACTGCTCGGGTCGACCGGTGACGCTCTCGGTCGGCGAGCACGTGCGCCTGCCCCGCACCTACCGGGGCCGGGACATCTTCTGGTGGACCGACCGGGCCGGCATCCTGGACGAGCGCCACGACGAAGTCGACGACATCGTGCGGGCCAGGAGCCTCCCGTCGCCGCAACTCGTCGGGACCCCGGAGCGACGCTCGATCGATCTCGACACCCTGGCCGCCAGAGGGATCACCATCGTCGGCCGGCTCGGCGGCCTCGCCGAAGGTGTCGCCCGGTTCTCGGGCTCGCTGGCCAACACGTGCACCCTGGCCGACCTCAAGGCCAATCGCCTCCTCGCCAGGCTCGACGACTGGGCGACGAGCGCCGGCCGCGACGACGAGCTGGGACCACCGGAGCGGATGGAGCCGACGAGAGTGGCGGGGCGCACACCGCTCCTCGAGCTCGACCTCCACCGAGCCGGTATTCGCTCGGTGCTGTTCGCCACCGGCTACCGGCCCGACCTCTCCTGGCTCCACCTCCCCGTGTTCGACCGCCGAGGAAGGATCGAGCACTGTGGCGGCGTCGTCTGCGACGCTCCTGGGATGTACGTCGTCGGGCACGGCCTGGTGCGTCGCAGACGTTCCAGCTTCATCTGCGGTGCCGGCCCCGACAGCGCCGAGCTCGCGCACCTCCTGCACCAGCACCTCGATGCCAGGGCGCTCGCCTGATCTCGCCGTGGACTCGACGAGGCTCGGTCGGTTGGATGGCCGGTTTCGGGTGGAGTGGTCGAGCAGTCAGAGGGGGCGACGTTGATCTTCGGTCACGAAGCGTTTCCGGCGGACCAGGCGCCCGGGATCGCCGCGTTGTCGAAGGCGGCGACCTGGAGCCCCGAACGTCGATACGGAGCTGTCGCTCGTCGGGGCGCAGAGTGCTACCGTGAGCGGTCCACGAGATGAGGGGGCAACCATGCAGCGGTATGTGATTGAGAGGGAGATTCCCGAGATCGGCTCCGCCGCACGTGAGGAGTTGAAGGGCGCAGCGGACCAGTCCAACAGCGTGCTGCATGCGATGCAGTCGGAGGGCAAGCACATCCAGTGGGAGCACAGCTATGTCGCTGGCGACAAGACGTTCTGCGTCTACGTGGCTGACGGCCGCGAGCTGATCGATGAGCACGCTGAACGCAGCGGCTTCCCTGCGAGTATCGTGACCGAGGTCGGCAAGATCATCGATCCCACTACAGCCAACGGGTAGAGATTCCGAGTGATCACGCCTCGGTCCTAGACCGCCGACGAGCTGGCCTGCTTCATTCTCCCTCGACGCCCGCCACTTCCCGCCGATCGCCGCGATGCGCAGCTTCGGGCAGCACATGGAGCGGGCCCGGGAGGCCACCGCCCCCAACGGCCGTCACGATCCGGCCCGCACTCGCGACCCGGCACAGGACCGAGGATGGCAAGGTCGCGCTGGGAGGGCGCCGGGTTCGGTTGATCTGTTGGCTGACCACACCCCGCCTATTCAGAGTCGGCGATCACCCGCTCGAATGCATCAGCGATGCGGTCGTAGCCATCGTCGTTGGCATGGATGTTCGGGGCG
>JAHELU010000238.1 GCA_024644005.1 Acidimicrobiales bacterium | reverse complement strand
CCACCTCTCCGTCGAGCTGGATCACCTCGGGGGCGAGCAGCTGTGGATCCCGCCCGGCCTGGCTCATGGCTTCTGCACCCTCGAGCCGGACACGATCGTGAGCTACAAGGTCACGGCGTTCTACGATCCGGAGGCCGAGCGCAGCCTGGCGTGGAGCGATCCCGAGCTGGCCATCGCCTGGCCGGTCGGGCCGGGACCGGTGGTGCTGTCCGCCAAGGATGCCGCAGCGCTGTCGTTGTCGGCGGCGAAGGATCAGGGCTGTGTCTTCTGAGCGGGGCCCGTCCGAGCCGGTGCCGTCCGAGCCGGTGCCGTCCGACGGCTCGGAGATCTTCCTCGATGGTCCGGTGGCACCGCCGCCGGACTCGGGCCCCGAGCTGGACCGGATCCTCGTGATCGGCGCCACCGGCCAGCTCGGCTCGGCGCTGACCGAGCTCGCCTGGCCGGTGGGGACGTTCGTGCTGCCCGCAACGAGGGAGCAGCTCGACATCACGGACCCGGCGGCGGTGCGCGCCTACCTGACCCGATGGCGACCTCGGCTGGTGATCAACGCCGCCGCCTACACCGCCGTCGACCGTGCAGAGGACGATCCGGAGACGGCGATGCTGGTCAACCACCGGGCGGTCGAGTCGATCGTCGAGGCGGTCGACGCGATCGGGGCCAGGCTGATCCACATCTCGACCGACTACGTGTTCGATGGCGCCACGACCGGCTGGTACCGGGAGAACGATCAGGTCAACCCGCTCGGTGTGTACGGGCGATCGAAACGGGCCGGGGAGTTGGCCGCCCTGGAGCTCCCGGATGCGCTGGTGATCAGGACGTCCTGGTTGTACAGCAGCACCGGGACCAACTTCGTCAGGACGATCCGAGAGCTCGGCCGGGCCCGCTCGGCGCTCGAGGTGGTCGACGACCAGCGTGGCTGCCCGACCTCGGCCGCCGCGTCGGCGGCCGCCATCGCGGTGGCGGTCCGAGCCGGGCTCCGCCACCACGGCCTGTTCCACGTGGCCGCTCCGGACGACGCGACCTGGTGGGACGTGGCAGACGAGGTGCTTCGGCTCGACGGGCGCCGGGACCACGTCCGTGTCGATCGGGTTCCGACGAACCGGTACCCGCTGGTCGCTCGCCGACCCGCCGACTCGCGGCTCAGCAGCGACGCCTTCGCCACCGCGTACGGCCACACCCTCTCGCCGTGGCGGCAGGCGCTGCGAGCGGTGGTGGCCGAGCTCGACCGCCGCGACCCCTCACCGGCCGAGGCATCGGTTCGATGAAGGCCATCGTGCTGGCCGGCGGCACGGGCTCCCGGCTCCACCCGCTCACGATCTCGGTGTCGAAGCAGCTCCTGCCCGTCTACGACAAGCCGATGATCTACTACCCGCTGTCGACCGTGATGCTCGCCGGCATCCGGGAGATCCTGATCATCTGCACCCCCCAGGATCGGCCGGCCTTCACCCGCCTGCTGGGTGACGGTGGCCAATGGGGCGTTGATCTGCAGTACGCCACCCAGCCGGAGCCCAGGGGCATCGCCGAGGCGTTCCTCATCGGCGAGCGGTTCCTGGCCGGCGACGGCTGCCTGCTCGTCCTCGGCGACAACCTCTTCTACGGGGGTGGCCTGGCGGGGCTCCTGCAGTCCTCGGTGGCGGAGGTGTCCGGGGCAACGGTCTTCGCCCAGGAGGTGTCCGATCCCGAGCGGTACGGGGTGGTCACGTTCGACGCCGACGGCGCCGCGCTGGGCATCGAGGAGAAGCCGGCGCAGCCGGCATCGAGCTGGGCCCTGACCGGTCTCTACGCGTTCGACAAGCAGGTCGTCGACGTCGCGCGCCAGATCAGACCATCGAGCCGGGGCGAGCTCGAGATCACCGACGTCAACCGGGCCTACCTCGAAGCGGACCAGCTCCGGGTCCGCCGATTCGGGCGGGGCTTCGCCTGGCTCGACACCGGCACGTTCGACTCGCTCGTCGCAGCTTCGGAGTTCGTCCGGGTGCTCGAGCACCGTCAGGGGGTCAAGATCGGCTGCGTGGAGGAGGTGGCGTGGCGGATGGGGTGGATCGACGACGAGCGGCTGGTGGCTCTGGCCGGCCCGCTGCTCAAGAACGACTACGGCCGCTACCTGCAACGCCTGGTGGCCCGCTCCCGCCCCGATGCCGGTTAGCAGGGTGCGCACCCTGCTAGCAGTCGGTGGGGTTGGCCCAGAGCAGATCGATGAGCTGGCGGGCCGCAGCCGACACCGAGACCTCGTGGTCGGCCACCGAGCGCTCGAGCTCGCCCCGCCGCTTCCGGAACAACTCGTTGTCGGCCGCCCTGGCATAGAGGGCCGCTCGAACCTCCCGCTCGAGCTGGGTGACCGCCTGACTCCTGCGCAGCGCGGCCAGCTCCCCGGACCCGGTCAGCTCGCTGTGGAGCTCGCTCAGGCAGGTCCAGACCTCGTCGAGCCCCCGGCCCTCGGTACTGGAACAGGTCAGCACGGGCGTCCGCCGGCCTGCTCGCTTCGGCCTGATGAGATGGAGGGCCAGGGCGTAGTCGGCAGCGGTCCGGTCGGCCAGGTCGGCCAGCGCCCCGTCGGCCTTGTTGACCACCACCACGTCCGCGAGCTCCATCACCCCCCGCTTGATGCCCTGCAGATCGTCGCCCCCGCCGGGGGCGACCAGCAGGAGGAACAGGTCGGTGACGGTGGCCACCGTGGTCTCCGACTGACCGACGCCCACGGTCTCCACGAGGATGGTGTCGTAGCCGGCCGCCTCGCACAGCAGGATGGCGTCCCGTGTCCGGCGACCGATCCCGCCCGGGCTGCCGCCGGAGGGCGAGGGCCTGACGAAGACATCGGGATTCGACACCAGCGATGCCATCCTCGTCTTGTCGCCGAGGATCGAGCCACCCCCGATCGCGCTCGACGGGTCGACCGCCAGGACCGCCAGACGACGATCGTCTCCGAGCACGAGTGAGCCGAAGGCGTCGATGAACGTGCTCTTGCCCACGCCGGGGGAGCCGGTGACACCGATCCTGACGGCTCGGCCGGTGGCCGGGAGCACCTCCTCCAGCAGGGCCTCGGCCGTCACGTTGTGGTCGTCCCTGGTCGACTCGACGAGGGTGATGGCCTTGGCCAGTGCCTTGCGATCACCGTCGAGCACCGAGCGGGCGAGTGGAGAGGTCATGGGCAGTTGGCGTCCAGGGGGACCGGGGCTCAGGCCGGGGCGGCGGTGACCGACAGCACGGTCCGTGCCGCGTCGATGATGTTGGTACCCGGTCCGAAGATGGCGGCCACCCCGGCTTCGGTGAGGAAAGCATAGTCCTGGGGCGGGATGACCCCGCCGCAGACGACCACCACATGGCCGGCGTCGCGGGCCCGCAGCTCGTGGATCAGCTCAGGGACCAGCGTCTTGTGGCCGGCGGCCTGGGACGACACCCCGACGATGTGGACGTCGTTGTCGAGCGCGTCCTGCGCCACCTCGGCCGGCGTCTGGAACAACGGGCCGACGTCGACATCGAAGCCGATGTCGGCGAACGACGTCGCGATCACCTTGGCCCCCCGATCGTGGCCGTCCTGGCCCATCTTGGCCACCAGCAGCCGGGGTCGACGGCCGTGGGCCTCGGCGAACCGCTCCACCTCGGCCCGGACCGACTCGAACTCGTCAGAGCCGTCGTAGGAGGCGGCGTAGACCCCGCTCACCATCCGGGTCGTGGCCTGATAGCGGCCGAAGACCACCTCCAGGGCGTCCGACATCTCGCCGACGGTGGCCCTCGCCCTGGCCGCCTCGATGCAGGCTGCCAGGAGGCTGCCCTCGCCCCGGGCCACGTCGGTGAGCGCCTCGAGAGCCCGCCGGCAGGCGGCGTCGTCTCTCGAGCGGCGCAACTGGTCGAGGCGGGCGATCTGCCGGGCCCGGACGGCGCTGTTGTCGATGTCGAGCACGTCGACCGTGGCGGCGTCCTCGGCCTGGTACTTGTTGACCCCGACGATCACGTCGACGCCCTGGTCGATCCTGGCCTGGCGCATGGCGGCCGCCTCCTCGATCCTGAGCTTCGGCAGCCCCTGATCGATGGCGGCCGTCATCCCGCCGTACGACTCGACCTCGGCGATCACCACCCTGGCCCGATCGGCCAGGTCGGCGGTCAGGCGCTCGACGTAGTAGCTGCCGGCGAGCGGATCGACGGTGCGGGTGATCCCGGACTCCTCGGCGAGGACGAGCTGGGTGTTCCTCGCGATCCTGGCGCTGGTCTCGGTCGGGAGGCCGAGGGCCTCGTCGAAGGCGTTGGTGTGCAGGCTCTGGGTGCCGCCGAGCACGGCCGACATCGCCTCGATCGTGGTCCTGACCACGTTGTTGTAGGGATCCTGCTCGGTCAGCGAGACCCCGGACGTCTGGCAGTGGGTGCGCAACATCGACGACCGGGGATCGGTCGGCTCGAACTGCGCCATCAGCTCCGACCACAGGAGCCGGGCCGCCCGGAGCTTCGCCACCTCCATGAAGAAGTCCATGCCGATCCCGAAGAAGAAGCTGAGCCGACCGGCGAAGGCGTCGATGTCCAGCCCGGCATCGAGAGCAGCCCGCACGTACTCCAGCCCGTCGGCCAGCGTGTAGCCCAGCTCGAGGTCGGCCGGTGCCCCCGCCTCGAGCATGTGGTAGCCGGAGATCGAGATCGAGTTGAACTTCGGCATGTTGTCGGCCGTGTAGGCGACGATGTCGGCCACGATCCGCATGCTGGGTGCAGGCGGGTAGATGTAGGTGTTGCGGACCATGAACTCCTTGAGGATGTCGTTCTGGATCGTCCCGCCCAGATCCGAGGTGTCGACCCCCTGCTCCTGGCCGGCCACGACGTAGCAGGCCATGACCGGTAGCACGGCGCCGTTCATCGTCATCGACACCGTCATCTTGTCGAGCGGGATGCCGTCGAACAGGATCTTCATGTCCTCGACCGAGTCGACCGCGACGCCCGCCTTGCCGACGTCACCGACCACTCGCTGGTGATCGGAGTCGTAGCCCCGGTGGGTCGCCAGGTCGAACGCCACCGACAGACCCATCTGTCCGGCCGCCAGGTTGTCTCGGTAGAACCGGTTCGACTCCTCGGCGGTGGAGAACCCGGCGTACTGTCGGATGGTCCACGGCCGGTGGGTGTACATCGTGGCTCTCGGCCCGCGGACGAAGGGCGGCTCTCCGGGCAACGTGGCGAGATGGGCCAACCCCTCGAGGTCGTCTGCGGTGTAGAGCGGCTTGACCGGGATCTGCTCGGGCGTGTCGACCTCGAGGTCCTCCACGGGCCGGCCCTTCAGCTCCTTCTCGGCTCGTTTCCGCCACTCGGTGAACGCATCCTGGGCCATGCGGTCAGGGTAGACGGGGCCACAGACCGTTCACCAGGCCGGCCGAGCAGCGGGCTAGGGTTGGCCCATGCTCACCGCCGCACGCAGCTCACCCGGTCGCGCCCCTACCGGCGAGCTCCTCG
>JAHELU010000237.1 GCA_024644005.1 Acidimicrobiales bacterium | reverse complement strand
GGCGATGATCAGCTCCGGTCCTCCCGATCCGCCGGTCGTGGCCGTCGAGCGCTCATCGATGACGATCGAGGCACCGGACACGGTGGCGGCCGGTGACTCGATCGATGTCCGGATCACCGGTGTCGAGCCCGGGACCGAGCTCGAGGTCGTGGTCGACGGAGGCTACGGGGCGCGGCGGTTCGTGATCGTGCCGGCCGAGGGCGCGATCTCGCTCGAGCTGCCTCCCGCCGACCGACCCGAGTCGGGACGGCTGCTGCTGCTGGCCGCTCAGCCAGGACGCTTCGGGGCCACGAGCTTCGACGTGCTACCCGGTCCCCCGGTCGATCCGCTGGTCAGCTACCTCGGGCCGCGGACCATCGTCGCCGACGGCGAGCACCGCGCCATGATCGTCGCCGTGCCCCTCGACGCCGTCGGCAACCCGGTGGCTGCAGGCACCACCGTCGAGTACCGCATCACCCGCCCTGGCGGGGAGTCCGAGACCGTGACCACGTCGACCAGCGATCTCATCGGCTACCAGGTGATCCCCTCGGCCTTCACGGCCGGCACGACACGTGTGGCCCCCGCTGCCGGGCGGGCCGCAGGACCGGAGCGGGAGCTGGTCGAAGTGGCCGGAAGACCCCAGCCGTTCGACCTCGAGCCCACCGGACCGCTGCCACCGGCCGACGGGCGGTCGCTCACCGTGCTGCGGACGAGCGCCCTCGTCGACCGCTACGGCAACACGATCCCCGACGGCGTCGTCGTCACCCTCGACCTGACCGGCAGCACCGGTCGCCGCAAGCTCTACGGCGTCTCGGTCGACGGGTCGGCCGAGTTCACGGTCGAGGCGCCGTCGCGACCGGGCCCGGCTCGGGCGATCGCATCCACGTCGGGCACGCGCAGCGAACCGCTCACCATCCGGTTCCCCCCAGCGCTGACCACCTTCCCGGTGTCGGTCGAGACGGTCGATGTCGGTCGTCAGGTCGTCATCGGTCCGGTGAGGAGCACGACCGGGGCCTACGTGCCGGACGCCACGACGGCGACGGTCCGAGCCAGCGGATTCGAGCGGCACGTCCCACTCGACTCCGGGTCGGCGACCCTCCTCGTCCCGGCCGACGTGACGGGCCCGATCTCGGTCAGGATCCTCGGTGCCGACATGGCGGCGCCATGACGTCCGGAACGACCAGGAACGGCCAGGCGGCGAAGCTCGTGGTGATCGCAGCGTTGCTGGTCCTGGCCCCCCTGGCGGTCGTGGCGCTCGCGTGGCTCGAGACGACGGTGTCCACGAGCGAGGTCACCGAGGACAGCTTCAACGAGGCCGCCGAGCTGCCGGCCGAGATGATCGATGCCGTGACGTGGCTGCCCGACGCCCCCAACCTGCCGCGGCCCATGGAGCCGCTCACCCGACTCGACATCACGGATGCCTGGCTGCGGGCGTGGGCCCAGCTCGCGCTGGCGACCGAGACCGGCGACACCAGCGGCCTGGAGGCCCACTTCTCGTCTTCGGCCCTCGATGCCGTCGAGACATCCTCCAGGGATCGGACCTCGCAGCCCATCCACCAGATCGGCCACGACCTGCGGGTCGACTTCTACGCCGAGGACGGCCAGATCGTCGGCCTGGAGGCCACGGACACCCGGGTGCTGCGGGGGATCGCGGCCGGATCCGGGACCGGGGCCTGGTTCGACAGCAGCGAGCGCTACGAGGCACTGCTCGTGCTCGAGGACGGCCGCTGGCGGGTTCATCAGTGGGTCCGCGTCGACGCGGAGGGAGCCTGGTGGACCGACCCCGCCAGCGCGGCAGCGAGCCGGCCCGCCAACCGGATCCACGGCATCAACTACTACCCGCGGGACACCCCCTGGGCGAGGTTCTGGACCGACTACGACTCCCGGGTCACCGATTCCGACCTCGACCGCATCCAGGGCCTCGGGCTCGACACCGTGCGGATCTTCCTCCCCTTCGCCGAGCTGAACGGTCGCCACGTCGGCCCGAGCGAGCTGGCCCCGGTCGTCGACTTCCTGGATCGGGCCGAGGCGAGGGGCCTCGGCGTGATCGTCACGCTCTTCGACGGCCGCACCGACCATCGCCCGGCCCGATGGGATGCCGACGAGGCCCATGTGACGGGCGTCTTGGCGGTCCTGGGCGGCCACCCGTCGATCGTCACCTGGGACCTCAAGAACGAGCCGGACCGAGACATCGGGATCCACCGTCTGACCGACGACCTCCTTCACGCCTGGCTCGGTCATGTCGCTCGACAGGTTCGGGCCCTCGACCCCGAGACGCCGATCACCGTGGGATGGTCCACCGGCGCTGCCGCCGCGAGCGCACCCCACCATGGCGACATCGTCTCGTTCCACCACTACGGCCCTCCCGACGAGCTACCGGCCATCGTCGAGCAGTTGCGGGCGGTGGTCGGCGCACGGCCGATCTGGTTGACCGAGTACGGCCTGCCGACCTGGAACACGCTGTTGCCGGGCGGGCACACCGAGAGCGAGCAAGCCGCCTACTACGCCGACATCGTGAACCTGACCGAAGAGCTGGAGATCGAGGGCCGCCTGGCCTGGACGTTGTGGGATCTGGCCGTCGCACCGCCCGACGCCGGCTCGCTGCCGTGGCGAACCGGACCGCAGACCAGCCTCGGCGTGCTGCGGGCCGACGGGAGCCCGAAGCCGGCGGCCGCGGTTCTGGACCCTGCGGCCGACCTCGCCGCAGTCGACCGCCCGGGTCTCGTGGCCCTCGGGGCGACGAAGCCGTTCCGGCTGGCGCTGCTGTCGGTCGTGCTCCTGGTCGTTGCTGCCCGGGCATTCTCGCTCAGGGTGCGAGCGGTTCGTGCCGATTGACCGGTTATCGGCTTCGACCGGGGCCCTGCCGGCGCGTCGCAGCTGGACAGTTCGGTCGCTACCCAGAGGACGTCCATGAGAATCGGGTTCGTAACGGCGTTCCCGCCGGGGCACAACAGCCTGAACGAGTACGGGCTCCATTTCGCCCGGGCCCTGTCGGCCAACGAAGAGGTCGACGAGGTCGTGCTCTTCGCCGATCGAACCCCTTCGGGTCCTCCGACCACCGTGCCGGGTGTCGCGGCCTCCCAGGTCTGGGAGTTCAACCGGCTGACCAACGTGGCAACGATCAGCCGGGCGGTCCGGGCGGCCGACGTCGATGCCGTCCTGTTCAACCTCCAGTTCGCCACGTTCGGCGACACCAAGCTCGCCGGCGGGCTCGGCCTCCTCACGCCGGCTGTCACCAGGCGACTGGGGGTGCCGACCGGCGTCGTGCTGCACAACATCGTCGAGAACGTCGACCTGCAGGACGCCGGGTTCGCCCGCTCGGGCGCGATGGAGCGGGTGATGAACGCCGGCGGCACCCTCCTCACCAGGGCGATGCTGCAGGCCGACTACGTCGCGTTGACGATTCCCCGCTACGTCGAGCTGATCCGTCGACGCTACGGCGTCGAGAACGCCATTCTCGCCCCACACGGCTCGTTCGAGGAACCGGCCGTCCCGTCCTTCGAGCTGCCGCCCGGCCGTCGGCAGCTCCTGGCCTTCGGCAAGTGGGGAACGTACAAGAAGGTCGACGTCCTGTTCGAGGCCTACCGGCTCCTGCTGGATCGGGGCTACGACGACCTCGAGCTGGTGATCGCCGGTAGCGACAGCAACAACGCAGTCGGCTACCTCGACGACACGAAGGATCGATACGGCGACCTCCCGAACGTGCGGTTCACCGGCTACGTCGCCGAAGAGGATGTGCCCGGGCTCTTCTCCGAGGCGGCGGTCGTCGTCTTCCCCTACACGAGCACGACCGGCAGCTCGGGGGTGCTCCACCAGGCCGGGACCTACGGGCGGGCCGCCGTCCTGCCAGAGATCGGCGACTTCGTCGAGGTGATCGAGGAGGAGGGCTTCCGTGGCCAGTACTTCATCCCCGACGACCCGGCGAGCCTGGCCGACGCCATCGTCGAGGTGATCGACGACCCGATCTGTCGCGTCGAGATGGGCCGTTGCAACTTCACCGCCTCGGCCGGGATCGCCCTGGCCGACGTCGTCGATTGGCACGTCATCCACCTTGGCCGCATCGTGAGAGAAGGAGGCTGGTGACGGTGGATCGGGCGGCGATCGAGCGCCGCACCGGCGGCAGGGCCATGCTGGCGGGCGGCACGATACTGGCCGCCGCCACGATGGCTGCCAGCGTCGGGAACTACGGCTTGAACGTGTTGCTGGGGCGGTGGCTCGGCGCCAGCGAGTTCTCGGACGCCAACCTCATGGTCACGCTGATGCTGCTGGTCACCGCCATCGCGATGAGCCTGCAGCTGATCGCCGCCCGCTTCTCCGGCCAGCACCACGCATCCGGCACGGACGAGCAGGCCGATCGGCTGGCCAACTGGCTGGAGCGACGGGCGGCGCTCGCCGGCATCGCATTGGGAGCGGTCCTGGTCGTCGGCGCGCCGTCCTGGTCGGACTTCTTCAACACCCGCTCGCCGTGGCCGTTCGCCATTCTGGGGATCGGCATGCCGTTCTACCTGGCCCAGGGGGTCGGTAGGGGTGTGCTCCAGGGCCGGCTCCGGTTCGGCCCCCTGGCCTCGACGTTCGTGGTCGAGATGATCGTCCGCTTCGCCGTATCGGTGGCCCTGGTCGCCTTCGGGCTCGGCGTGGAAGGGGCGACGCTCGGGCTGTCGGTCTCGTTCGTGGCGACCTGGGCTGCAGTCCGGATCGCCGAGGGACGGCGAGCCGGCGGCAGGACGACGACCGACGAGCTCCGAGCCGTCCTCGCCCAGACGGGTCCGGTCGCCCTGCTGCTGGCCGGGCAGATCGTCATCAACAACGAGGACGTCCTGATCGTCAAGCGCAACTTCGAGCCCGCCCTGGCTGGCGCCTACGCCGGCGTGGCGCTCATCGGCCGGGCGGTCTTCTTCCTGTCGTGGTCGGTGGTGACAACCATCTTCCCCGCCGCAACGCAGCGGGACGAGGCCGGGGCCGGGGCCGGCCGGCTCGTTGCCGCCGGGCTCGGGGCCGTGGCGGCCATCGGCATCGTCGCCGTCGTCGCAGCGGCGGTCGCCGCCGAGGCGGCCCTCGGCCAGGTCTTCGGTCAGGAGTACGTGGTGGTCGCCAGGTACCTGCCGTGGTACGCCGTCGCCACCTCGATGCTGGCCATCGCCAACCTCCTGGCCGCCTACGAGGTGGGCGTCGGTCGCTCCCTCGGCCCACGGATCATGCTCGGGGGTGCCGCAGCCCAGACCGTCCTGCTGCTCCTGCTCGGCGGCGATCTCGACGGCGTCGTCCAGGCCCAGGCCGTCGCCATGGTGGGACTGGCCGCCGTCTCCCTTGCGCTGATCGGCCCCCGGGTCTTCGCGCCCACCGAGACCTCAACGATCCCGACTCCCGGTCACCGGCGGGTCCCGGCCCCTGCCGAGCTGCGGTCATGACGATCGCCGACTACCGCCGCTGGGCGGCCGAGCCGAACCGGTG
>JAHELU010000236.1 GCA_024644005.1 Acidimicrobiales bacterium | reverse complement strand
TTCCTGCAACACCAGGCAGCGGATGGTCCGGCAGGTCATGATGGCCCGCTCGATCATCCGGCCGGTGACCAGGAACGTGAAGCCGTCGTCCCGTGGCATGGCCTCGGCGATCACGCCGCTGATGGCATGACAGCGCCGCCTGACCATCGAGTACAGCTCGAACAGCTCCCGCGGCATCACGCCGCCGAGCTCCCGTAGTGACAGGTGCAGCCGGTTCGTCTCCTCCCACAGCTCCACCGGGACCCGGTCCCGGACCGCGCGGATGTTCTCCCGGAGCTGGGCCACCGAGCTGGCCACCGAGCCGTCGTTGTCGAGATCGAGGAACAGGAACTCAGCGACCGGCGCCGCCTGGCTCGGCCTGCCGGTTTCGGCGAAGGCCCGATCGAGGGCCACCGCCTCGAGGATGAGCTGCCACTCCGGTTGGCTCGGCGAGGCCCGGAAGTGCATCGAGTCCCGCGTCACGATGTCGAGGGACCGGGTGGTCTGCTCTGCTCGCTCCAGGTGGCGGCCGCCCCAGAACATCGCTTCGGCGTGACGGGCCAGGATCATGCGGCCGCCTCATCGGCAGCGAGCTCGTCGGCCGCCGCCAGCAGCGGGTCGTCGAGGACCCACGTGTCCTTCGATCCGCCGCCCTGGGACGAGTTGACGATCAGGGACCCCTCCCTCATCGCAACCCTGGTCAGGCCACCGGGGAACACCCGCGTCCGCTCACCGGTCAGGATGAACGGTCGAAGATCGAGGTGTCGGGGAGCCAACCGGTCGGTGGCGAGGGCCGGGAGGCTGGAGAGCTGTACCAGTTCCTGCACGATCCAGTTCCGGTGATCGCGCTCGATGTCGGCCCTGGCCGCGGCCAATTGAGCGTCCGAGGCGTGGGGTCCGATGACGATGCCGTACCCGCCGGACTCCGACACCGGCTTGATCACGAGCTCATCGAGGCGATCGAGGCAGAAGGCCCGCTGATCGTCGTCCCACATCACGTACGTCGGCACGTTCGACAGCAGCGGTTCCTCGCTCAGGTAGTACCGAATCAGATCGGGAACGTAGGCGTAGACCGCCTTGTCGTCCGCCACGCCGTTACCTATGGCATTGCACAGCGTGACGGTGCCTGCCCTGGCCGCCGACAGCAGACCAGGCACGCCGAGCGCCGAGTCGGCCCGGAACGACACCGGGTCGAGGAAGTCGTCGTCGATCCGCCGGTAGATGACGTCGACCGGCGACAGCCCGCCGACGGTTCGGGTGTAGACCACCTGATCGTCGACAACGAGATCCCGGCCCTCGACCAGCTCGACCCCCATGGCCCTGGCCAGGAAGGCGTGTTCGAAGTAGGCGCTGTTGTAGACGCCGGGGGTCAGGATGACCACGTTCGGTGCGTCCCCCGCCGACGGGGGCGCCACCTCCTCGAGGGTGGATCGGAGCCACTGCCCGTACTGCTCGACCGGCCGGACCGTGTAGTCGCCGAAGAGGGTGGGGAAGGCCTTGGCCATGGCCGCCCGGTTCTCGAGGACATAGCTGATACCGCTCGGATTCCGGAGGTTGTCTTCCAGGACGGCGAACGATCCGTCCGCCCCCCGAACGAGATCGATGCCGGCGATCATGCAGCGGGCCCCGAACGGCACGTGGATGCCGAACGCATGACGCTCGAACCCCTTCGAGGACGTGACGAGCCAGCGGGGCACGACGCCGTCCTCGACCGCGGCCTGCTCGCCGACGTAGAGATCGTCGAGAAATCGATTCAGTGCGGTCACCCGCTGGGCCAGTCCCCGCTCGATGTCCTGCCACTCGGCGGCCTCGATGATCCGGGGGAACAGGTCCATCGGCCAGGTCCGCTCGGTCCCCTCGTCGTCGTCGTAGACGGTGAAGGTGATGCCCTGCCGCTGGAACTCGGCGGCGACGACGGCCTCGATCCGTTTGGCATCGTCACCAGTGAGCGCAGCGAAGCGCTCGACGACCCGCCGGTAGTGGGGGCGGGGTGTCGCAGGGGCGTCGAAGGCCTCGTCGTACCCATCCGTCGGCTCGTAGTCGGCCAGCAATCCCGTCACCCTCGCTACCGTAGCATCGTGTGTGGGGCGGTCTGATGGGACCCCGCCCGTCATCGACCGATGGCGATGAGCACGACGAGCCCGAAGGCGACGGCGGTGAAAGCGACCGTGCCGATCCCGATCGTCCTCGCCAGGGCGAGCTTGGGTACCGCGCTGGCTGGGAACGCCGGGTTGTGCAACTCGTCGTGGTGGCGGCCGGCCCACAGCAGCAGGATCCCCCCGGCCAGGACCTGGGCGAAACCGAACGTGGTCACCGCCAGGTGGGCATCGACCGCAGCGAACCTGGCCAGCGCGACACCGGCCACCATCATGGCGATCGCCGTTCGCTCCCAGGCCAGCGCCGTTCGCTCGTGCTGCAGACCGGCCGGCTCGCCGAGACCGGGCTGGGGAGACGTCGCAGGAGGGTCGTAGCGATCGCTCACTGGACCCGATCCAGCACGAACAGGACGGTGGCGACGAGGGCCACGAATGCGGTACCGGCGGCCATCAGCTGCGGCAGTCGGGAGTGCGGGAGCGGTTGGCCCAACCGCATCGCCCGCTCGTTGCGGGCCCACCGCCGATAGGCGCTTGCGGCGGTGGCCACGCTGAGCCCGAGCAGCAGGATCCCCAACAGCTCGCTGCCCAGCAGGTCGGGGAGCAGGCTCACGACGCCCAGGCCACCGGCGGCGAGAGCGAGCGAGGTTCGGACCCACGCCAGGAACGTGCGCTCGTTGGCCAGGGTGAACCGGTAGTCGGGCTCCTGACCGAACAGCCGGGGGTCCGGTGGCAGCAGGCGCTGGATGATGCTCACGGGTCCACTCTACCGCCACCCCGAAGGTCCAAACATACGGACAACTCCGTGTTTGAACAGCTCTGGTGTTCGAACAGCTCTGGTGTCCGAACGGCTCTGCGTATCCGGCCGGATTCGGGTCCGATCAGCGCTCCCGCCTGTTCCGGGCGATTGCGGCGTCCCGGATCGCCTCGGCTCGGACGAGGCTCGTGCCGGTCGCCTCGCTGATGCGGACCGGGTCGCTGTGGGCGACGTCGCCGACCGTTCGCATGCCGGCGCGGGCCAGCCGTCTCGCCATGGCCGGACCGATTCCAGGCAGGACCTCGGTCGGCTCCCCGCTGGCCACCACCACCAGGCCGACCTCCGCCGCCGCCGATGGCGTACCCGCTTGCGGTTCCTGCTCCACGATCGTGTCGAACGTGGCGGGATCGGCGCCGTTCTCGAACGGCCGCGTGCCAATGATCTCGGGAGCGAAGTCGGCCGCTCGAAGCACCTCGTCGGCCTCCGACCTCGTGCGCCCCACGACGTCCGGCACGGGTCTGGCCCGCCGTACCGGTGGCTTGGCCACCACCACGGCCACTGCGCTGTCGCGCCCCACGATCGAACCCGCGGCGGGCCGCTGGTCGATGACCGTACCCGGTTCCTTGTCGCTCGTCCGCTCGTCGACCCGGCCCAGGCGAAGCTCGGCCTCGGCGAGCGCCTGCTCGGCCCCGACCTTCGTCATGCCCGACAGGTCGGGCACCTCACGCTCGGCGGGCGCGGCGACCACCAGGTCGACCGCGGAGCCGACCGGCACCGACCGGCCAGCCGCTGGATCTTGATCGATGACCGTCCCGGTCTGGTCGTCGCTCGGGTGGCGGGTGACGTCGCCGACGGCGAGCCGGAGAGCGGACAGTCGGTCGGCGGCACCGTCGAGGGTGAGCGAGCTCAGATCCGG
The DNA here is from genome assembly GCA_024644005.1 of Acidimicrobiales bacterium. Classification (GTDB taxonomy): domain Bacteria; phylum Actinomycetota; class Acidimicrobiia; order Acidimicrobiales; family SZUA-35; genus JAHELU01. The sequence continues at coordinate 1,695 of JAHELU010000236.1, read as the reverse complement.
CACCGTGACCTCGGACGCAGCCAGGACGAGGTCGATCGTGGTACCCGGCTCGACGTAGGCGCCGCCCTCCGGATCCTGCTCGACCACCGATCCGGGTGGCCCGAACGCCGCTCTGGCCGTGGTCTCGCCGACGTCGAGTCCGGCCCTGGCCAGTCGGTCGGCGGCCCCTTCGGCGGTTGCACCCGCAAGCGTCGGCACGAGCACCAGGCCGGTCAGATCGGGATCGGCGTCGCTGGCTCTGCCGATCTCGAGCTTGAAGGTCCCGAGCAGGCCGGGATCGACCGCCTCGCCGATGGCGGGGAGGCGCAGCACCGCTTGCTCACCGTCGCTGTCGATCGCCACCCTGAGCTCGAACGTGGCCGACCTCGCCTGGTACGACGAGCCGGTTCCCGGGTCGACGGCGTCGACGGCGGCCAGCCCCTGGCGGAGCTGGTTGCCGAGCTGATCGAAGGTCAGGGCCGGTCGCTCGACCCGGAGCTCGTCCAACTCGGCCTTGGTCGCCTCGAGCTCGGCGCCGAGGGCGTCCCTCGCCTTGATCAGCTCCTTGCGGTCAGCTTCCAGCCGGAGCCGTTCCGACGACACCTTCTCCAGCTGACCGGTCACCTCGTCGACCCGCTGTTGGAGCTGCTTGATGCGATCCCTGTCGGTCGGCATGGTCCCGCCTCACTGAGAGCGCTGGGCGGCGGGAACCGAGACGATCTTGGCCTTGACCGCGCTGGTGCCGGTCGCCTCGAGGGTGCTCTGGCGGCTCGACGTCACGTTGTACGGCACCGATCGGAGCCGGGGTCGGAGGACCCGGCGGCCGTCGCTGCGGGTCTCCTCCTCGATCTTCATCGTCAGTGCCATGCGAACGTCGATCTCCACCTCCGGGATGTGGTACCACGTGGCGTCGACCTGGTAGCGGGCCAGGCCGCTCGCTTCGTCCCCACTGTCGGCGATGGCCGCCGCGGTCAGCTCGTCGAGTTGCGCCTGGAGCCGCATCGACGACTCGTCGAGCGCCACCTGCGCTTCGGCCACGGCCTCGGCGGCCTGGCTCAACAGGAGCGGGAACGGCACCTCGAGCAGCTCACGGGTGGTCCTGACCGGATCGGCCATCAGCCGTCGTCCGAGGTGACCGTCGTCCGGATCCTCGGGATCGAGCGCTCCGGTGGCGGTACGGGGACGAGGGTGGTCTTGAGCTGGCTGGTGCCGTGGGCCTCCACGCTGAACTTGCTCTTGTACCGGGCGTTGATCGAGGTGCTGAAGGCCGTCGTGGTCGTGTTGGATATCGAGGTCTTGGCCTTGCCGACGAGGAAGCTGGCCAGCCCGCCGGTCTGGAGGTCCGACTTGACCTGGAACTTGTTGCGGACGCTGAAGCTGGTGTTGGTGCCGAGGCTGAACTCACGGCTCGACCGCATCGTGATCTCCATCTTGACGTCGATCACCGACTCGGAGAACTGGTAGAAGGTCGGGTTCAGCCCGAACGCCAGCAGCGACAGCTCGGAGGCGTTCAGCACGGGCGTGCTCTTGACCACCTCACCGTCTTCGTTCACCTCCTCCTCCATTGCGACCACCACCGTGTCCGGCTCGAGGGTGGTCTGGGCGAGCGCGGTGGCGACCTGGATCGAGTTGAGGTCGAGCTCGAGTTGGGCCTCGGCGATGGCCAGGGCCATCTCCTTGATCATCTCGCCGAACGGAACGTTGAGCAGTTCCTGA
>JAHELU010000235.1 GCA_024644005.1 Acidimicrobiales bacterium | reverse complement strand
TCGGCCGGCGCGGTCGACGTCAGCGGCGAGGAGGTCGTGGATCCCGACGCTGACACCAAGGAGTTCATGGAGTTCCTGATGTTCGACATCCAGGACACCTGGGACGAGTACTTCGACCGGCCGGGCCTCGGCGACCAGCCCACGTCGCTCGTCATCTTCGAGGACGTCGTCGACAGTGGCTGCGGGCGGGCCACGACCGCCGTCGGGCCGTTCTACTGCCCGGCCCCGACCGATCAGAAGGTCTACGTCGACTTCGCGTTCTACGACGAGCTGAGCCGGCGGTTCGGCGCCCCCGGCGATTTCGCCCAGGCCTACGTGATCGCCCACGAGGTCGGTCATCACATCCAGTCGATCACCGGGATCAGCGAAGCGGTCAGGGAGGCCCAGTCCCGCGACCCGGGCAACAAGAACGCCTACTCGATCCGCCAGGAGCTCCAGGCCGACTGCCTGGCCGGCGTGTGGGCATTCTCCGCCAGCCAGCGACTGACCGAGACCACCGGCCGGCCGATCATCGAGGCCGGCGACATCGAAGAGGGCCTGCAGGCCGCGGCCGCGGTCGGCGACGATCGGATCCAGTCCCAGGCCGGCATGCGGATCGATCCCCACACCTGGACCCACGGGTCGGCGGAGCAGCGGGTCCGGTGGTTCAAGCAGGGCTTCGACAACGGCGACCCCGAGCTGTGCGACCCGTTCGACGTCGACAATCCCTGAGCGCAGCGCCCGTGCCGCCCATCGCCCGTTCGGCCGGCCCGAACCGGCGCAGCTCATCGATCGGCCGGAACGACCAGCGCAGTGGCGATGGCCGCGGCCACCGCAGCGTTGTTCTCGGCCAGCGCGAGGTTGGCCCGCACGGTCCGGCCGTCGGTCAGCTGGCCGAGCCGTTCGAGCACGGCCGGCGTGACCGCAGGCCCCGACAGCTGGAGGCCTTCGACCTCGGCGAGGGCCCTGGCCACCAGGTCGCGGAGCCGATCGAGCGGTATCCCGTCGGCCTCGGGTACCGGGGCCACCACCAGCACCCCTCCCCCGCCCATGGCCCAGTGCAGGCGGGCGATGTCGGCCGCCTCCCGGGCGGTGTCGGCCCTGGCCGACAGCGGCAGCCCACTCGTCGGGGCGTGAAAGGCCGGCAGCTCGTCACAGCGCCACCCGATGACCGGGACCGACAGCGTCTCGAGGTGCTCGAGGGTGGCCGGCAGGTCGAGGAAGATCTTGGCCCCGGCCGACACGGTGACCACCCGATGGCTGGCCAGCGCCCCCAGGTCGGCGCTGATGTCGCCGGTCTCCGCCCATCCCCGGTGGACGCCACCGACGCCCCCGGTGCTGAACACCTCGATGCCGGCCGCGGCGGCCACGGCCAGGCTGGCCGAGACGGTCGTCGCCCCGTACGCCCAGCCCTGGGCGACCGCGATGGCCAGATCCCGGGCCGCGACCTTCCTGGCCGGGCCGCAGATCACGGCGTGGCTGCCGGGCTCGACCCCGACCCGTAGCCGCCCGTCCAGCACCGCCGTAAGCGCGGGGACGGCGCCACCGGCCCGGATCGCCTCGAGCACCCGTCGGAGGGCTTCGGCGTTGGCGGGCGGCGGGAGGCCCAGCTCGGAGAAGATGGTGGTCTCGAGCGCCACCACCGGCCGGCCCTGCCGTCTGGCTCCTTCGACCCGATCGTCGACGACGAGCTCGGCTCGCAACCCACGGAGCGGGGCGCGGCCGGGCGAGTCACGGTCCGGTGCTCGGGATGAGGGGTCGATGACTCGGTCCGCCTTCGCTGCGCCGGTCGCTCAGCCGCCGATGCAGGCCGCCGCGGCGTCGGCCACCGCCGGCTCCACCCGGGACACCTCGGCCGTGAGCACCTCGGGGTTGTCGAAGTCCTCGGCGAGGCCGGACATGGTGGTGTCCGACAGGTCGCTGCCGAGCAGCCGGCCGGCGATGCACGCCGCTTCCTCCTGTGTGACGCTGATGGTCGGATCCCCCTCGGCCGCGGTCAGGATGGATTCGGTCAGCTCGTCCGCGCTCGGTCGGTTCGCGCAGCCCGCAACGACGAGTAGACCGGCGATCAGCGCCGTGGCTGTCCGAATCCGCGACATGAGGAGGTCTCCATTCCGAATCCGATCCGGCCCATCCCCGGATCGCGGTTCGCCGACCCTACCCGGCTTTGGTCACCGCAGGGTGGCTCTCGGCCGACAACTCCCGGCGCAGGCCCATCGCCGGTAGCGTGAACCGATGACCACGGCAGCCGACGGCGGCGGAACCGCCGCCAACGAAGCTGGACCGCTCGCCGACGACATCGCCTACCTCTCCGCACTGGACCTCGCCCGCCGGCTTCGACGGGGCGAGCTCTCGGCGGTCGAGGCGCTCGAAGCGGCGGCGGCCAGGGTCGAGGCCCGCAACCGGGAGCTGAACGTCGTCGTGACGGAGGATCTGGACCTGGCGAGGGCGTCGGCGGCCGAGATCGACGCCGCCCGGATCGATCCGGCCCGCTCCGCCCGGCTCGGGCCACTGGCCGGCGTGCCCATCACGATCAAGGACTCGCTCATGGTGGCGGGGTTCAGGACGACGTCCGGGGCCACCGAGCTCGCAGACCACGTCGCCGAGGTCGACGCCGTCTCGGTGGCCCGGTTGAAGGCGGCAGGAGCGGTGGTCTTCGCCAAGACGAACCTGCCCCGCTATGCGGGGGACGTGCAGAGCTACAACGACGTGTTCGGGACCTCCAACAACCCTTGGAACCCGCAGCGGTCCGTCGGCGGTAGCTCCGGTGGTTCGGCCGGAGCCCTGGCTGCCGGCTTCACGCCGCTGGAGATCGGGAGCGACATCGCCGGCTCGATCCGGAACCCGGCGGCCATGTGCGGCGTCGTCGGCCACAAGCCCAGCTACGGCGTGGTCCCCGGCCGCGGTCAGATCCCGGGGCCGCCCGGCACGTTGACCCAGGCCGACATCGCCGTCATCGGTCCCATGGCCAGGACCGTCGACGACTGCGAGGCCGCGCTCGACCTGATGGCCGGGCCGGACGACTGGCAGGCCACCGCGTGGTCGCTGTCGATCCCGCCGCCCCGACGATCGGATCCCTCCGGCCTCCGCGTGGCGGTGCTGGCCGACGATCCCTACTGCCCGGTCGACCGCGAGATCTCCCGGGCGATCCTCGCCACGGCCGAGCGCCTGGCCGAGGAGGGCGCCATCGTCGACACCGAGGCCAGGCCGGAGGGCTTCGACTTCGCAAAGGCGGATCGGACGTTCCTGACCCTGCTCGGCGGTGCGATGTGCGGTGGCTACACCCGGGCCGAGATCGAGGAGATGGCCGAGCGGCTGCGGGAGGTCGACCGGCTGCCCGGCGGCCTGGGGATCGAGGGGGCGACGATCCGGCATCGACAGTGGCTGTCGGCCAACGAGAGCCGGCTCCAGCTGCGGGCCCGCTGGCGAGCGTTCTTCGAGCGATGGGACGTCGTACTGGCACCCATCTCCCCCACGGTGGCCATCCCCCACGACCACTCGGAGCCGATGAGCGAGCGGGTCATCTCCGTGGCCGGCCGGCCCCGGCCCTACACCGACCAGATGCGATGGGTCGGGCTCTTCGGGCTCGTGTACCTCCCGGCCACTGCGATCCCGATCGGGCTGCACACGAGCGGACTGCCGATGGCGCTGCAGGTGGTCGGGCCCTTCCTCGAGGACCGGACCACGCTGGCCGTGGCCAGGATGATCGAGCGGATCGGGGGCGGGTTCGTCAGGCCGCCCGGTTGGTGAGCTCGTCGTCGTGCCGAACGGGCCGGCGGCCTCAGGCCTCGGCCACCTCGAGCGCCGCCAGCAGCCGATCGACGAACTCCGCCGCTCCCCCTTCGAGATCTTGGCGCTTGATGGCGTAGCCGCCGATGACGTCGCCACCCCGCATCCGCACCACCCGGGCCAGCTTGGACAGCGTCTTGCCGGCGTCGAGGGCATATGTGCAGTACACGGCCGCCTGCTTCCCGTCGATCACCGGGAGCTTGGCCAGGCGACCGGCCCGGCCCGGCCTCTGACCGAAGAAGAACAGCCCGTCGGTCCAGCTGCCGACCACCACCAGGTCCGACTCCGAGAGGGACTGCAGATCGACGTGTGTGATGGGGCAGGCCACCGCCTCGATCCCGGCCGCGGTCAGACCAGCGGCGATCATCCTGCCTGCGGCGGCGGTGTTGCCGGTGAGGCTCTCGTACACGACGGTCGCTTTCATGGGCCCAACAGTAGCCGGGTTCGACCTCGACCCGCCCGATCGATCGCGCCGGCGCCCGATCCGTTACGCTGCATCTCCATGGCTCACAAGATTGCGATCACGTACTGCGTCCCTTGAGACTATTCCGAGCGCGCCGTGAGCGCGACCAACGATCTTCTCTCGAACTACCAGCACGTCATCGAAGACCTCACCCTCGTCACCGGTGACAAGGGCGTGTTCGATGTCACGGTCGACGGCGACGTGCTCTACAGCAAGGGCGAGACCGGCCGCCACGCCAACGAGGGCGAGATACTGAAGCTGTTCTCCGAGCTGGTCGGGCCCGACGTCAAGCGGTACGGCACCTGATACGTTCCCGGTGGTGAGGATCGCCGTCGACGACCCGGACGATCCCCGCATCGCGGTGTTCCAGGGCCTGCGGGACCACGTGCTCCGCAGGCGGCGGGAGCAGCCGGACGGTGACATGGCCGGGGTGTTCGTGGCCGAGGGTGACGTGGTCGTCGAGCGGGCGCTGCGGGCCGGCTACCGGCTGCGGTGCCTGCTCGTCGACGCCAAGCGCACGAAGCCGCTGCCGGCCGTCATCGATCCAGAGCTCCCCGTCTACGCGGCGGGACCGGAGGTGCTGCAGCGGATCACCGGGTACCACCTCCACCGGGGGGTGCTGGCCTGCTTCGCCCGCCGTGAGCTTGCCACGTTCGCCCAGGCGGCGGCTGGAGCCAGGACCGTCGCCGTGATCGAAGGGGTGAACAACCCGACCAATCTCGGGGTCATACTCCGCTGTGCGGTCGCACTCGGCGTCGACGCCTACTTCCTCGACCCGACGTGCTGCGATCCGCTCTACCGTCGCTGCGGCCGGGTGTCGATGGGTGAGGCGTTCGCCACCCCGTACGCCCGGCTGGACCCGTTCCCCGGCGGACTGGCGCCGCTGCGGGACGCCGGCTTCGAGCTCGTGGCCCTCACGCCATCGGCCGAGGCCGAGCCGATCGATGCGCTCGAGCTCGACCAGGATCACCGGGTGGCGCTGCTGCTCGGGGCCGAGGGACCCGGCCTGACCGAGGCCACGATGGCAGCCTGCGACCGGCGGGTCAGGATCCCGATGTCGGGGGTCGCCGACTCGATCAACGTGGGGTCGGCTGCTGCGGTGGCGTTCTATGCCGTCGGGCAGGCCCGTCGCTGACCATCTGCCGGCCCGTGGCCAGGCGAGCGGCGGTGACCGGTCGGTCAGAAGAAGTCGACGAGCCGGGGCGCCGGGCCGGCGAACGCCGCGGTCACCGCATCGAGGACCCGCTGGTCGGCGCCGGGCAGCCGACCCGC
>JAHELU010000066.1 GCA_024644005.1 Acidimicrobiales bacterium | reverse complement strand
GCTCGCCCTGGTCGACGCGGGCATCGCCGAGGTGGCGACTCCCATCGTCGTCGTGTCGCTCGTGGGCAGCGTGCTCACCCTGTTGTCGATGACCAAGATCTGGCTCGGCGTGTTCTGGGGCGAGGAATCGGCCGGTGACCGGCGGACCGTCACCCCGGTCAGCCCCACCGAGGCGGGCCGACGCACCATGGAGGCCGCCACCGGTGTCGCCGTCGCCGCCACCCTCGCGATCGCCGTCCTGGCCGGTCCGCTGTGGGCCATGAGCGAGCGGGCCTCGGTCGAGCTCGTGGACCCGGCGGCGTACATCGGGGAGGTGCTCGGTTGATGCGTCGGGTCGCGATCCGTCAGGTGATCACCGCCGGTTCGCTGGTGTTCGTGTGGTGCGCGCTGTGGGGCGAGGTCAGCGTCGCCAATCTGGCGTCCGGCTCGCTGCTCGCCGCCGCGGTGACCGCCAGCGGGGTCGGAACCGCCGGCAGGGGAGGGGTGCGGCTCCGGCCCCTCGCGAGGTTCGCAGCCCTCGTCGCGGTCGATCTCGTCATCTCGACGGTCACGGTGGCTCGAGAGATCCTCACCCCGAGCGACAGGACCGACGAGGCCATCATCGCGGTCCGGGTGCCGACCGAGACCCGCAGCCACCTGCTGCTGCTGATCGTGGCGATCACCGTCACGCCCGGCACCGCAGTGGTCGACGCCGACCCCGACACCGGCACGCTCTACCTGCACCTGCTCCACGGTGACCGCCGTCGAGGGCTGGAGCACCACGTCCAGGAGCTGGCCGGGCTGGCTTGTGCCGCCCTCCCGGTGACGGGAGGCTCGGACCACTCGCCCGGCGCAGAGCCGGACAGCACCGCAACCGGCCACTCGGACCGGAGGAAGTGATTCGATGATCGTGATCGCCATCGCCGGATTCGTGGTCGCCGCCGGGTGCGCCGGGGTCCGGTTGCTCATCGGCCCCGGCCTCGCCGACCGCGTCATCGCGCTCGACGTGGCCCTCATCAGCCTCATGGGGGCCATCGCCACCCATGCCGCCGACTCCGGGGACACCACCTACCTCAACCTGCTGGTCGTCATCGCCATCATCGGCTTCACCGCCACCGTCGCTGCCAGTAGATTCATCGAGCACGAAGGCGCACGACCATGAACCCTGCTGCAACCGTCCTGATCCTCACAGGAACCACCATCGCCGCCCTTGCCGGCATCGGCCTGCTCCGCTTCGGCACGGCATACGCCCGGTTCCACGCCGCCGGCAAGGCCAGTCCGGTCGCCTTCCTGTTGGTGTCGGCCGGAGCCGGGATCGAGCTGGGGTGGTCGGCGTCCGCCCAGTTGGTGGTGGCGGCCGCCGCGCTCGTTCTGACCCTCCCGGTCGGGGTGCACCTCCTGTTCAGGGCCGTCCACCGGACCACGCCCGGCAGCCGCCTCACGGTCGACGAGCTCGCCCCCGCAGAGCTGCGGGCCAGACGGAGACGAAGCTGATGTTCCGCCGCCACCAACCACCCCCGCCGCCCGGCCCGCCGTGGCAGCCCACGAAGAACTGGCCGATCTGTGACGGCCCCGAACGCCGACGAACCGAGGAGTACCGAACCGTGAACTGCCCCCTTTGCATCGACCAGACGCTCGACGTCACCCACCGGGCCGGCATCGAGGTCGACATCTGTCCCAAGTGCCGGGGGATCTGGCTCGATCGCGGCGAGCTCGATCGACTGGTGGCCGACGACCCGGCCCCCGATCCCTACCTCGCCGGCGGGCGACCGGCCGCAGCGCAGCCCCAACCGCTCGATGATCTCCACGGCCCGCACGGCGATCCGCTCCGGCATCGGACCCAGAAGGGCAAGGGCGACAAGAAGGACAAGAGGAGCAAGCTCGCCGACCGGCTCGGCGACGTGCTGGAGGAGGTCCTCGACCTGTGATCCCGCCGCTCGGCCTGTCAGCTCGTGGCTCGTCGGCTACTACCGACGACCGGTCGGCCACCGCTGATCCGCCACCACGATCGAACGACAGGAGATCCGATTCATGACCGCTGCCTTCAGCCCGAGCGCCGACGAGCTCCTCGCTCGCAATGCGGCGTATGCCGAGGACTCCCACGACGACCAGCTCCAGCCCGAGCCCAAGCGACACCTCGCCGTGGTGGCCTGCATGGACGCCAGGATCGACGCGCTCGCCGTTCTCGGCCTGGCCAACGGCGACGCCCACATCATCCGCAACGCCGGCGGCGTCGTAACCGACGACGTCGTCCGCTCGCTGTGCCTATCCCAGCGGTTCCTCGGTACCAGGGAGATCCTGCTGGTGCACCACACGGACTGCGGGCTGCAGAAGGTCGACGAGGCGGTGTTCCGAGCCGAGCTAAACGCCGAGGTCGGCATCAAGCCCTGGTGGTCGCTCGAGAGCTTCACCGACCCGTACGACGATGTCCGGCAATCGATCCAGCGGCTGCTCATCAGCCCGTTCGTGGCCCACAAGGAGCACATACGGGGCTTCGTCTACGACGTGACCGACGGGCTCCTCCACGAGGTCAAGCCGGGCGATCCCCATGTCGAGCCGGCTTCAGAGGACGGTTGACCGACCGACTCGATCACGTCGATGACCCATCGAGCGCAGCGCCGTTGACCGAGGTCGATCTGGTCACCGGGTGCGCTCGCTGCAGCGCATCGAGCACGAAGCACATCCGCTCCGCCTGGTCGACCGCGGCGGCGATCTCACCGACGTCACCGTCGGCGGTGATCGCCAGTGCGGTCTCGATCCGTTCCAACCGATGAGCGGCGGTGTCGGCCAGGATCGACCCGGCCATCACGAAGGCGGGGGTCACGGTCAGCTGGGCCGAGGTGATGTCGAGCTTGCGGGCCTCGCCGACACGGGCGAGCTGTGTGAGCAGTCAAAAGGCGAGGGCCGCGCCGAAGTACGCCAAGGGGGGTGGGGCGGTGTCGTCGCCGCCGATGGCGGCGCTCTCGTCGCAGAGGATCTCGAACTCGCCGAAGCTGGCCTTCTTGAGCTGGCGGGTGGCCGTTCGAGCGGTGACGTCGAACGTGAACTGCATCCCTGCCTCGGTGCGCTCGATGCGGAACGGTGAGTCTGCCATGGCTGGAGTGTAGGCGGGCCGGTCGAGCCGCTCCCGCTCGGCCGCTCCGACTCACCTTATGGCGAGTGGCGTGATCGGCGATCCGACTGCGCCGGTGATCTCCAGTGGCGGGCAGACGAACAGGAAATCGTAGATCCCGTCCTGGGCACAGACCTCACCGATCACCGACAGATCGAAGATCTCGCCGACCAGCAGGCCGATGTTCGGGATCATGACCTGGTGGAGCGGCTGGAAACTGCCCTCGAGCTCGTTCGGCCGGACCTCGGCGCCCCAGGTGTCGGTGGCCAGCGCAGCGATCTCGGAGTCGTGCAGCCAGTCGGCGGTCCAGAACGACAGCCCCGGGGCATCGCCTCCCGCATAGGTCCCCCAGCCGTTGGCCAGGCAGTGGTCCATCTGCCCGGTCCTGATCAGCACCGCATCACCGGTACCGACCGTGGACGTCGGCCCCTGGGCCTCGATGGTGGCGTCGAGATCGTCGACCGTGATGGCGTACCCGGGTGCGAGCATCTCCTGGTCCTTGGCCCGCGCCACGTCGAGCAGGACGCCTCTGGTGACGACCCGATCCTTCATGTGCTCGATCCCGTTGCTGACCGCGCCCCGGTACGAGGTCACGTCCGCCGCAGCGAAGCCGTTGTACATCCTGCCTCGATCGAAGCAGTGGGCGAGGCCGTCCCACTGGGTGCCGCACTGCAGGTACATCGTGATCATGTCGTCCGAGAAGCCGATGCCGTGGGGCAGCCCGAGCCCGTCGTCCGATACTGCCTGATCCGCTCCCGAGAGCACCATGGCGTGGATCGGGTTGCTTCTCCCACCGGGTCGGACCTGGGGGCCCCGGCTGTCGTAGGGGAGCCCCATCGAGATGACCCGGCCCGTCCTCACCAGGCTCGCCGCCTCCTGGATCTTCTCAGGGGTGATGAAGTTCAGGGTGCCGAGCTGGTCGGCTTCACCCCAGCGGCCCCAGTTCCTGAGTCGATCGGCCGTTTCGTGGATCGTCTGGGCGGTCGTGTCGGACATCCGTACTCCCTCGTCGGTGCTATCGGTCTAGGTCGGTCGAGATCGGCGGTGCGAGGTCGACGACGGTCGCACCGGACAGGGTCGGCCCCTGGTCGTGGAGGTGGCAGGCGACGTCGATGCCGTCTTGGCTGCTGAGGGCAGGTTCGTCGGTCCTACAGACGTCCATGGCATAGGCGCACCTGGTCTGGAACCGGCAGCCGGGTGGCGGGTCCACCGGGCTCGGCATCTCGCCCCGGAGGATGATCCGATTCCGCCGGGCCGCAGGATCGGCGTTCGGGATGGCCGACAGCAGCGCCTCGGTGTAGGGATGACGGGGCCGATGGTAGACCTCGTCGGCCGGCCCGATCTCGACGATCTGCCCGAGGTACATCACGGCGATCCGGTGACTGATGTGGTGCACGACGGCGAGGTCGTGGGCGATGAACAGGTAGGCGAGGCCGAGCCGATCCCTGAGCTGCTCGAGGAGCGTCAGGACCTGGGCCTGGGTGGAGACGTCGAGGGCCGAGACCGGCTCGTCACACACCACAAGCTCCGAGAACTCGTAGGCATAGCGTGATCGGTGGGCCGGCTCGAGGCCGACCTCCTCCAGCAGGCGGGCCACGATCTCGTGACGCTCGCTCTTCACGACCCCGTTGGCTCTCAGCGGTTCGGCGATGATGTCGCCGACGATCCAGTTCGGATCGAGCGAGGACTGCGGATCCTGGAACACGATCTGCATCTTCCGCCTGGCTGCCCGGAGCTCGTGACGGTCGGCATCGGTGATATCGGCACCGTCGAGGATGATCCGGCCGCGGTCGGCGTCGATCAGTCGCATCACGAGCCGGCCGAGCGTCGACTTGCCGGACCCGGACTCGCCGACCAGCCCAAGGGTCTCACCGGCTGCGACCTCGAACGACGCCCCCACCACAGCCTGGAGCCGGGCGGTGACCCGACCGAGCAGGTCCCGCGAGGCCGGGAACGATTTCGACACGTCCTCGACCCGGAGGATGGGTGGCCTTGCCCCGCTCACCGGCCGACCCCCGGCAGATCCAGCTCGTCGGCCCGCAGGCACCGAACCCGCCGGGTACCGAGGTCGACCAGCTGCGGGTGGGTCGCACCGCAGGCGTCGGTCCGGTGCTCGCAGCGAGGCGAGTACCAGCATCCGGCCGGGAGGGCGTGGCGGGGAGGGACGATGCCGGGGATGGGCCGCAACGGCTCTCCGGGATGGAGACCGGGAAGGTTGGCCAGCATGGCAGCGGTGTAGGGATGCCGAGGGTCGGGGAACAGGGCCGTGACGTCCGCAGACTCGACCACTTCGCCGGCGTACATGACGATGGTCCGATCGCAGGTCTCGGCCACCACCGCCAGGTCGTGTGTGACCAGCAGCACCGCCATGCCGAGCTCTTCCTGGAGCCCGGCCAGCAGCTCGAGCACCTGGGCCTGGACCGTCACATCGAGAGCGGTGGTCGGCTCGTCCGCGATCAGGAGATCGGGCTCGCACGACAGGGCCATGGCGATCAGCACCCGCTGCCGCATGCCCCCGGACAGCTGGTGGGGGTAGTCGTCGAACCGGCGGTGGGGATCCGGGATGCCGACCCGGTCGAGCAGGTCGATGGCTCGCTGCTTCGCCTGGGCCCTCGACAGCGGGAGATGACGCCGCAGCACCTCGATGATCTGCTTGCCGATCGTGAAGGCAGGGTCGATGCTGGTCATCGGCTCCTGGAAGATCATGGCGATCCGCCGCCCCCGGACCTCTCGGAGCTCCGGCTCCTCGAGGACGAGGAGGTCCTGCCCGTCGAGCAGCACCCTACCCCTCGCCACCCTGCCGGATGGCCCGCCGATCAACCCGAGGATGGCCATGGCGGTCACCGACTTGCCACAGCCCGACTCGCCGATCAGTCCGATCGTCTCCTGCCGGCCGATCTCGAACGAGACCCCGTCGACGACGGGGAGCCAGCCGTGCTCGGTGACGAACTCGACGGTCAGGTCCTCCACCTGCAGGAGGGGTACGCCGACCGCCCGGCCCTCACTCACGCCGGATCTCACGGCCGAGGGAATCGTTGAGCCCGTCACCCAGGACGTTGAACGACAGCACGGCCAGCATGATGGCGATCCCGGGGGCGAGCACCAGGATCGGATGGTCCTCCAGCTCGGCGGTCGACTGACCGAGCATCACACCCCAGCTGGCGTCCGGCGGCTGCACCCCCAGGCCGAGGAAGCTGACCCCGGCCTCGGCCAGGACGGCGAAGCCGAGGGCCAGCGAGATCTGGACCACCAGGGGAGAGGCCACGTTCGGCAGGACGTGGGTCCTGGCGATGGTGAGCGTTCCGACGCCACCGGCCCTGGCGGCCTCGATGTAGGTCTCCTCCCTGACGGAGATGGCGGCGCTGCGGACCACGCGGAAGAGCCGGGGGGCGTAGACGATGCCGATGGCGATCATCGCATTGGTCAGGTTCGGCTTGAGCACCCCGATGATGGCGAGCGCGAGCACGATGGCGGGGATCGACAGCACCGCGTCGGCGATGGTGGAGGCGATGGCGTCGACCCAGCCTCTGGCCAGGCCGGCCACGATGCCGATCGGCACCCCGAGCACGGTGGCCACCAGCACGGCCTGGACCGCAGCCAGCAGCGAGAACCGGGCACCGAAGATCAACCGGCTGAGCGTGTCACGCCCAAGGCGATCGGCTCCCAGCCAGTACTCCGAGCTCGGGCCGGCCAGGCTGGCCGATAGGTCCTGATCGATCGGGTCCTTTGGGGCGACCCACGGGGCGAAGACGGCGCAGACGACGACGATGACGATGAATGCCAGTGCGGCCACCGCCCCCCGCTGCCGTCGGAAGCGCCTGACGAAGCGACCCCATCGGGTCTCCGGTCGGGAGGCAGCCGTCGACCGTGGCCCCACCGACGGCGCCGCGTCCGGCGTCGCTGTGGTCACGATCCCCTGACCCGTGGGTTGAAGTAGCCGTAGGAGATGTCGACGCCGGCGTTGACCAGGACGATCACCGTGCCCAGCATCAGGACGGTGCCCTGGATGAACGGCACGTCGTTCTCGAACACGGCGGTGATCAACCGGCTGCCGAGGCCGGGGATGTTGAAGATCTGCTCTACCAGCACCGACAGCCCGAACAGCCGACCGATCTGCAGGCCGACCACGGTGACCACCGGGATCATCGCGTTCTTCAGCGTGTGCTTGCCGAGCACCTGCCGGGTGTGGAGGCCGTTGGCCCTGGCCACCCGAACGAAGTCCTGCTTCTTGACCTCGATCACCCCGGCCCTGGTCTGGCGGGCGATCTCCGCCGCTCCGGTCAGCGCCAGGGCGAAGGCGGGGAGGATGAGCCGCCTGGCCCACTGCCACGGGCTCTCGGTGATGCCGACGTACCCTGTGGCCGGCAGCCAGCCGAGCTTGATGCCCACCACCAGGGCGAGCACCAGGCCTGTCACGAACACGGGAATGGCCACCCCGATCGTGGTGCCGACGGTCAGGAACCGGTCGAGGGCCGACCCCTCGCGCCACCCGGCGACCGTGCCGGCCGGAATCCCGATCAGGGCCGACAGCACCAGCGACCACCCGATGAGCGACACGGTGGCCGGCAGCCGGTCCCAGATCTGGGAGCGGACCGACACGCCGGAGAACAGCGAGTCGCCGAGATCGCCACGGACGGCGTCGCTCAGCCAGGAGCCGTACCGGCTGAGCCACGGCCGGTCCAGCTCCAGCTCGGTCCGGATGGCCTCGATCTGCTCCTCGGTGGCGAACTCCCCGGCGATCTGCACCGCCGGGTCGCCGGGCACCAGATTCAACAGGCCGAAGGCGATCACTGTCACCAGCAGCAGCAAGGGGATGACCTTGAGCAGGCGTCTGGCGACCAACCGCAGCATCGGTCGGGCCTACTCTTCGATGAAGATGCGGGAGGCGTCGACGTCCGAGAGCGTGGACAGCAGGGTCACCCCACCGGCCTCGGGCCGATGGGCCATGATGCTGGCCGGGGTGCAGACGGCGATCGTGAGCTGCTCGTCCGCCAGGACCTGGGCCATCTCCTGGTAGACCGGGGCCCGCTCCGCCTCGGTGGTGCCCTCCTGGGCCCGGGAGTGGAGCTCGACCAGACCGGGCACCTCGTAGCCGCCGGGGTTGAACGGGCTCGAAGGCAACCAGATGGTGGCGACGAACTTCGCCGGGTCGGCCGCCCCCGGATTCAGGGACCAGTAGGCGTCGGCGGTCTTGTTCACGACGAACCCGGCGATGAGCTCGGGGATCGGGGTCGGGGCCACCTCCATCGTGATCCCCACGTCGGCCAGGAAGGCCTGGATGGCCTCGGCCATCGCGACGAAGCTGGGGATGTTGGCGGTGATGGCGGTGAACTGGAGATCGGTCACCCCTTCGGCCTCGAGGATGGCCCTGGCCCCTTCGGGGTCGAAGGGATGGTAGTCGGCTCCGATGTCGGGGTTCCTCGGATACCAGCCCTCGCCGAAGACCTGATCGGTCGGCGCGCACTCGCCGTTGAACAGGGCAGTGCCGAACGCCTCCTGGTCGATCGCCATCGCCATGGCCCGCCGGACCTCCGGATTGGCCAGCGCCGGGACCCGCTCGGTGTTGAAGAACAGCTGGTACAGCGCGGTCGAGAACCGCTCGGTCAGCTCCAGGCCCTGATCCTCGGCGTCGGACCGGGTGAACGTCACGACGTCCAGCACGCCGCCGTCGACCTCGCCCGAGGCGGTGGCATTGAGCCGGGTGGTCGGGTCGAGCACGAACCGCAGCTCGAGGTTGTCGACCTTGGGGAACTCGGGGTCCCAGTAGTCGTCGAACGCCTCGCCGATCATCGCCTCGTCGACTCGGAACTCGGTGGCCACGAACGGGCCGGCCCCGACCGGCATCGTCGCGAGGTCCTCGTTGTCCATGGCGGCCGGGGAGATCATCATGCCGGCCTGGTCGCTGAGGATGGCCGGCAGGGCGCCGCCGGGGGCGCTGAGGTTGAGCTGCACGGTCGTCGGATCGACCACATCGACCGACTCGACCGCCAGGAGGTCGACGAACGTCCCGGCTGCAACCTCCGGATCGCGGGCTCGATCGAGGTTGGCCTTGGCCGCCTCGGCGTCGAACGGGGTCCCGTCGTGGAAGACCACGTCGTCGCGGAGGGTGAAGGTGAGCGAGCTCCCGTCCTCGGAGAACTCCCAACCGGTGGCCAGCATCGGCTGGACCTCACCGTTGTCGTCGATCTGGGTCAGCCGATCGTAGAACGGGTACATCCACGACCGGCCGAACGGGTTGGTCGTGGCGTGGGGGTCGAAGAAGTTGGCCCCGTTGGAGCCGAGGGCCCACCGCAGTGTCCCGCTCCGACCCTCCGGGGCAGTGGTGGTCGATTCGTCCTCGTCTCCGGTTTCGGCGTCGTCCTCGGCCGCCGTCGTCTCGGTGCCGGCGTCGGCCTCGGTTGCGGTGTCGGCCGCCTCGTCGTCATCGTCGCTGCCGCCACAGGCCGCGGCGATCACCACCAAGGCCGCCAGCAAGGCCAGCAGGCGCTTCGTCGCTCGGTTGCATCGCATCGACTCCATCTGGCTCTCTCCCGTTGGTGGTGCTCGATCGTCTCGTCGGCGGCCGGCGTCGCTCAGCGCTTGGCGTAGTGGGCCATGTCGACCAGCAGGCTGGGAATCGGCGGTAGCTCGTAGCCTTCGTCCAGCTCGGCGTACACCGCCTGGACGTTGACGACCAGGCGCTCACTGTCGCTCCAGTCTGCGAACTCGCCGAGGTCGATGTCTTCGGCAGCATCGCTGGCGGTCATCCCCGCCCGGTGACGCTCGGACGCCTCGCGGTGGACGAACTCGAGGTAGGCCTTGACCATCCGAGCCCCCTCCTTGTCCGTGACCGGCCCGTGTCCCGGGACGACGGTGTCGACGTCGAGGTCGACGATGGCGTCGCACGCTGCCATCCAGTTCGCATAGGGGCCGGCCCACACGATGGGCGTGCCGTACACGAACAGGATGTCGCCGGTGTACACGGTCCTGGCATCGGGGACGTAGGCCAGCAGGTCGCCCTTGGTGTGGGCCGGGCCGACGTTCATCAGCTCGACCTCCCGCCCGCCGACCGAAAGGGTGAGTGCGTCGGTGAAGGTCCTGGTGGGCGGGGTGGCGACGATGCCCGAGAAGTCGAACGCGCCGAAGGCCTCCTTCATGAACTCGTTCACCAGCGGGTCGCCGTAGTCGTCGTCGACCAGGGCGGCCAGGGCTGCGGCCGGCACGTCCTCGAACTCCTCCGCACAGGCCTCGGTGGCGATGATCTCCGCCCCATCCACCAGCTGGTTGCCGAAGCAGTGGTCGCCATTGGCGTGGGTGTTGACCAGCGTGCCGATCGGGGCCCGGCCCGTCACGCCGGCCATGGCGTCCAGCATCTTCCCCGTGAGCTTGAGGTCGAACAGGGTGTCGACGAGGAGGGAGGTGCCGTCGCCGCGGACGAGACCGGCGTTGCTCCACCCCCAGCTCCCGTCCGGCTGGAGGTAGGCGTACGTGCCGTCGCCGATCTCGACGAGGCCTTGCTCGTAGTCACGACTCATGTCGAACCCCCTGGTGGGCCGGCCGGCTTCCCCCGAAGCCGAAACTCGATTCAACCTAGCCCACCGGGCCGGTGCTGGGCCATCCAGCACCCAGCAGGCCCGGCGAGGGGACGGCCTGCGAAACCCGTGACGGAATCGGCAGTGCCCGGGTCCGGCGAAGTAGCGTTCGGGGACCGATGGAATCAGATGGCTGCAGGGAGGGAGCGACATGTCCGGTCGACTCGAGGGCAAGATCACGATCGTCACCGGTGGCAACACCGGGATCGGCAAGCGAACGGTGGAGCGATTCGTTGAGGAGGGGGCCACGGTCGTGCTGGCCGCCCGGCGGGCCGCCGAGGGCGAAGCGGTGGCCGAGGCCTGTGGCGACCGCGCCGTGTTCCGCCAGGTGGACGTGACCGACGAGGACCAGGTCCGGGATCTGGTGGACTTCACGGTCGAGCGCTTCGGTCGAATCGACTGCCTGTTCAACAACGCCGGCGGTCCGGCTCCGGTGGCCAGGGTCCAGGATGTGGATCTGGCCGAGCTCGATCGCGCCATGGCGGTGCTCTACACGGGCGTCGTGTCCGCCATGAAGCACGTTGCGCCGGTCATGCGGGAACAGCAGTCCGGCTCGATCATCAACAACGGGTCGGTGGCCGCCACCAGGGCGGGGCTGTCGTCCTCCATGTTCTACTCGGCGGCCAAGGCGGCGGTGGTTCATCTGACCCGCTGTGTGGCCATGGAGCTGGGGGAGGACAACGTGCGGGTCAACGCCATCTCGCCCGGTGGGATCGCCACGGGGATCTTCGGCAAGGCGATGGGTCTGTCCGAGCAGGAAGCGGAGGCCACGACCGAGACCGTGAAGCAGATACTCAGGGGGATGCAGCCCATTCCCCGTTCCGGACTGCCGGACGACATCGCCGACGCCGCGGTGTTCCTGGCCGGGGACGAGAGCACGTTCATCAACGGTCACGAGCTGATCGTCGACGGCGGCCTCGTCGGCGGCAGGATGTGGACCCCCCAACAGGAGGGCCTCCAGGCCATGCGGGCGGTCTTGGGGGCGGATCCGCCGCAGTGAGCCGGGCGCGGCGCGTCGGTCACCTGCGCCGTTACGGATCGATGCGGGCCGTGGCCGTTCCCGTCAGCACCGGTACGTCATCCTGGTTGACCGTGGTGATCGTCAGGTCGACGAGGTGTTGGCCGTCCTCGGTCCTGATGGCGGTGACCTCGGCGGTGCCGGTCAAGGTGTCACCAGGCCAGACCTGGTTGACGAACCGGACGCCATAGTTCGTCAGGCGGGCGTCGCCGACGTAGTTGGTGATCAGCTTGCCGGTCATGCCCATCGTCAGCATGCCGTGGGCGAAGACGGTCGGATACCCGGCGACCTCGGTGACGAACTTCTCGTCGGTGTGGACCGGGTTGTAGTCGCCGGACGCGCCGGCGTACTGCACGAGCTGGGTTCGCTTCAGGTCTTCGACCAGGACCTCGGTGTGGGTATCGCCGACCTCGATGCTCGCTGCGCTCAGAGCCATGTCCCTTCCTCCCCTCACTAGCTCTCGACGGCTTTTTCGGTGGTGACGCCGACACTGCGGGCCGTGATGACCAACTCGCCGTGGGAGTCTCGGTACTCGGTGATCGTCTCGGAGAACTTCAGCGTGCCGGCCCGCTTCGACTGCTTCTCCCACGTCTCGCCCGGCTTCACGGTTGCGCTGAGCACGTCGCCGGGCTTCAGGTGGCGGTGGTACTCGAAGTGCTGCTCGGCGTGCAGGCCCCTGGCCCCCATGCCGACCGGTGCGTCGTCTCCCGCACCACCCGCAGCCTCCGGCCTGATGCCGGTCGCCTCCCTGCCGGAGCCCATCCACGGCTCGCCGATCTTGGGACGCAGCCGGTAGTCGGGATCGAACTGGGCGCTCGCCTGGGCGAACGTGGGCGGGGCGATGATGCCGCCAGCCTCGGTTCCCTCGGCGTAGGCCTGGTCGTGGTAGACGGGGTTCGGGTCACCGACCGCCCTGGCAAACATCATGATGTGGCTCGCCTCTACGGGAAAGCGCTCGACAGCCATCCTGTCCCCCTGTCGTCTCGTGTTCCGCCGTCCGTTCTACTCCACCAGAGCCGGCGGCTCCATTTGGAGCGTCGTTTCCGCGCCATTCAAGGTTCGGGGCTCGAGTACCGACCTTCTGGGAACGGCGGTCCGGCGGTTCGGGCTGCGTAGGGAAGAGGCCATGAGACGAACATCCAGCGCACTACTGACTGCGCTCGCACTGCTGCTGGCGGGGTGCGGGACAGCCGAGACGACCGATACCGTGGCAGTGGGTGCTGCGACGGACGAGCAGGAGTCGGCGGCGCTCGACCAACGAGCCGCCGACCGGGACGGCGAGCAGCTGGACGAGCAACGTGACGATGAGCCGGGAGACGCCCGGGACCAGGACGAGGCGAGCACCGGCGCCAACGGCAGCGATGATGACAGGATCGGTCAGGCTGCAGAGGCCGGCACCCTGCGATCGGCCCTCCTCGAAACGGCGCTCGACCCTGCAAGCGAGCTCTCGTCGGCCAGGTTCGAAGGCCGGATCGAGATGGTCGGCGGCCCGGATTCCGAACTGCCTGGACCGGTCTCGCTGACCTTCGCCGGGGCGTACGACCTGGCCAACGACGCGGCCGAGGTCTCCATGGACTTCAGCAGCCTCATCGAGGCGGCCGCCAGGGCCGAGGGCGGGGACGCCGCCGAGCTGGGCCTCTTCGCCGGGATGTTCGACGAGCCGCTCCAGGTCATCACCATCGGCGACACCTCGTGGATCAAGTGGGGGCTCGTGTCGATGTTCACCGGCACCGAGGGGCTGTGGCTCGAGGGCGAAGCGGAGGATTCCGGCGAGCTGACGGCGGGATTCGGTTTCGGCGGTAGCGGCTCACCGACCGCCCTGCTCGACCTGCTGGCTGACGCCGACGCACAGGTGGAGCGAGTCGGCACCGAGGACGTCCGCGGCACCTCGACCACCCACTACCGGGCGGTCGTGGACGCCGAGACCCTGGCCGAGACGATGACTCCGGGGGAGCGGGCCCAGTACGACGCCGAGCTCGGGGTCAGCGCGATGGCCGAGTTCCCGCTGGAGCTGTGGATCGACGACGACGGCCTGGTCCACCGGTACCGGCTCGACTTCTCCGATCCCGGAATGCTCGAAGAGAGCGGCGGCGAGCTGCAGAGCGCCGAGCTCGTGTTCGAGATATGGGATCACGGTGCAGACCTCGGCATCACGCCGCCGCCGGCCGACCTGATCATCACCGAAGACGAGATCGACATGGGCTTCGGGGCGTTCTCCGACCTGGAGGGCTGACCGTTCCGGCGGCACCGTCGTACACTGGTGCGGCGTGCCGGAGCCCCGTCTGATCGACCCCGGAGATCGGCTTGGCCGAGCACCGATCTGTGATGGAAGAGATTGACTGGCCCCACGATGTCGAAGAGGCGATCGCCTGGCTGCGCGAGTACTCCGTCGAGGAGCTCGCGGATCGGGGCCTCAGCGTCCGGGGCACCTTCGACGAGGTCGACGATCCGGAGCTCCTCGGTCCGGGTGGCGTCGTCGCCAACTCGTGGCGGGAGGATCATCCCTACAGCAAGCGCCTCGCTCGAGGGGAGTACGACCGGACGAAGCGACTGCTGCAGATCGAGCTGCTGAAGGCCCAGTCCTGGATCAAGGAGACCGGGCAGCGACTGCTGGTGGTGTTCGAGGGGCGGGACGCGGCCGGCAAGGGTGGCACCATCAAGCGCTTCACCGAGCACCTCGACCCGCGGGGCATGCACGTGGTTGCCCTGTCGGCGCCATCCGAGCGCGAGCGGGGTCAGTGGTACTTCCAGCGGTACGTGAACCACCTCCCGACGAAGGGTGAGATCGCCCTGTTCGATCGCTCCTGGTACAACCGGGCCGTTGTCGAGCCGGTCATGGGGTTCTGCACCGATGCCGAGTACGAGGCGTTCATGTCCTCGGTCCCCGTCCTCGAGGCGATGCTCGTCGAGTCGGGGCTCATCATGGTCAAGCTCTGGTTCTCGGTCTCGAGGCGAGAGCAGCTGACCCGGTTCACGATCCGCCGCATCGACCCCGTCCGGCAGTGGAAGCTCAGCCCCACCGACCTCGCCTCACTCGACCGCTGGCACGAGTACACCTCGGCCAAGGATCGGATGTTCGCCGAGACCCACCACGAGGCCGCGCCGTGGACGGTGGTCAGGTCGAACGACAAGAAGCGGGGCCGACTCGAAGCGATGCGGCTCGTCCTCAGCCGCCTCGACTACCCGGACAAGGACCGGGAGCTGGTCGGCATACCCGACCCGCTGATCGTCGGCCCGCCCGACCTGGTCGGCAGCGCCAAATAGGCCCAGCGGCTGGTCTCCGGCTCGGCGCCACGGCCGACGGTCTCAGCCCTGCTCGACGGTGTCCCGCTCGTCGATGTCGAAGACGGCGTCGAAGCCGGTCAGGCTGAAGATCCGCCGCGCCGACTCGTCGGTCGGGAGGGCGATGGAGAAGCGCCGGCCCCGAGCGGTCTGCACCCGCCAGCTCCGGACGAGAACCGCCAGCCCCGAGCTGTCGAGGTAGTCGACGTCGCCGAGGTCGATCGTGATGTCGACCGCACCACCATCGAGGTGGGACTGCAGCTCGGCGCCGAACGCTGGCGATTCGGCCGCATCGATCCGGCCCGACACCCGCACCCGGATGTGGTGATCTCGCGTGACCGACGACATGTCCATGGAGTCTTTCTCGGTTCGTTCGAGTCGAACCTGAACACCGATCTGCGACTACGTGTCCAGACCGTTGCTGGCGCCCGAGGCCGGCAACGTCACGGTGACCGTGGTGCCGACTCCCAGCGTCGACTCGATGACGATCTGTCCGTCCATCATGTCGACGAATCCCCGAGCGAGGGTCAGCCCGAGTCCCGCACCCTGGTGGTCCCGCGTGGTCGAGCGATCACCGAGCTCGAATGGCTCGAGGAGCCGCTCGAGACGATCCGGCTCGATTCCCGGCCCCTCATCCGCAACGGTGAAGGCGACTTCGCCCTGTCGCTGCTCGAACCCGAGCGTGATCGTGCCCGACCGGCTGTGCTTGATGGCATTGTCGACGAGCCGATCGAGCGCCCGGCGCGTCCGATCGGCGTCCAGCTCGACCTTCGACGACTGCCCGACCGTGACCGAGCTGACCAGCAGCAGGCCCGCTCTGAGCGAGACCATCCGCCAGCGGTCCTCGAGGTCCTCGATGATCGAGCGGGGCTCGACGATCGAGCGGTTCACCCGGCTCGAGCCGCTCTCCAGGTCCACGATCTCGAACAGCTCGTCGACGAGCTCCCTGAGCCGGTTCGCTCCCGCAATCGCTGCGGCCAGGTACTCGTCTTCGGAGCCCCGGTCGGCGTCGAGCACGTCGAGCGCTCCGACGACGGCCATGAGCGGTGTCCGGAGCTCGTGACTCAGGTTGGCCAGGAACTCGCTCTTGACCCGCTCGGCCCGCTCCGCCTGACGGGCCAGCCGCTCGCTCTCGGCCACTCGCTCCAGGACCCGTCGATCGAGATCGCGGTTCACCGCATAGAGCTTTCGCAGCCCCTGCTCGGCGATCGCCTCTGCCTCGAGCCGGGCGGCCCGTTCGCGATCGACCCGTCGCTCCAATCTGGCCAACCGGTCTTGCTGATCGGTGCTCGAGCGCGGTTCGGTGGTCACCGGGCCGGTTCGGGCTCTGGCGTCTGCGCCCGCTGGAACTCGAGCCGGAAGACGGTGCCGTCGGCGGAGCCCTCGATCTGCATGGCCACGCTCTCGCCGTACAGGGCCGCAGCGCCCCGTATCAGACCGGCCGCCAAGGTCGGCAGGTTCCGGCCCGAGCGGTAGAGCAGGTCGAGCTGGCGGCCGTTGCGGCGGAGGGTGGTGAAGTCCGGGACCGATGCGTCGGGATACAGCTTCAGGACCTCGGGGTGGATGACATCGTTGAGCGCGCAGAGGAGGGAGATGGCGTCCGGGTGCTCGCCGACCAGCTCCGGGTGGCGTCCCGCCAGCTGCGGCGCGAGCAGCTCGCCGACATAGCCGACCATGTCCTCGACCGTGCGCCCAAGCACCTCGGCGGCGGCGGTGACGAGGGCCAGGAACTCGTCGTCACCGTACGAGCCGAGGCTGGTGTACGAGCCATCGAGGCCCGCCCGGTCCAGTAGGTCGTCCCACAGGTCTTCGCCGCCGATCTGCACGATCGCGTCGGCCAGCGAGTTGAAGATCACACCCTTCACGTCCCACTCCTCTCGACCCGATCGAGCCACTGTCGGAGCCCAGCACGGGCGGCACCGAGGCAGCGATCCAGGTCGTCGAGCGTTGCCGAGTCGACCTCGACGTCGCCGATCTCGATGCGGTGGCACAGCCGCCCGAGCTCGACTGCGCCGAGCATGCGACTCGGCGACTTGAGGGTGTGCGCTTCCCGCCGGGCCACGTCCGTCCGGCCGGCCGCGGCCGCAGCCGAGATGGCCGCCCCTCGGGCTTCCAGGTCGCGGAGGTAGGTGTCGACCACCGTGGCCACCGTTGCGTCTCCCAGCTCGGCCACCAGAGCGCCGAGCGCTTCCCGGTCGATGCCGGGCTGCCGATCTTCGTCGCGCTGGTCCCGATGGACCACGGCAGCGTTCACGTCTGTCGAGAGCTCGTGAGCCAGCGCAGTGGACACGGCCGACACGGCCTCGGCCAGCTCGGATCGGGTCGCGGGCTTGGCCAGGAAGCCGTCGACCCCGGCGGCGAGACATCGCTCGCGGTCACCGGGCATGGCGCTGGCCGTCATCGCGATCATCGGCGTGTGCCGGCCGCCGGACCGCTCGTGGTCCCGGATCCGGCGCGTCGCCTCCAACCCGTCGACCTCTGGCATGTGCCAGTCGATCACGATCAGCTGGTAGCGCCCATCGGTCGCCAGTTCGACGCCTTCGATACCCCCGGCGGCCTCGTCGACCTCGAACCCCATCGTCTCGAGTTGGTGGCCGATCACCAGCCGGTTCACCGCGGCGTCGTCGACGACCAGGGCCCTCCCTCGACCGTCGACGACTGCGCCGACCGAAGCACGCCGTACCGTCGACGGCTGGGTCGCAGGCGGAGCGATGATCGCAAGGGAGAACGTCGACCCGCTCCCCGGTGTGCTCTCGACGCTCAGTCGCCCGCCCATGAGCTCGATCAACTGCTTGGAGATCGTCAGCCCGAGTCCCGTGCCCGGATGTTGCTCGGAGGGCACGCCCTGGCGGAACGGTTCGAAGAGCGACTCGATCTGATCGTGCTCGATCCCGGTCCCCGTATCGATCACGGCGATCCGGAGCTCGTGGCGGCTCGCCCGCTCGCAGCGAACGGTGATCGATCCGTCGGTAGTGAACCGGGCGGCGTTGGTGGCGAGGTTCAGCAGCACCTGGTGGAGGCGGAGGTCGTCGACGAGCACCCACTGGTCGAGGCCGGGATCCACGTCGATCACGAGCTGCACGGCCGGAGCCAGTTGCGGGCGAACGATGTCGGCAACGGCGTCGAGGATCGGCCGCAGCTCGGTCGCTCTCGGCTCGATCGCCATCGCCCCCTGGTTGACCTTGGCGTGGTCGAGGATGTCGTCGATGACGCGACGGAGTCGTTCGGCTTCGCGCTGGATGATGGCGACGAGGTCCGCCGGTTCGCCGGCCAGGTGACCCTCCAGGAGCTGGGCGACGCCGAGAATGCCCTGGATGGGGGAGCGAAGCTCATGGCTGACGTTGGCCACGTACTCGGCTTGGAGGGAGGCATGGCGCACCGCCTCGTGTGCTGCTTCCCTGAGCTGCTCCTCCTCGGTGACCGATCGCGAGGTCAGCACGAGCGCTCCGACCTCCGGGTCGGCCAACAGGTTCTTGCCGGAGACTTCGATGATCTCCCAGTGCCCGTTCGCATGGCGGGCCCGGAACCGCTCCTCGCCGGTCGCCCCGGGGGAAGCCAGGATCTCCGAGAGCACCTGTTGCGCCCTGCCGACGTCGTCGGGGTGGGCGATGTCGAACAGATTGGCCGAGCGCCAGAACGTCTCGTCGTAGCCCAGCGCGGCCCTCGAGCCGGCGGTCGAGGTGATCACCCTCGCCTCGCTGTCGACGAGCGTGACCTCGGCGCTTATCGCCTCGACCACCTTCGTGATGCCGGGAGCGCTCACCCGAGGGCTGGACGATCGGCTCGGTACGGTGTCGGTCATGGGCGATCGGTGTCCGGGCAACAGCTCTCGACGGCGCTCGCGAGATCGGACGAGGCCACCGGCTTCGTCAGGTAGGCATCGACCAGCTTCGCTCGCCGGTCGTCGAGATTCTCCTTCGCCCCGAAGCCGGTCAGCAGGATGAACGGGCTGCCGGCCCGCTTCGCCCCTTCGACCAGGTCGAGGCCGGTGCCGCTCGGCATCAGGTAGTCCGACACCACGAGGTCGAACGAGGTCGAGTCGAT
This sequence comes from Acidimicrobiales bacterium, assembly GCA_024644005.1. GTDB lineage: Bacteria > Actinomycetota > Acidimicrobiia > Acidimicrobiales > SZUA-35 > JAHELU01. Next base: position 3,042 of record JAHELU010000066.1, on the reverse strand, counting down.
GACGGCCGCCGCCTCCGGGACGTCGCTGGCCTGGACCACCTCGAAGCCGAGCGCATCCAGCATGCGGGCCAGGACGATCCGCGAGACCGTCTCGTCATCGACGGCTAGCGCAGTGACCACGAGCCGCACGTGCTCCCGGTGTGCTCGCCGGCCGTGGGGTGCGGTATGCCGGCGGCCCATCGGGCCCCGATCGACGAATGGCTCACGGACTGACCAGTCGGACGCTCAGCTGGCGACCTGAGTACTTCTGCGCAGGGCCAGAGTCCATCGGTTCACCCCGTCCCTCCGCTCGTAGACGAGGCAGTCGCACAGCGACTCGGCGATGAACAGGCCGTAGCCACCCTCGGTCGGTCGTGCCAGGTCGACATCCGGCCGATCATCGGGGTCGAAGGCCGCTCCGGTGTCTCGAACGACGAAGTTGTGGTCGGCGGCCCGGGGCTCGTACTCGACGGTGATTCGCTCGCCGACCCGCCCGCCATAGGCGTGCTCGACGACGTTCACGCATACCTCCTGCAGGGCCAGCTCCAGTCGCTTCGCTGCTGCGTCGATCTCGGGCTCCTCGCCGTACTCGAGCACGGCCCGGAGCCAGGGACCGATGACCCGCAGTGCCCGGAGATCGGCCGGCAGCTCGAGCGCGATCATCGGTTCGGCTCCGGGTCCAGTCGGCGTGCTGCGATCGCCGTCAGATCGTCGCACTGCAGCGTCCCTGCCGAGAAGTCATCGACTGCGTCGAGCACCCGCTCGATCAGCCCGGGGGCATCGGCGATCGTGGTTGCTTCGAGCAGCCCGTGAAGCCGGTCCTCTCCGAACATGGCCCCGTCCGGTCCGAGCTGATCGGTGCATCCGTCCGAGCCGATGAACAGGAGGTCGCCGTCTCCGAGCTGCCAGGTCTGCATGGTGTGGCGCCGGGGGTCGAGCACGCCGACCGGGGGACCGCCGGTCCGTACCGGGTGGGCCACACCGCGCTGCACGACCACGACCGGCGACTGACCGGCGTTGGTGATCCGCAGCCGCCCGGTCGGCCCGTCGATGTGGGCGACGGCCATGGTGATGAACATGCCGGTCTCGTTGAGGTAGCTGGCCAGCTGTGTCTCGATGTCGGTGAGGACCGAGGCGGTGTCGCCGCTCGCACTCCGCCCGAAGGCGCTGTAGGTGGCCGAGATCGCCGAGGTCATCACCAGTGCGGCGGGCAGGCCCTTGCCCGAGACGTCACCGAGGGCCAGGAACAGACCGCCCGCTCCCTGGATTGCGGCGTAGAAGTCGCCGCCGGCCGATCGAGCCGGCCGGCTCGTGGCCGACAACGCGATGTTCTGTAGGCGTGGCAGTGCCCGGTTCAGTGCCGCCCTGGCCAGGGCCGAGGCGGTGTCGTGGTCACGCTGCATCACCGCACGGTGGACGAGATCTTCGTGCATGGCCGACAGCTCGAGCATCACGGCCAGATGGCTGCCGAGGGCGTCGACCAGCTTCAGATCTCCGGTGGTGAACGGCATGTCGTCAGCCGAGGCTGCCACGATCGCGCCGTAACACCGGCCGTGAGTCCGAACGGGGGCCAGGAGGGTGGTGCTGTTGCGGTCGGCATCGTGCTGGATGTACGGCTGACCGCCAGGGCCCCGCGACCGGGCGAGTGCCAACAGCGCCCCGATGTCGTCGCCGACGGCCGCCATCGACTCCATCACCCCCTCGTCGTCGCAGCGGACGAAGGCGGCCGACCCGGCGCCGAGGATCGCCTGGACCTCGTTCACCGCTCGGGACGCCGCGACGCCGGATTCGAGCGATGCGGCGGAGAACTTGGCCACCCGGTAGAGGGCCAGGAGCTGGTCGTTCGTTGCGACCAGCGCGTCCGTGAGCTCGGTGAGCTCGGAACGAAGTCGGGCGGCCTCGCCGTGGGCGCCGTTCGCGGTGTCGGTTCTCGTCATGGACGTGGTGAGCCGGCGGGATCGGCTCCGTCGTGGACGACGAAGATCGCGTCGAGACCGGTCAGCTCCAGGATCACCCGGACCGGATCCGATGGGCGATGGAGCCGGACCTGCCCGCCAGCTGTGGTGGCCCACCGTGAGAGCGACACGAGCTCGGCCAGCGCCGACGAGTCGATGAAGTCGACAGCCGAGAGATCGATGGCGTAGTCGGCCACCCCCTGCTCCTTCAGCCGGTCAGTGGCCGCAGCAAATCCTCGGACTTCGTTTGCGTCGAATCGGCCCCGGAGCTCGACGATGCAGCCGTCGAGGTGCTGCTCTCTGATGAAGATGTCCATGTCGATCCTCGCTCCCTGACGGGTGTGTCTGCCTGTTGTCGGCCCGTTGCCACCGGCCTCGCATCGAGCGGCCCGTAGCGGCCGCGTACGTCGTTCCAGCGGATGAGTGCGAGGTCGCGAAGGAATCCGATCGCCACCCGGCCCGGGTCGACCGTCGATCCCGGGGCGTCGATCCACTCGACCGCCACTTCGGCCACGTCGAATCCCCGCCGGTGGGCGAGGTACAGCACCTCCAGGTCGAACGAGAACCCGTCGATCAGCTGCCGGCCGAACAGCTCGGCGGCCGCGTCGGCCGAGAAGAGCTTGAAGCCGCACTGGGTGTCCTCGATGTCGAGCGGGAAGACTGCCCGGACCGCGAGCTGGAGGCCGCGGCTCAGCACCCTGCGCAGCAGGCGCTTGCTCCTGACCTCGGATGCCCCTGCGGCTCGGGAGCCGACCGCGACGTCGGCTCTGCCGGAGGCGATGGGGTCGATGAGCCGGTCGAGTTGCTCGATCGGGGTCGACTGGTCGGCGTCGGCGAAGAGGACGAGCCGACCGCGTGCGGCCCGGACGCCCCGTCGCACCGCTGAGCCCTTTCCACCGTTGCGCTCGGCGACCAGCAGCCTCAGGTTCACGAGATCGAGGGCCCGGACGAGCTCCACGGTGGCATCGGTCGACCCGTCGTCGGCGATGATCAGCTCCCAGGTCAGGCCCATCGAGCTCACATGGGTCGCTATCGCCCCGATGGTCGGCAGCAGCCGCCACTCCTCGTTGTAGGTGGGTACCACCACCGAGAGATCGGGTGCACACCG
>JAHELU010000234.1 GCA_024644005.1 Acidimicrobiales bacterium | reverse complement strand
GGAAGGGAACTCGGGGGAGAAGCCGCCGACGTCGCGGAACTTGTCGGCCGCCACCGCCAGGCACGCTCCGGTCACCGCCAGGCAGTTCTGGGCCACGGTCAGGCTGTCGAGGTGGCCGGGATGATCGGCCGGGAAGCGCTCGTAGCGATGGCTGGGATGACCGCCCCTCGACCAGATGCCGGCGTGCTGGATCCGACCGTCGCCATACAGCAGCCTGGCTCCGACCGCCCCGATGTCGGGCCTGGTGGCATACATCACCAGCCGGTCCAGCCAGTCGCGCTGCTCGATCTTCGTGTCGTCGTTGAGGAAGACCAGCACCCGCCCGGAAGCGACGATCGCCCCCCGGTTGCAGGCATTCGAGAAGTTGAACGGCCGCTCGTCCCGGCAGAACCGGATGGGCGGTTGGGCTCGGGACGGGTGGGAGTCGATCGTCGACATGACCTGCGCCGCGATGTCCTGCGGTGCGCCGGGGGTGACGACGACGACCAGCTCGTAGTGGGGGTAGTCGGTGCTCGCCACCAGGCTGTCGACGGCCTGCAGGCACAGCATGGTCGGCGTTCGCTCGATCTCCCGCTGGGCGCCCATCGTCGGTATCACGATGCTGACCGGCGGGCTGATCCCCGGCCGCGGCACGAGATCGATCACGTCCGAGGTCGCCCTGGGGGCGGCGGTGGCCGGAAAGCCGTCCGCGGCCAGCCGTCGGTCGTGGTCGGCGGCGGAGACCGCCTCGCCGTTCCCGGCGCCCCCCGACTCGGACTCCTCGACCGGGCTGCAGGAGAGCAGCTCGGGAACGTGGGCGATCGTGGCGCTGCGACGGGTGACCGCATGGGCCTGGGCCAGGGTGAGCGGAGCTCGGAGGGATCGACCGTCCGGATCGACGCTCTCGGCCACCGTCCTGGCGATCAGGAACAGCTCACCGAGGTACATCTGGACCCGGAGCCGGTCCGGGGAGAAACCCGGTCGATGCCGGGCGTCCACGAGGTGGGGCCGATCCCCGACCACGAATCCGGAGCTGTCTGCATAGGCGAGCTCGACATCTGGATTGTGGTGGATGAGCGCCCGCAACACGTCGGGACAGCGCTCGGCGATGCCACAGCCGGCGGGCACGAAGACCAGGTAGTCGGCCCGGCTGTCGCTCCACCGGCCGGGGAAGGCTTGCTCGCCTGCCGCGTCCGCGCCGGAGCTCACCACCACCTCGTCCCAGCCGGTGCCGTCGGCGGACGGCGCCGGCACTGTCGGGACGAAACCGGGTGGCATCGTCCGGACCGGGCGAAGCGGCGAGGAGCCGGCACAGACGACGAGGGCCAGGGTCGCGGCCGACCGCTCCGTCATCGCCATCCGGCCCGCCTGGTCAACGCCCCCACCAGGATCCGAACGGCCTCGCCGACCGCCGGTGGCCGGGGCTCCTCGGTCTCGACCTCGGCCTCGACGCTGCGAGCGCCCTCGGATCCGTCCGACCGCTCGGCGGACTCGACCGCCAGCAGCTCCTTCAGCCGGTTGAGCTCGGTCTCCGTGACGTGGAGCCGGTAGTAGATCTCCTGGGTCTCGGCTCTGGCCTGGGCGGCCACGGCTCTGGCCCCGAGGACGGCGTCCGCCGCATTCAGGCTCTTCTCCTGCTCTGCTCTGAGCCGGCGTCGCAGGTCCTCGATGACCGCCCGGGGATCCGGCGGGGCGGGATGCTCGCCGAGCACCATCGATGCCGGAGGTTCTGGCCTGGTCGGGTTCCGTCGATCGCTCATGCCCCGACCCCCGTCATCCCGAGGCGGGCCCCACCGTCGGATCGCTCGAGCAGCGGTTCCCACCAGTCGACGTTCGCCAGGTACCAGTCGACGGTGTCGGCCAGCCCCTCGGTGAACGTCCGGCTCGGGGTCCAGCCGAGCTCGTCACGGATCCGGCTGCTGTCGATCGCATACCGGAGGTCGTGACCGGGCCGATCGGCGACGAAGTCGATGAGCGAGCGCCGGTCGAGCCCGTCGCCGACCCACCGCTGGACGGTGTCGCAGATCATCTCGACCACCTCGATGTTGCGCAGCTCGTTGTCGCCACCGATGGTGTAGGTCCGACCGGGCCGGCCCCGATCCATCACCAGCAGGAGGGCTCGGGCGTGGTCGGCGACGTGGAGCCAGTCCCGGACGTTCAGTCCTCGGCCGTACACGGGGAGCCGCTCACCCCGCCAGGCCTTGGCGATCATCAGGGGGATCATCTTCTCCGGGAACTGGTACGGCCCGTAGTTGTTGGAGCAGTTGGTGATCGAGACCGGCAGGCCGTAGGTCTCGGCCCAGGCCCGCACCAGATGGTCCGACGCAGCCTTCGTCGCGGCGTACGGCGATCGCGGGTCGTACGGTGTCGACTCGTCGAACCTCGGCGCGTCCGGCTGCAGCGAGCCGAACACCTCGTCGGTCGACACGTGGACGAACCGCCGCAGGCCGGGCAGCCGCCTGGCCGCCTCCAGCAGGTTGAACGTGCCGAGGACGTTCGAGTCGACGAACGGTCGGGGACCGTCGATCGAGCGGTCAACGTGGGTCTCGGCGGCCAGGTGGACGATGGTGTCCGGCGCGGTCTCGGCGATCAGCTCGGCGATCGCTCCGCCGTCGGCCAGGTCGCAGCGATGGAATCGGTAGCGGGGTGATCGGGCTGCGGCCTCCACCGACTCGGTGGTCGAGGCGTAGGAGATCTTGTCGACGTTGACCACGTTGTGGTCGGTCCGCTCGATCAGCGCACGGACCAGGGCCGAGCCGATGAAGCCGAGCCCTCCGGTGACGAGGATCGTTCGGGGCGGGTCGTGCTGACTCATGACGATGGCGTCCTTTCGTTGTGCGTCGGCGTGGCGTCTTCTCGTCCGGTGCCGTCGAGCTGGGCGACCGCCTGGATGGTTGCGCGCTGCAGCTCCTCGAGCCGCATGGCCAGGGGATCGATCCGCCAGGCGATCAGCCGCTCGATCAGCCGCTTGACGGGGGCGACCCCGGGCCGTGCCGAGTTGGGTTCCGGCCGGTGGAGGTGGCCGAGCGCCAGCAGCGCGTCGACCGGCCGCCGGTCGCCGAGGCGGTGGCCGCCGGTCGCGACCCCGGCGATCTCCGTCGACCGGGCCCTGGCGGCGATCTGGCTCTGGATCGAGGCGCGGTCGGGGTGATCGGCCTCGACGATCCATGAACCGCCGCCACGATCGCCGGCCGGGGGATCGGTCGCATCCTCGGTCGCATCCTCTGCTGCCAGCTCGATCGGCCGACCGGTGGCCGACCGCAGCTTCTCCAGAGCCACCGTCAGCTCGTCGACATCGGAGAAGAAGATCGTGCCGGCCGGGGCCTGATCACGAAGCTGAGGGAGATCGGAGGCGACGATCTGGGTCTCGAACAGCCGTGCTCGCTCCACGACACCGGAGGACCAGATCTCCCGATAGGGCAGGACGACGGCATCGGCGGCCTGGAGCCACAGATCGAACTCGACGTCGCTCACGAAGCGATCGTGGAGGGTGGCGCTCGCGACCTCGGCGCAGCGGGCCCGGAGCCGGTCGACGTAGCCGGTGATGTCGGGGTGGTCGACCCTGGCCGAGCCGACGACGTGCAGCTCGACATCCAGCCCGTTCAGCCGGTCGACGGCGTCGACCGCCCGGTCGAATCCCTTGTGGTGCTGGAGGAAGCCGATCGCCACGAACAGGCAGTGGTCGGCCGACAGCCCGAGCTCGGCCCTGGCAACGTCCCGGGACCGGACGACCGCAGGGCGGAAGTCCCTGCCGTGCTCGATCACGTCGATCCGCTGGCCGAGGCCGACCAGTCGATCGAGGGCCGCTCGCTCCGCTTCGGTGTGGACGGTGACCCGGCGGGCCCGGCCGAGGGCCAGACGGGCCAACCGGCGCTCGATCGGGTGCTGCTCCAGCGGTCCGTACTCGATCTCGTGGATCCGCAGCTCGACCGGGTTCCGAGCGGCCAGCACCGCCAGGCCGGACCAGACTGCGACCCGCTCGGCCGCCGAGCGGCACCGTCCGAACAGCAGCTCCGGCCCGAACTGGATGAGCGTCCGATCGTAGGCCGCCGCTCTGCGGGCCAACGGCACCATGGCGCTCGGGCCGCCCAGCGGCAGGTGCCACCGGGCGGCGGACGGCACGGGGGACAGCACGTCCACCTCCGCGCCGTCGGCCCGCAATCGCCGTAGCTCCTGGGTGGCGTAGGTGGCGATGCCGTCCCGATACGGGGGGAACGGCGTGACGAGCAGCGTCCTCATCCTGCCACCTCCTGGACCCGCCGGACGGGGAGCCACCTATCGAGGGTCGCGGTCATGCGGTCGAGCACGTGGTCGAGCCGGTAGCGATCGCTGACGTAGGCCGGTCCGTCGATGGCCAGGGCGGCCGCTGCGGCCGGCTCGTCGGTCACGAAGTCGAGGCACTCGACGAGCTCCGCTTCGCCTTCGTAGGTCAGGCCGGCCCCCGACTCGGCGAGATGCCAGGCGACGACCTCGCTGGCTCGGTTGGCGATCACCGGCGTCGACGCGAGCATCGCCTCCAGCACGGTCCGGGAGAACGACTCCATGGCGCTCGGCTGGAGGTAGGCGTCGGCCCCGGCCATGGCGTTGTCACGCTGGCGGTCCGAGAGGAGGCCGACGTCGACGATGTGACGCTCGGTACCGGCCGGGCGGTCGACGGGACCGACACCGGAGGTGACGAGCTGCAGGGCCGACCGGCCGGACCGGCGTTCCAGGTAGCGAACGTAGCCGAGCACCAGATCGTGCCAGCCCTTGCCCCACTCCCGCCGGCCGCCGTAGTAGACGTACCGACCGTCGATCCCGTACTCGGCCCGGAACTCGTCAGGGGCATGGCTCTCGGGGAACTCGACGGAGGCGCCGACGATGGCCTGCCGGTCGGGCAGCCGATACAGGCGGGCCGCCACATCGCGCTCCGGCTCGGTGAGGAACCAGACGCCGTGGACCCCCTCGATCATGGATCGGAACAGCTCGAGGTAGGCCGGTGGCTCGTCGTGGAGGCAGGGCATGATGATCGACCGCTCCGGCCGGATCTGGCTCAGGGCGTAGGTCGTCCAGAACATGTAGGGGGCGAGCACGATGGCCCGGTACCGATCACCGTGGTCGAAGACGTGATTCCAGAGCCCGCTGCACCGGAGGCTGTCGTTCATCCATCGCTGCTGGTCCTGGATCGATACGGTCTCGCCGGCGAGGATCCGGTCGCCGATCCGATCACGAACGGTGCCGGGGGTGTCACGCTCGACCTCGAACCGTCGGACGAGGACGGCCCGATCGCCGTCGCCCCGGCCGGCGGGGATCTCAACGGTGCCGGCCGGGAACTCGTTGGCCCAGGTGTAGTGGTCCCTCGCGCAGGTCGACAGGATCTCGACGTCGTGTCCCCGTTGCGCCAGCCCGAACGCCGCCTCGCTCAGCACCGCTTCTGCGCCGCCGATGACCCCGGGACCGAATCGAGGGCATGGCTTACGGCGTGGCGCCATTGGTGACCGACGTCGGCGGCAATACCGAACTCGTCGTCGACGGGGTGTGTGGCCGGGTGGTGCCGCCCGGTGACGTGGAAGCGCTGGCC
>JAHELU010000233.1 GCA_024644005.1 Acidimicrobiales bacterium | reverse complement strand
ATCGTCGACGACAGCCACATCGGCTTCGCCGGGCTCCATCACGGCTCGAGCTACCTGGAGCACCTCGATTTCCTCGCCGCCATCCGTGGCTCGGCTCCTGTCCCCGTCACGATCGAGGACGGGCTGTGGTCGGTGGCGATGGGGGCGGCGGCCCACCGGTCGATCGACGAGGGCCGGCCGGTCGCGCTGGCCGAGCTGTTCGACGAGGCCGACATTCCGGGCCACCACAGCGAGCTTCACGAAGGATTGGCGAGATGACGGTCGAGATCAGTTGGTTCAGCGCCCTGTGCGACGACGACTACGAATTCCTTGGTCACCCGGACGAGGCGTTGCTCAGCTCATGGCCCCACTGCCGCAACATCGTGCTGGCGGCCGACCGCTATGGCTACGACAACGTCCTGTTGCCGTCGGGCTACGCGCTCGGCATCGACAACACCGCATTCGCGGCGGCGATCGCCCCCCTGGCCAACCACATCCGGCTGCTGCTGGCGGTCCGGTGCGGCGAGCTGATCGTGCCGCAACTGGCCAGGCAGCTCGCCACGGTCGACCAGATCCTGGAGGGACGGCTGACCGTCAACATCATCTCCTCGGAGATGCCGGGGGAGAGCCTCGACAGCGAGCCGCGGTATCGGCGCTCCACCGAGATCATGTACCTGCTCCGGGAGCTGCTCGACGGCCGGGCGGTCGATTTCCGGGGCGACTTCGTCGACCTGACCATCGAGCCGCCCCGGATCGGTACCGTCAGCGGTCGCAGCCCGCTGTTCTACTTCGGCGGGCTCTCGCCGGCGGCCAAGGACTGCGCAGCGGCCGGGGCCGACGTCTTCCTGATGTGGCCGGACACCACCGCTGCGGTCACCGAGGTGAGGGCGGACATGGACGAGCGAGCGGCCGCCAAGGGTCGGACACTGCGCTACGGCTGGCGGTCCCACGTGATCGTCAGGGAGAGCGAGGACGAGGCCAGGGCTGCGGCGGCGAGGCTGCTCTCCAAGCTCGACGACGACATGGGCCGAGCCATCCGTCAGCGCTCGCTCGACTCGTCATCGGCGGGGGTGGCCCGACAGGCCGAGCTGCGGGAGTCGGCGGACGACGAGGGCTACGTCGAGCGGCATCTCTGGACCGGGGTGGGGCGGGCCCGGTCGGGCGCCGGGGCGGCCATCGTCGGTGACCCGGACCAGGTGCTGGCCAAGCTGACCGAGCTCGAGGCGGCAGGCGTCGAGGCGTTCATCCTGTCCGGCTACCCCCACCTGGCGGAGTGCGATCTCTTCGCTCGCTACGTGCTGCCCGGACTGGACCACGGGCGCCTCGAGTTCGAGCCCGACCCGGTGGTCGTCGGGTAGCGATCGTCCGGTGAGTCGCTGATGTACCGGATGCTGGCCAGAGGCGCCGAGGACCGGGCGCTGCGACCGAAGGACTTCGATCAGCTCGACCGGTACCTCGCCGACGGTGGGTTCGTCTGGCTCGACGTGACCGGCCGCGACCCGGTCGAGCTCGACGCCCTCGGTGAGCGGCTCGGCTTCGATCCGGCGGCGATCGAGGACGTGCTGGATGTCGAGCAGCTGCCGAAGTTCGACAACTACGGTGACCACCTCTTCGTCGTCCTCCACGCACTGATCAGCGCGGAGGACCGACTCGACACCCACGAGGTCGACTGCTTCGTGACCCGGCGGATGCTGGTCACCGTCCGCTCGTCGCCGATCGCCGGTCTGGAGTGGCTGTGGCGGGCGGTCCAGGCCTATCCCCACATGGCCGAGCAGGGCCCTGACGGGCTGTTCGCCCAGTTGGCCGAGGTCATCGGCCGCCGCTACATCGAGGTGATCAACGCCGTCGAGGCCCGGATCGACGCACTGGCCGACGATGCGCTGGACGCCGACCCCAACGTGTTGGCCGAGGTCCAGGTGCTGCGGCGGGAGGAGGCCACGGTCCGCCGGGTGCTCCGCCCCCAGCGCCTCGTCGTCGGGGCGCTGCGATCGAACACCGGGGGGTTCTTCACCGGTGAGTCGATCAAGCTGCTGACAGACGCCTACGACGTCCACCACCTGGTGGTCGAGTCGCTCGAGTCCACCCGAGGCCTGCTCACCGACGCCCTGGACACCTACCGGGGAGCCTCGGCCGAGCGCCAGGCCAGGGCCGCCACGGTGCTCACCGTCTACGCTGCCATCCTGTTGCCGTTGTCGCTCATCACCGGGTGGTACGGCATGAACGTGAACAACCTGCCTGGGTCGGACAAGCCCTGGGGCTGGGTGCTGGTCACGGCCACGATGGCGGCCTTCGCCGGTGGCAGCTGGCTGGTGTTCATCCGAGCCGGGCTGCTCGGCCGCCCGAGGCTCAAGACCGGTGGTCGCCTCGTCAGCGGGCTGGCCGACGTGGCCCGGGCGCCGGTCAAGCCGTTCACGATGCTGCGCCAGTCCCGCCGTCGCTGAGCCGCCCCTCAGGCGACGATGGCCACCGGCGTCCCGAGCGGTACCTGCTCAGCCAGTATCGCGACCACCTCGTTCGGGATGCGGACACAGCCGCTGCTGAGCTCGGCGCCCAGCTGGGTCGGGTCGTCGGTCCCGTGGATGGCGAGCGCCGGGAGGGCGCCGTTGAAGCTGTCGAGGACCTCCGAGAACCCGGACAGGGCCAGGATGTGCGATCCATACGGACCGTCCGGCCCCGGCTGGGCGATGATGTCGCGGACGTAGAAGAGGCCCATCGGCGTCGGTGTGGCGCGCTTGCCGGTCGCGGCCCGCGTGTCTGCGATGACCCGATCGCCATCCCAGACCGTGACGGAGTGGTCGGACAGATCCACCACCGCGCGGTGGGTGACCGGCGCGATGTCGACGGCGCTCCTGGGGATCCACCCCTCCTGACCGTTCGGCATCACCGGCAGCGACACCTTGACGTACGAGGCCGACGTGCTGTCGTCGACGACGAGGAAGGTCCGTTGGCCACCGAACTGGGTCGGGTTCGGGAACCAGTGCTCCACCGGCCCGGTCTCGGGCAGGGCCAGCGAGGCGACGCCGTCGCCTCGCACGGTGGCAACGAGGGCGCGGGTCGACAGGATCGCTCCCGCCGCCGCCCACCGGGCCGGATCGTCGAGGGTGATCGGGCCGCCGGTGGCCGTTCGGTCGAGCGCCCGATCGTCAACCGGTCCGGAGTCGTCGCCGTCGATGCGGTAGGCGAGCTGCTCGGTCGGCTCTGCTCCGGCCTGGCCGGGGTCTTCGGCTGCGACGGGGAGCTGCTCGGAGCCGATGGTCACCGGTGCCGGGTCGCCGTCCGGCCTGACGACCTGGACCGCGGAGCCGACGATCAGCACACCCCAGGCGGCCAGGAGCAGGGCGCGAGAACGATTCACCCCGCCCCGGTCGGCAGCCGGGCCGCGGAGCTGAGCCGTTGGGCCTGCCCGGCTACCCCACGACGGCGGCGCCGCTCACATCGGCCGCGTCGCTCACATCGGCAATGCACTCGTCGTCGCCCCGGGCCACCGACGAGGTGAGGGCCACTTCGGTGGCTCCGTAGAGCGATCCGAGCAGTCCCTTGACCATGCCGCGATCCACCGCACAGATGACCGGGTGCTCGATGGCCACGTCGCCGAACGGGCAGTGGCCGGAGACGATGCGCAACTCGTCGCCCGCCCGCTCGGCATGGGCGGCGAACCCGTGGGCCGACAACGCATCGGCGACGACGTGGAGGGCCGAGCGGAACGAGCGCTGCGTCTCGGTGGTGTTGCCCATCTTGGCCGCCATCTGCTTGCCGAACTCCAGCCCTACCTCCTCCGCCAGCTCGGCGGCCTCCTCCTGGGGCAGGCGTGACAGCGCCTTGCCGAGCAACGTGACCAGGATGTCGTCGTGGCCGACGTCGAAATCGAGGAACAGCTCGGGCGCGGTGGCCCGATACACCTTGGCCGGTCGGCCCGCACCGGTCGATTGCCGCTGGCTGATCTCGACGTAGGAGCCGCCGGCCAGCTTCTCGAGGTGATGGCGGGCCACGTTGGCATGCAATCCGGTGGCCTCGGCGACCTCACCGGCGGTCAGACCGTCGGCGTGCTCCCGCACCAGGAGGTAGATGTTCCTCCTGGTCGGATCGCCGAAGGCCGACGTGATGGCATTCACCAGGTTGGCGAACTCCGTCGGGTTGAGGGCTCGCTGGGTCACATCGCTAGTCTACCTAGCAGGACACGACGACGCCCTTTCCCCGCCACCCGTCAGGCGGACGTGGCAGATCGTGCGTCGACACAGCACTCGAACGAGCACTCGACCCAGCAACTCGACACAGCAACTCGACACAGCACACGACACAGTAGAGGAGACCCCGTGCCGGTAACCGAAGAGGTCGTGACCGAGGCGCTGCGCCCGGTCCAGGATCCCGAGCTGCACCGCAGCATCGTGGAGCTCGGCATGGTCCGGCGGATCGACATCGCCCTGCCCAGGGTCACCGTGGCCGTCGACCTCACGATCGCCGGGTGTCCGCTCCGGGCCGAGATCGACCGCAGGGTCACCGAAGCGGTCACCGCGCTCGACGGCGTCGAGGAGTCGGTGATCGAGTTCGGCGTCATGACCGACGAGCAGCGGGAGGCGCTACGCCGCCAGCTCCACGGCGACCCGGGGGCCACCGCCGGGTCGACCCAGGCCCACGGTCACGCCGAGGGCCGGGCCATCCCCTTCGCCGATCCCGACAACCGGACCAGGGTGATCCTGGTGGCGTCCGGCAAGGGTGGGGTCGGCAAGAGCTCGGTCACCACGAACCTCTCCGTCGCGCTGGCGGCCCGGGGGAAGCAGGTGGCCGTCGTCGACGCAGACGTCTGGGGCTTCTCGATTCCCCGCATGCTCGGCGTCGACCGTGACCCGGTGATCATCGACGAGATGATCGTGCCACCCGAGTCCCACGGGGTCCGGTGCATTTCGATGGGCTTCTTCGTCGAGGAGAACCAGCCGGTGATCTGGCGGGGTCCGATGCTCCACAAGGCGCTCGAGCAGTTCCTGACCGACGTGTTCTGGGACGACCCCGACTTCCTGATCGTCGACCTCCCGCCCGGCACCGGCGACATCGCCCTGTCGCTCGCTCAGTTCCTGCCCCGGTCCGAGCTGCTCGTCGTCACCACACCGCAGCCGGCGGCCCAGAAGGTCGCCCAGCGGGCGGCCTACATGGCTCACAAGGTCCATATCACCGTCTCCGGCGTCATCGAGAACATGAGCTGGTTCACCGGTGACGACGGCAAGCGCTACGAGTTGTTCGGCTCCGGTGGTGGTGCCGAGCTGGCCGCGGACCTGGGCGTGCCGCTCCTGGTCCAAGTCCCGCTCGTGCCCCGGCTCCGTGAAGGGGCCGACGTCGGGCTGCCCATCGCCGCAGAGCCCGAGACCGAGGCTGCCGCGATTTTCGCCGAGCTGGCACCGAAGAAGCGGTACCGGTCCGAGCTGAAGATCGTCTGACGGGTCCCGCTCGGTCCGCCCGCCTTTTTGTCTGCCGAGTCTCCGCTCCGGTTGCAGAAGCCAGTAGGTTGGGGCGATGGAACTTCGGATCGGGATCGCCGAAAGCCCGCAGATACTCGAGGTCGAGCTCGAGGACGACGTCGATCGCGACGCCTTGAAGACC
>JAHELU010000065.1 GCA_024644005.1 Acidimicrobiales bacterium | reverse complement strand
CACGATCTTCTTGCTGGCGACGCCGAGCGCGGTCAGCGCCGCGGCGAGCGGCAGGTGGGCGTAGACCCACGTCACCTGGCGGAGCTGTCGACCGGGCCTGATGAGCGAGTCGGCGACGTCGTCGAAGTAGGTCCACCACAGCGACGCGCCGAGCAGGAAGACCAGTGCCCCGAAGACCTGACTCTGGATCGAGATCCCCTCCGCGGCCAGTTCGGAGAGCGTCTTCACGAAGCCCTCGCCGAGCACGATGATCGTGAACAGGGCGTACCGCTCCCGGAAGTGCTCCTCATGGGCCGGCGGCGCGACGACCCGACCGACGGCCAGGATCGGTGCGGCGAACTCGATGGCGATCGCCAGCCCCCAGACGGCGAAGCGGGCGGGTGTGGGTACGGCCAGGCTGGCCAGCCACAGCACGCAGCCGAGTGCGAACACCGTGTTGTAGAAGCCGGCCAGCCTGGCGGTCCCGCCACCGTGACCGCGGAGCCTCGTGTACATGATCATCAGCGGTATCCGAGCGACGACGTAGGCCACGACCAGCCATGTCGAGCGATCGTCGATCGGGCTGACGGCCACCAGCGCCAGGTTGCCGACGGCGAACATCTGGGAGAAGACCAGGATGCGATGCCAGATGTCGTCGACGGCGAACCGGTTCATGAACGCCGTGGTCCCGGTCCAGGTCCACCACAGCAGGGCGAAGATCCCGAGGAACTCGGCCACGCCCCTGAGGGACACGTCGGACGACAGCTTGTCACCGAGCTGGATCAGCGCTGCGACGTAGATCAGGTCGAAGTAGAGCTCGAGCCAGACCACCTTCCCCGCGTCGTCGATCCGGTGCCGGAGCACCGGCGGCTGCCACTTCGTCAGAGCCATCGCAGACCTCGCACGCGTTCCACGGTACCGATGGTGGAAAACGTACCGGCCGCCACCGTGGCCGTCACGCAGTCGGGCGACGGCCGTCACCCGGCGGTGGCGGCCCCGGCCGGTTCGGGGTCGGATGACAGGGCGGTGGCTCGGGCTGGTCGAAGTCGGGCTCGTCGGCCGCGGTCGAGTATCGGCTCCGGAGCTCCAGCTCCCGGTTCTGGACCCGAAGCCGGACCGACCCAGGATCGCCGCCGAGCCGGGCCACCTTCTGCTCGAGCTCGACGATCCGTCGATCGGCCTCGCCGCGGTGGAGGCTGCGTTGGTGCTGGCTCAGATCGCTTCGGTACTCCAGGTCGATGAGGCGCTGGTAGGCGCCGAACAGCGCCGCCTCGGCCACCCGTCGCCTGTCGACCCTTCGAGCCATACCGGCTCTCCCCGGCTACCGCCTCGCGATCATGGCCGTCAGCCTGGACCAGAACGATCGTTCGAGTCAAGTCGCCGGGGGGTGCCGCTCCAACGATCGCCGTCCGGCGCGCTGAGCTCCCGCTCGGGCCGGGCGACCGGCCTGGACTTGTCGGAGGCCGACGGTCCCGGTAGACAGATGCCTCGTGACCGACTCGTACTTCCATCGGACCGATGCCGGCTTCGACCCGGATGCGCGGGCCCGTGGCCCGTGGGCCACCGACATGCTGCACGGGCGGCTCCTGGGTGGCCTGGCCGCCCACTGCCTCGAGTCGGAGGTGGGCGGGGTGGGCTGGCGGGCGGCCCGGCTCACCGTCGATCTGTTCCGGCCAGCGGCCATGGCCCCAGTGGCGATCGCCACCCGACCTGTTCGCCGGGGCCGCCGGGTTCGGGTGGCCGACGCCGTTGCGACCTGCGACGGCCACGAGGTCTCCCGGGCGACGGCGGTGTTCCTGCCGGTGGCGGAGGAGGAGCCGCCGGGCAGGATCTGGCAACCGATGCCGAGCCCGTGGCCGGATCCCGACTCGCTGCCGGCCCCGATCGACGGCACCGGCGGGGCCGAGAACGAGGACTGGCTCTTCCGGGTGGTGGAGGGCGGGATGGGCACCGGGGAGCGGTCCCGGGTCTGGACGAAGGAGACGTTGGCGCTGGTGGACGGTGAGCGGCTCAGCCCGTTCGTCCGGGCGGCGATCTCGGGCGACATCGCCTGCCCGCTGGCCAACAGCGGCGACGAGGGACTCTACTACATCAACGCCGACTACACGATGCTGCTGGCCCGATACCCGGAGGGGGACTGGGTGGGGCTGGAGGTGGCCCAGCAGATCGCCGCGGACGGCATCGCGGTGGCGAGCGCAACGCTCGTCGACCGGCGCGGCCCCTTCGCCACCAGCGGCGGAACGTCGCTGGCTCGGCCGCCGTTGCAGGCCTGAGCCGCCGCCGGCTGGCCGTCACCGGCCGCTGTGCGACGATACGGGAGGGCACTTCGCAAGGCCGGGCTGCCGGCGAGGAACCCGGAGAAGAACCGTTGTCAGCCAACTGTCAGGTTCGACCTACCATGCTGGCCAGGGTGCCGTCGAACGCCAGACGGGGGACCCGGAGCGTCGTGAAACTGCTGCTGATCGAGGACGACAAGAAGATCGCCACCGCCGTGAAGCGGGGGCTGGAGGGGGACGGCTTCACCGTCGACGTCGCCTTCGACGGGGTCGACGGGCTGTGGATGGCGACGGAGGGTCTCTACGATCTGTTGATCGTCGATCTGATGCTGCCGGGCAAGAACGGCTTCCAGATCTGCCGTGACCTGCGGGATCGCCAGAACTGGACACCGATCCTGGTCCTGACCGCGAAGGACGGTGATCTCGACGAGGCGGAGGCCCTCGAGACCGGGGCCGACGACTACTTGACGAAGCCGTTCTCCTATCCGGTCCTGGTGGCCCGGCTCCGGGCCCTGCTGCGCCGGACGACGGGGCAACACCCGGTCCCGATCAGCGTCGGTGATCTCCGCATCGACACCGGGCAGCGGAAGGCCTGGCGGGCCGGCGAGGAGATCGAGCTCACGACCCGGCAGTTCGACCTCCTCGAGTTCCTCATGAGGCGGGCCGGTCAGGTGATGTCGAAGTCGGAGATCCTTGCCGGGGTCTGGGAGACCGACTTCGACGGCGACCCCAATATCGTCGAGGTCTACATCGGGCGGCTGCGGTCCAGGATCGACCACCCGTTCGGCCGCAAGACCATCGAGACCGTTCGCGGCGCCGGCTATCGGCTCGCTCTCGACGGCTGAGCCCGGCCATGTTCGACTGGCTCTCGCGTCTGGCAGGCCGCCATCGCTCCATCCGACTCAGGATCACCGCCCTTGCCACGGTGCTCGTCGCCGTCGTGCTGACCGCAGCTGCCATGGCCCTCGTGGCCCTCCAGCGCCAGCAGCTCACCTCCAACCTCGACAGCTCGCTCGAGCAGCGGGCCGACACCTACGAGGAGGCCCTGCTCGACGTCGGCGACGGCATCGTCCTCGGCACGACGACCGACGAGGACCGGGCGGTGCAACTCGTCACCGCGAGTGGGCAGGTGATCGCCTCGACCCCCAACCTGGACGACATCGGTCCCCTCCGGGAACCGCTGGGGGCCGGCATCGGCCAGGTCATCGACGACCAACGAATCCCCCGGCTGGAGGACGACGTCTACCGGGTCCTGAGCCGACGGGTGGACGGGGTCGACGGGGTCGACGGTTCGGCCGGTCCGGTCGATCTCCACGTGGCCCAGAACGTCGACGACCTGGCGGACACGATGCGGGGTCTGGCGATCGCCCTCGGGGTGGCCGTGCCCGCCGTCGTCGTCTTCGTCGCCGCCTTGACCTGGTGGCTGGTCGGCCGCACGCTGCGACCGGTCGAGCTCATCCGGGCCGAGGTGGCCCACATCAGCGGGACGGACCTCCACCGGCGGGTCCCGGTGTCGGACCAGGGCGACGAGATCGCCCGGCTGGCCACGACCATGAACTCCATGCTCGACCGGGTCGACGGCGCCTCACGGCGCCAGCGCCAGTTCGTGGCCGACGCCTCCCACGAGCTCCGGACCCCGCTGACCCGCATGAGGACCGAGATCGAGGTCGACGTCAGCCACCCGACCGATGCAGACCCGGCGGCCACGAACCGGGCCGTGCTCACCGAGATCATCGGCCTCCAGCGGCTGCTGGAGGACCTCCTGTTCCTGGCCAGGTCAGACGAGCATCAGACCCGGCAGCGGCATCGCACGGTGGATCTCGACGACATCGCACTGACCGCGGCGGCAGCGGCCCGGGCCGAAACGACGGTCGAGATCGATACCACCGGCGTGCAGGCCGTGGCCATCGACGGCGACGACGGCCAGCTGGCCAGGATGATCGAGAACCTGCTGAGCAACGCCGTGCGCCATGCGACCAGCCGGGTATCGGTGACGCTCGGCGAAACGGACGAGCGGGTGGTGCTGGCGGTGTCCGACGACGGCCCCGGCGTGCCGCCCGAGAGCCGGGACCGGATCTTCGCGCGGTTCGGTCGGGTCGATGACGCCAGGACCAGGACCCGGGGCGGGGCCGGGCTCGGCCTCGCCATCGTTCGCGACATCGTCGGCCGTCATGGCGGCACGATCCACTACGACGGATCCTGGGGTGACGGCGCCCGGTTCGTGGTCGAGCTGCCGTCCACCCGCCGAGCGTCGAGGCCGTCTCAGAGGTAGATGTGTTCGGTTGGCCTCGTCGCGCGCTCCATGACGGGAATCGGCGGGCCGTGGCCGGTGTACATCGTCGACGACCAGGTGGGGGCCAGCGGCTGCCGGCTTACGGCCGTCGAGCAGACGAGCACGGCGATGTAGGCGAGGGCAGCGCCGATGAGCACGTCGATCACGTAGTGGTTGGCCGTGACCACGACCACGATCGCGGTCAGCACGGGATGGAGCGAGGCGAGATGGCGGAATGGTCGGGCGACCCCGGTGGCGGCGGCCCTGGCCACCAGGATGGCCCAGGCCACGTGCATCGACGGCATCGCCGCGAACTGGTTCGCCTTGCTGGCGCCCGGCACCGAATAGGGATCGGGACCGATGATGGCGCCCGTGTCGGTGAAGCCGCTGAGCATCCGGGGTGGGGCGAGGGGAAAGGCCACGTGGATCAGCAGCCCGACCGCAGTGGCCGCGATGAGTGCATTCCGGAACCGGACGAAGCCGCCATGTCGGTCGGTGTAGTAGGTCCAGGCCAGCAGTCCGAGCGTCACGGGAAAGTGGAGCAGGTAGTAGCTGTTGGCCACCATCAGCGCCGGCTTCCACGGCAGCATGGCCTGGATCTGGGCTTCGATGCCGAGACCGAGCCAGTCCTGGAAGCTCAGGACCCGCCGGGCGTTGACGAACGCCTGGCCGGTGTCGAGGCCGATGACCGAGCGCGCAGCAGAGTACAGGCCCCACAACAGGCCGAGGATCACGATGTTCCGTATCGCATCGTGCAGCGACGGCCGAGACCGCCACCAGGCGGGACGATCGGTGCAGACAGAGGGTTCGTGAAGCATGGGAAGACCGACTTCGCAAGAATAGGCGCGAAAACCCATCGCCGTCGACGCGGGGGTCTCCGACTGCGAACCGACCGGCCCGCACGGCCGACATTCGCTCCCTCGATGGTAGAGCGATTTCCGCTGCGACGGTACGGGATCACCCTCAGATCGGGGTGAGAAACCCGTCACACCACCGCCAAGGACCGACACGCACCCCAGACCTCCGCTCCACGTTCACACCTGCTTCACATCGGCCCCCGAGGATGGAATCACCAACACCTCGACCCACAAGGAGATGACATGTTCGGTTTCGCCCCGCGATTCCCTCTGAGAGGACTGGCACTGGTCGCCATCGGATTCGTGCTCGCCAGCGCCCTCATCGGCGGTGGCCCGGGAGCGGGGGTGGCCACCGGGCTCGGCGTCGTCCTGCTGCTGCCGTTCCTGGCGCTGAAGCTGCTCTTCGTGCTGCTCCTGTTCGGCGCACTGTTCCGCTTCGCCGGCGCCGGTGCCGGCTGGCGGCCGGGGCCACGCTCCGGTCGGGGCTTCGGCGGGCCATGGCAGCGCGGGTGGGACGACCGGGCCCACTCCTCCGACGAGCCCTACCCGTGGGAGCGGCCATCGCAGCACCGGGCGAATGACCCCGAGCGCCAGCAGTGGGAGGAGAACCTGCGCCAGGCCAGGGCGGAGGTCGAGGGTCTCGACCGTCCCGCCCCCTGGCCCGGCGACGACTTCGAGCCCCCGACGCCGTCGTCGTCGGACTGATCGGTCCGCTCCCACGATGCCGGCACCGATGATCCCGGCCCGTTGACCCCTCCGTCGGTGGTACGGAAGACTGGCGCCGTGCCGGTCGTGCTCGTCGTCGACGACGAACCGAGGATCACCAGCCTGGTCCGGGACTACCTGGATCGGGCCGGGTTCTCGGTTCTGGAGGCCGCCGACGGGCCGGCTGCGCTCGAGGCGTTCCGCCGCCACCAACCGGACGCCGTCGTGCTCGATCTCGGTCTGCCGGGGATGGACGGTCTCGACGTCGTTCGGAGCCTGCGAGCCCACTCCGAGGTCCCCATCGTGATACTGACCGCCCGCTCCGACGAGACCGACCGGGTGGTGGGCCTCGAGCTCGGGGCCGATGACTACGTGGTGAAGCCGTTCGGGCCGAAGGAGCTGGTGGCCAGGATCAGGGCTGTGCTCCGGCGGGTGGCGGCGGTGGCCGACGGTGACATCCTTCGAGCCGGCGACATCGTGGTCGACGTGCCGAAGATGCGGGTGACCGTGGCCGAGCGGGAGGTCGATCTCACCCCGACCGAGTTCCAGATCGTGGCCGCCCTGGTCGGCCAGCCCGGTCGGGTCTTCACCAGGGGTCAGTTGCTCGACGCGGTCCACGGGGTCAGCTTCGAGTCCTACGAGCGGGCGATCGACGCCCACATCAAGAACATCCGTCGCAAGCTCGAACCGGAGCCCCGGACCCCCCGCTACGTGCTGACCGTGCACGGCATCGGGTATCGGCTGGCCGATGGGTGACCTCGGGGCCGGGCCCGGATCCCGGTCGTGGGGCTCGTGGCAGAAGGGCCGCAGCTCGGCTCCGCCCTGGTGGCCCACCGGCGAGCCGTGGCCACCGCCATCGGGGCCAGGTGCGATGGCCTGGTCGGGCTTCGGACGACGGCTGACCCGGCTGACCCT
Source organism: Acidimicrobiales bacterium (assembly GCA_024644005.1). Lineage (GTDB taxonomy): Bacteria > Actinomycetota > Acidimicrobiia > Acidimicrobiales > SZUA-35 > JAHELU01. The sequence goes on along the minus strand of JAHELU010000065.1, from coordinate 15,231 downwards.
GATCTGGGTCGGGCTCACGATCATCATCCCGCTGGTCGTGGTGGTGACGTTGGCCATCGCCGTCGGCGGCTGGGTCAGCATCGTCATCGCCATCGTCTCCTGGCTGGGGCTGGCCGTGGTGGCCTCGCTGGTCTTCCGGTTCGGACTGCGAACCTGGCGACCGGTCAAGTCCCTGATCGAGACCGCCGGCCGGCTGGCCGATGGCGACCACTCGGCCCGGGTCGACGTCGACGGTCCGCCGCCGGTGCGCCCGGTGGTGCAGTCGTTCAACCGGATGGCCGAGCAGCTCGAGCGGGCCGAGGTGGACCGGCGACGGCTCCTGGCCGATGTGGGCCACGAGCTGCGGACGCCGCTCACCGTCCTGCGGGGCGAGCTGGAGGCCATCGCCGACGGCGTTCACCGGCCAGACGAAGCGGAGATCCGGCGGCTGCTCGGCGACATCGGGGTGATGGAGCGGCTGCTCGACGATCTGCAGACGCTGAGCACGGCGGAGGCGGGAATGCTCAGGATCCATCGGGAGCCGACGGATGTGGTACAGCTGGCGAACGAGGTGGCAGAGGGCCATCGGGCCGATGCAGTTGCCCGCGGCGTCGCCATCGTCGTGCATCGGCCTCACAGCGAGGAACCGATCGATGCGGAGGTCGATCCGGTTCGGGTCCGGGAGATCATGGCCAACGTGGTGGCCAACGGTGTCCGGGCCGCCCAGCCCGGCGGCACGGTCGATCTCACGATCAGCTCGGTGGATCACCACCTCGTCATCACCGTTGCCGATTCCGGGCTCGGCATCGCGGCGGACGACCTCGAGCGGGTCTTCGACCGGTTCCACAAGGGTCCCGGATCCGACGGCACCGGACTGGGCCTCACGATCACCAGGAACCTCGTGGAGGCCCACGGAGGTGACATCTCGCTCGAGAGCGAGGAGGGCGTCGGCACCATTGTGACCATCCGGCTGCCCTCCGGCTGACCCTGGTTGGCGGGTCCCTGGCGGGCTCGAACCGGTCATTTCCCGCCACGGCGGGCATGTGCCATGATCGGTCTGCTTCGAAGCCCGGTAGACGAAAGGGAGATTCGATGGAGCTACCACACCGACCGGTCGAGCTCACCGACCGACTGCGCCAGCAGCTCGGGTCCGTCTCGACCGCCACCATCGTCAGCCAGCTCCAGCGTCGGGGCATGCAGAACTGCTTCCTGTCGGGTCTCCGCCCGCTGCATGCCGACCAGCGGCTGCTCGGCTACGCCCACACACTGCGCTACGTGCCGGCCCGACCGGACCTGGCCGAGGTCGTGGGATTCAACGCCCAGCGGGTGGCGGTCGAGGCGATCGCCACCGACGACGTGCTGATCATCGAGGCCAGGGGTGAGCCGGACGCCGGCACGATCGGCGACATCTTCGCCCTCCGGGCCCGCCAGCTCGGGGCGGCCGGGGTCATCACCGACGGTGCGCTGCGGGACACACCGGCCATCCGGGACCTCGGCATGCCGGTCTACCACCTCAGCAGCCACGCCGCGACCCTGGGTCGGCTGCACTCCCCGCTCGACCACCAGATCCCGATCGCCTGCGCAGGGGTCACCGTGTTGCCGGGCGACATCATCGTCGGCGACGGCGAGGGTGCGGTGGTCGTCCCGGCGTCGATGGTGGTGGAGGCGGCGGCCGATTCGGTGGCCATGGAGCTCAGGGAGGAGTTCGCCATCGAGCGAATCGGTCAGGGAGCGTCATGCGACGGCTACTTCCCGCTGGCCAAGGAGAATCGGCCCGAGTTCGAGACCTGGCTGGCCGCCAGGGAGGGGTGATGGACAACGGCGACGGCGCCCCCGGCGACGCAACCGCCGACGCGTCAGACGGGACCGCGAGACGATCGATCGAGATCGCCGACTTCGCCCACGCCAACCCGATCCCGGCCGCCACCCGGATCGGTCCGCTGGTTGTGTCCAGCATCACCCCACCGTTCGATCCCGGCACCCGGGACTGTCCGGAGACGCTGGAGGACCAGATCGCCAACCTGTTCCTCCACGTCGGCAGGATGCTGGACGGCGCCGGCGCGTCCTGGGACGACATGGCCAAGATGACGTTCTACGTCACGGACCCGGCCGCCTCCCGCAAGGCGCTCAACGGGCCGTGGGAGGAGCGCTTCCCGGACCCGGCCTCCCGGCCGGCCCGCCACAACCTCCAGGTCCCCGACACCGGCGGCCCGGTCAAGATCTCCACCACGTTCGTCGCCTACGTGCTGGACTGATCGCAACCCGCCATCACTGCGCGGTCATGGCCCGCCAGATCCGCTCGGGGGTGAGTGGGGTCTCCAGGTGGCGGACGCCGAGATGGGAGACGGCGTCGATCACGGCGTTGTAGACCGCAGGTATCGATCCGATCGTCCCCGACTCGCCGATCCCCTTGGCGCCGAGCTCGTTGACCCACGTCGGGGTGGCCAGCTCGACGAGATCGAACGACGGCAGCTCCGCCGCCGACGGCACCAGGTAGTCGAGCAGGGTCGACGTGAGCAGGTTGCCGGCGTCGTCGTACTGCACCTGCTCCAGCAGCACCTGGGCCACCCCTTGGGCGATGCCGCCGTGGATCTGCCCCTCGGCGACGACCGGGTTGAGGATCGTACCGGCGTCGTCGACCGCGACGATCCGCCGCAGGGCGACGGCGCCGGTGTCCCGGTCGACCTCGACCACGGCGACGTGGCAACCGCACGGGAAGGTCGGCAGAGGGGCGGCGAAGTCGTGCTCGGTCCGCAGCGGCTCCGCCAGCGTGGCTGCGACGTCGGCCCAGGCCACCGAGACCGCCGGGGTGCCGATCACGTGGAAGGCGCCCGCTGCGGCGTCGTGCACGACATCGGCCGTCGCCGCCTCGAGCAGCGTGGCGGCCCGGTCACGCACCAGCTCGATCAGCTCGGTGGTGGCGGCGGCGATGGCCGCACCGCCGAGCTGGACCGAGCGGGAGCCGACGGTCAGCCCGCCCCGCTCGACCTGGTCGGTGTCGCCGTTGACGACGTCGATCGAGTCCATGGCGACGCCGGTGCGATCGGCCACCAGCATGGCCCAGGTGGTGTCGTGGCCCTGCCCGAACGGGGTGGCCCCGCTGACCACGGTCAAGCGACCGTCGGTGCCGAGCTCCACCGCCCCGAACTCGGGAGCCGGTCCGCCGGCGGTGATCTCGACGTACATGCCGATCCCGACACCGAGCAGCAGGCGGTCGCCGCCAGCCCGGCGCTCGGCCTGCTCGGCCAGGACATCGTCGTACTTGGCTGTGTCGAGGGCCAGCCGCAAAGCCTCCGGGTAGTCGCCGACGTCGTACTCGGTGCCGACACCGCTCGTGTACGGCTCGGTGAACCGTGGCACCAGGTTCTTCGCCCTGACCTCGGCCGGATCCATGCCGATCTCGTCCGCGAACCGGTCGACCATGCGCTCGATCGCCACGCAGGCCTCCGGACGACCCGCCCCCCGGTAGGCGGTGGTGCTGACCGTGGAGGTGAGCACCGCGGTGGACCTGAATCCGACGTTGGCGATCTCGTAGGTCCCGGTCAGCATCCGGCGGGTCATGTTGGGGAGCACCGCCCCGATGATCGGGTAGGCGCCGGCGTCCTGGATCACGTCGAGCTGGTAGGCGGTGATCCGACCGTCCCGATCACCGCCGAGGCGGGCGTACTGGAGCTGGCCTCGGCCATGGGGCATGGCCTGGATGTTCTCCGATCGGGTCTCGACCCACTTGACGGGGCGGCCGATCCGGGCTGCGTACCAACCGAGCACCAGCTCCTCGGGATAGGTCCGGGACTTGGCCCCGAAGCCGCCCCCGACGTCGGGCACCACCACCCGGACCCGGTCGGGCTCCATGTCCATGATCCGGGCCAGCAGGTCCCTCGTCGGGTGGGCCCCCTGGCAGGCCGAGTGGTGGACGAGGCGGCCGTCTGCGGTCCAATGGGCGGCCCCGGCTCTCGGCTCGATCGGAGCTCCGGTCAGCCGCTGGTTCACGATCCGTTCCGCGACCACCACCTCGCACCCGGAGAAGTCGGCTTCGGCGTCGGTGGCGGAAGTGCTGAGGACGTTCGTGCCGAAATCGGGGTGGAGCACGGTCTCGTCGGTCATGGCCGCTTCCACGTCGACGACGGCTGGCTCGAGCTCGTAGTCGACGACCACCAGCTCGGTCGCATCCGCCGCCTCCGCCCTCGTCTCGGCCAGGACGGCCACCACCGGCTGGCCGACGTAGCGGACGGCATCGATCGCCACGAACGGTCGACGCAGCTCGTCGGGGAAGACCGGCAGCAGGTTGGGGGCCAGGCCGAGCTCGTCGGCGATATCGGTCCCGGTGAACACGGCGACGACGCCAGGCGCCGATCGGGCGTCGCTGACATCCAGTTCGGTGATCCGGCCGTTGGCCACCGTCGACCGCAGGTAGACGAGCTGCACGGCGCCCGGCAGGTCCAGGTTCTCGACGTAGCTGCCGCGGCCCTGGAGGAACCGAGGATCCTCCCGCCGGACCACCCGGTTCCCGAGGATGCTCACCGGTCGAAGTCGGTCACGTACTCGGTCTCCTCCAGCAGTTGCTCTCTCGGCAGGGAGACGGCGTAGTTGAGTGCGCCGTCGATGTCATGACCCCACACCTCGCGGGGGAGCTCGTAGAGGACCTCGATCCCATAGCCGTTCGGATCGTTGATGTAGACGCTGTGGGTCATGCCGTGGTCGATCCGCAGGTTCATCTCCACCCCCTGGTCGTCGAGGAACTCGACCTGGCGCTTCCACGACGCCTGATCCGGATAGGTGATGGCGATGTGGTTGATGGCGCTCACGCCGTCGAACATGCTCCACTTGGCCGGGGGCTCCGGCAACCCATCCCGCTCGACGAGGGCGAGATCGTGATGGCTGACGTCACCGTCGATGCCGCTGTAGAACCGCATCTTCATCGCCGGCTCGCCGCCGTCGCGGCCGTGCAACTCCCCGACCTGCACGAAGCCGAGCAGGTCCGACCAGAAGTGATGTGACTCCTCGAGATCGCGAACGTTGAGGACGAGGTGGTTCACGCCCGTCGGCCGAACCGGCCCGCCGGTGGCACCGTCGCTGTCGGCCATCGCACACTCCTTTGCCTGACCCACGAACTCTAGTTGGTTCCCCCCGCCCGGCTCCAAAGGGGCAGGCCCTGGACCCGTCACCTACGCTGAGCGCTACCTCGGTGGTGTGCGATGGGGGGGCCTCGACATGGCAGTTCGGACCGGTGCGGAGTACCTGCAGGGCCTTCGAGCCACCGAGCGCGAGGTCTGGGTCGGCGACGAGCGGGTGGCATCGGTGGCCGACCATCCGGTCCTGCGGGACGGGGCGGAGGCGATCGCCGCCTACTACGACGCCCATCACGAGCACCCGGACGAGATGATCACCGCAGACCCCGAGACGGGTGAGCCCATGGCGGTCAGCCACCTGCTCCCCCGGTGCGCCGATGACCTCCGGCGCCGCCACGTCGCCCTGCTGCGGGCAGCCGAGCTGAGCCTCGGGATGATGGGCAGGACCCCCGACTACATGAACGTGACGTTCGCCGGCTTCGCGTCGGATCGGACCCGCTGGGCCGGGGCCGACGGCGGCAACGCCGCCGGATACGAGAACCTCGTCGAGTTCCAGCGGCGGCTGCGCCGCGACGACCTGTCGCTCACCCACACCATCGTCCACCCGACGATCGACAAGGAGGCCGACCGGATCATGGACGGCAACCCGGTGCCACTGCACAAGGTCGGGGAGACCGCAGACGGCATCGTGGTCCGGGGGGCCAGGATGTTGGCCACACTCGCCCCCTTCGCCGACGAGCAGACCGCCTACCCGGGCATGCCGTTGCCATCGGGCTCACCGCCCGAGTACGCGCTGGCCTTCACGGTGGCGATGGACGCCCCCGGCCTCGTCTTCCTCTGCCGGGACAGCGCAACCCGCCACGCCGACCCGCTCGATGCCCCCTTCTCCACCCGTTTCGACGAGCAGGACGCCTACTGCATCTTCGACGACGTGGAGGTGCCGAAGCAGCAGGTCTTCATCGATGGGGACATCGGCGTCTACAACTCGGTGATGCACGCCGGGCCGTGGTGGCCGAACATCATGCAGCAGACCACGATCCGGGCCCTGACGAAGATGGAGTTCCTCTACCGGCTGGCGGGCCGGATGGCCGAGGCGGTCAACGACGGATCGGAGCGGACCGCAGACCTGCTCGGCGAGATCCAGACCTACGTGGAGATGACCCGCAGCGCCCTCATCGCGGCCGAGGACCACGCCGAGACCTGGGAGGACGGTGGGGTCTTCCCGGAGGGGCGGGCCATGCATCCGGCCCGGGCGCTGATCCCGGTGTGGATGGTCAGGATCAGCGAGATCCTGCGGGTCATCGGCGGTGCCAACCTGCTGGCCACACCGAGTCGGGCCCAGCTCGACGACCATCGGATCGCGGCCCTGTGCGATGAGTTCATTCCCGGGGCCGGTGCCGTCACCGCGGCCGAGCGCAGCCAGGTGTTCCGGCTGGCCTGGGACTTCGTCGGGTCCGCGCTCGGCAGCAGGAACGACCTGTACGAGCGGCATTATCTCGGCTCGCCGACCAGGACCCATCTGACGATCGAGCGGCTGTATGCGGCACCGAACCGGGCCAGGGGCGACGAGCTGATCGAGCGATTCCTCACCGAGGTCCGGAACCGGTCGGACGACGTCGGTCGCTAGGTTGCCACTGGGCCGGTCCCCACCGACAATGGGTCGGTGGCAACCATCGTCGTCGGGGTAGACGGATCGGAATCGGCCAAGCTCGCACTCCGGTGGGCAATCGACAACGCCGCCGACGACGACAGGATCATCGCTGCGTATGCGTGGCGGATCTTCCGCGGCCCCCATCTCGAGGTGTTGCCGGTTTCCGAGATCGTCGGGCTCAAGCCCCAGGCCGAGGAGATCGTCAAGCGCACCATCGCCGAGGTTGCCGCCGACAGGGGCCCCGGCCCGAGCATCGAGGCTGCGGCCTATTACGGGCACCCGGGGCTGACGCTCATCAACTTGTCGAAGGAGGCTGACCTCATGGTCGTCGGACGGCGGGGCTCCGGCGGCTTCCGAGGCCTGCTGTTGGGATCGGTCAGCACCTACGTGCTCCACCACGCCGAGTGCCCGGTGGCGGTGGTCCCGAACTCGGACCACCGGGACTGAGCGGGCGGCCGGCGCCTCAGCGCTCGCGCCGGGCTTCGGCCTCCATCGCCGCCAGCCGGGTGTAGTAGTCGGGGATCTCGTTCAGGTGGGCCAAGGCGATCTTGCCGGTGGCCAGCAGGTTGTCGTCTGTGATGTTCGTGTCGGGGTCGGCGGTGCCGTGTTGTAGCTCGACCTGCATGCCCCGCCGGAACTGCTCAAGGTCATACTCGACCACCGCGAAGTCGATCCGCAGCGCCTCGGCGACCCGAGCGGCTTCCCCTGGCTCGATGCGGGTCCTCGGCGTCATCGTCTGCCCTCCGTCGAAGTCCGGTTCGAGCTCCGCCGCCCGGAGACCGAGCCGGAGCAGGCTGAGCAGAGTGTAGGCCACACCACCGGCGGCCAGAACCACGGTGCCGACCGCCAACGCTTCCGCCTGGAGCGACGGGAGGAGCAGCCCGATGGTGGCGAGGGCCAAGACCGGCGGGATCGGGACCCTGCCGATCGATCCGGGCACCACGAATGGTCGCCGTCGTTTCGGCTGCCAGAACCGGAGGAGGATGATGGTCAGGTTGACCGCTACGAAGACGAGGTAGACGGAGAAATCGGTGACGCCGGCCACCAGGGCCATGTCACCGATCGCGACGAAGCCAGCGGCGACGAGGACCGAGGCCAGGATCGTCAGGAAGGGAACCCGGCGCCGGCTGAGGGCGGTCAGCCCCGCTGGGAGGGCCCCGGTGTCGGCCATCCCGTATTGCAGGCGGGACGCAGCGGTGACCGCCAGCAAGGTCGTATTCGTGGTGGCGACCATGGCGATGACAGCCACCACGTCCGCACTACGGGAGCCGATCGCCTCCCCGACCACATCGGCCAACGGCTGCTCCGAGGATCCGAGCGCCTCGGGCCCGAGCACGCTGACTCCCGAGACGGCGACCGCGACGTAGAGCACGGTCGAGAGCGCCAGGGCCGCCAGCAGCGCACGGGGTATCGTCCGGCCGGGGTCGGTGGTCTCCTCCGCCAAGGTGATCACCTCGTCGAAACCGATGAATGCGAAGAACACCAGCGCGGCGGCGGTGATCACGCCGGACGCCGTCGAGCCCTCCAGCAGGTTCTGATCACCGAGATGGGGCACACCGATGATGGCGATCGCCAGCAGCCCGCCAACCTGGACCGTGCTGAGCGCCACGGTCACCCGGACCGACCGCTCGATCCCGGCCAGAGCCACGATCAGCACCACGGCCAGCAGCGCCCACGCTCCCACTCGCTGGGGGATGTCGACGAAGTAGCGGAGGTAACCGGCGAAGCCGAGCGACACGGCGGCGCCGGCCACCACCAAACCGAGGATCATGACCCAGCCAACGAGGAACGCCGTCCACTCCGGGGCTACCCGGCGGGTGTATTCGTACTCGGCGCCGGCGCTGGGGAACATGGCGGCCAGCTCGGCGTAGCTCAAGGCGGTGAGGCCGCTCAGGAGCCCGGCCAGGAGGAACGACACCCACACCGCTGCCCCGGCGTCGGCGGTGGCGGCGCCGAGGAGGACGTAGATCCCGGCCCCGATGATGATGCCGACGCCACTGGCGGTGACCTCGCCGAAGCCGAGCGAACGAGCCAGCCCATCGGTGTTCTCATTCGTGCCGCTGGTCAGCTGTTTCCCCCTGCCGCGTCGTGTTCGACCCCATCATCGTCGATCAGACCTGCTGTCGCCGGCAACCTGTCAGCGGCAATGCAACCGACCGCTCCGGGGTCTGCAGTTCAGCGGTCAGGCCGGGTCGGCCTCAGCGGACCCGGTGACCGTCGACGTCGATCACGTCGGTGGTGGGGCCGGCGGGTGGCCACTGGCCGGATTGCCATTGGGCGGGTGGCGGAGGGCCCGGGGACTGCAGCGGGGGTGGCGGCCACTGGGCGGACGACCATGGATCGGTCGGCTGACCGCTCGCCGGCTCGGTCGGACCGTAGCCGGGCCAGCGCGGCGCCGGCCACTGCTGGCGGCGAAGCTGGAACCGGGCTCGCATGGCTTCCGCCTTGGCGCTGGTGAGGATGAACCAGCCGATCACCATCGTCCACAGTCCGGACCCGTTCTCGAGGAACTGCCAGAGACCGAACGCAACGATGGCCCAGCCGAGGTACCGACCGACCGATGCCGCCGAGATCGTGGCCCGGTTGCGGTCTCCACTTCGTCGCCACATCAGGGCCTGGAGCACTCGACCACCGTCGAGGGGCAGCGCCGGCACCATGTTGAACACCGCCATGACCAGGTTGATGATCCCCAGCCAGGACAGGGCGGCAACCGCGAGCGCGGGGGTGCCGACTGCGCCGGCGAAGGCCGAGGCCACGAGGGCAGCGACGCCGATCGCGACGCTCACCGCCGGTCCCGCCAGGGCGATACGGGCCGCCGCTCCCGGGGTGTCCGGCTCGCGCTCCAGCTTGGCCACCCCGCCGAGAGCGAACAGCGTGATGCCTTCGACACCGACGTTGTTGTTCTTGGCCACCACCGAGTGGCCGAGCTCGTGGGCGATGATCGAGGCCAGCAGGGCCGCTGCGACGGCGGCCGCCGCCACCAGATAGGCCGCGCCGAGGTACCCCGGCGCAACGGCGGGCAGCACGGTACCGGCCAGGGTCACGGTGAAGAGGCCGGCGATGATCGCGATCGACCAGTGCAGACCGATGGGTATTCCTAAGATGGCTCCGAGCCGGAGCGAGGGACGCATGAAAAGCCTTTCGTCTTGCAGGCCCCGGTCTTTCCCGCCGGCGCTCACACGAGCGACGACCGGTACCGCCGGGCGCAGAACGACTGCGCCGTATTGACGACGACACCGTGTTGAGGGGTACTCCCCGATGGCTGTTCGGTTGGGATCCGCTGATCGGACCCGTGTATTGGCTAACGCCGGTGAGGTTCGGATTCTTCCAACCCTCGTGTACGAGTATGAACGGAGGGCCCGAAAAGGAGCGGAAAGATCCGCTCAGCGGCCGATGCCGCCGTGCACGTCGTAGCTGATGGCCACGGGCCGGTCACCCGTCGGATGGGCCTGGCAGGTCAGCACGAATCCGGCCGCCACCTCCCCATCGGTGAGGGCGTAGTTCTTGGCCATGGTCACGTCGCCGTCGATCACCACCGCCTTGCAGGTGGCGCACATCCCACCCTTGCAGGCGAACGGCACCTCCGGCCGAACGGTTCTCGCGTAGTCGAGCAGCGGGGGCCCACCAGGGTCGACCTGGACCACCGAGGTCCGGCCGTCCAGGGTGAGGGTGACCTCGGTCAGGCCAGCGGCGGGGACTGTGACGTCCGGCACGGTCTCGATCCGCTGGTCGTAGAAGAGCTCGTAATGGATCGCCTCCGGCCCGACCCCGAGCTCGGCCAGCTCGGTCGTGATCGTCTCGATCATGTCGAGCGGGCCGCACAGGTACCAGTCGTCGACCAGCCCCGGATCGATGAGGGTGCTCGTGAGGGAGCGCAGCTTCTCCGCATCGACCCGGCCCTCGAACAGCGGCACCTGATGAGGCTCCCTGGAGAGGATGTGCACCACCTGGAACCGATCGGGGTAGCGGTTCTTCAGCGCCTCCAGCTCCTCCAGGAACATGATGCTCCGGCTGGTCCGGTTGCCGTAGACGAGCGTGACCTCGCTGGCCGGCTCGTCCCTGAGCACGGTGGTGATCATCGACAGGATCGGGGTTATCCCCGACCCGGCGGCGATCATGACCGACCGCCGGGCGGCGGCCGGATCGCAGGATGCGATGAACTCCCCGATCGGGGCCATCACGTCGACCACGTCGCCCGCCGCCAGCCGGGTGGTGGCGAACGTGGAGAACGCGCCGTCCGGGATCCGCTTCACCCCGATGCGGAGCGACGGGTCGCCCGGCGGGCTGCATATCGAGTACGAGCGGCGGACGTCGTCGCCGTCGAGCTCGGCCCGGACCACGACGTGCTGGCCGGGGAGGTGGCGGAACTCGGCGCGCAACGACTCGGGGACGTCGAACGTGATGCTGACCGAGTCGTCGGTCTCCGCCTTCACGTCGGCGATGGTCAGGGGGTGGAACTCGACGGCCATCGGCTCAGATCCCCTTGAAGTGGTCGAACGGCTCGCGGCAGTCGTCGCAGCGGTGGAGGGCCTTGCAGGCGGTGGAGCCGAACCGGGAGATCTCGACGGTGTTCGTCCCGCCACAGCGAGGGCACGGCACCGCTGCGGTCGGTCGCCGACCGAGGGACACGGGCACCGGCCCACCGGTCACCGGCTGGGGCGGGGCGATGCCGAGCTCGATGAGCTTGCGACGGCCCTCGGCGGTGATCCACTCGGTGGTCCACGTCGGGCTCAGCGCCCGCTCGATCCGGACGTCCTCGCAACCCGCGCCGGTGAGCACCGCCTCGAGCTCGGCCTCGATGTACTCCACCGCCGGGCAGCCGGAATACGTCGGCGTGACGGTGACGACCACGGTGTCGCCCCGCCGCTCGACGGAGCGGAGGATGCCGAGATCCGACAGCGTCAAGGGTGGCAGCTCGGGGTCGCACACCTCACCGGCGAGCGCCCGGAGCTCGGACAGCGACGGACCGGACGAGACGCTCACCACTCCGCTCCTGGATGGGCCCGGTGCAGCCACTGCAGCTCCGGCAGCAGGTGTCCCAGGTGGGCGGTGTGGAAGCCGGTCCGACCACCGAGCCGCTGGTAGGGGTCGGACGGGACGGTCAGGTTGGCCGCCGCCAGCACCTCTCCGACCATGCCGTCGAACCGGGGGCGGAGCGAGGCCGGATCCGGGACGACGCCCCGGCTCGACAGCTCGTCCTCGACCCGGTCGGCCGTGAACAGATCGGCGGTGAACTGCCAGAGCTCGTCGACGGCGGCCTGGGCCCGGTGGTGACTCTCACCGGTTCCGTCGCCGAGGGTGACCACCCACCCCGCCGAGCGGTCGAGGTGGTAGCGGGCCTCCTTGACCGCCTTGGCTGCGATGGCTGCCAGCTGCTCGTCGGTGCTCTCGCTCAGCGCTTCGTAGAGCGGCACCTGGTAGGCGTCGACGAACAGCTGTCGGACCATCGTGACGGCGAAGTCCCCGTTCGGCTGCTCGACGAGGACGGCGTTGAGGAACTCGCGCTCGCTGCGGCCCATGGCGAAGTCGTCCTCGTCGCGCCCGGCCGGGTCGATCTGGCCGGCGTAGGCGTAGAGGTTCCTGGCCTGGCCGAGGTGATCGAGGGCGACGTTGGCGACGGCGATGTCCTCCTCGAGGTCGGGCATGCCGGCGATCAGCTCACCGAGGCGCTGGGCCAGCACGAGGTTGTCGTCGGCGAGGCGCAGCAGGTAGGTCAGCAGCGGGTCGACGTCGGAGCCCATCACATGTGCCCCACTTCGTCCGGGATCTCGTAGAACGTCGGGTGGCGGTACGGCTTGTCCGAGTCGAACCAGGACTCCCGATCGTCGGGGTCGCTGGCGTGGATGGCCGCCGAGGGGACGACCCACACGCTGACCCCTTCCGATCGGCGGGTGTACACGTCACGGGCATTGCGGGCCGCCGTCTCGGCGTCCGGCGCGTGCAGGCTACCGCAGTGGACGTGGTTCAGGCCGCGGGAGGCCCGGACGAACACCTCCCACAACGGGTGACCACCGGTGGTGCCGACGACCTCCGGGTCGGTCTCGCCCTCGATGGGTGGCACGTCGTAGCTCATCGACGAACCTCCGTGTCGCGATCGCGGCCAGAGCTGCGGCCATTGCTCCCCCCGTTGCCGGCGGCTCGCCGCCGCTGGCGCTCGGCGTGGGCGGCGGCCGCTTCCCGGACCCAGGCCCCGTCGTTCCAGGCCCGGACCTTGCTGGCGATCCGCTCGCGGTTGCAGGGCCCGTTGCCCTTGACGACCTGCCAGAAGTCGTCCCAGTCGATCTCGCCGAAGTCGTAGTGGCCCCGCTCCTCGTTCCAGACCAGGTCGGGATCGGGGATCCGCAACCCGAGATGGTCGGCCTGGGGGACGGTCATGTCGACGAACTTCTGCCGGAGCTCGTCATTCGTCTCCAGCTTGATCTTCCAGGCCATCGACTGCTCGGTGTGGGTCGAATCGGCGTCCGGCGGACCGAACATGGCCAGCGATGGCCACCACCAGCGATCGAGGGCGTCCTGGGCCATGGCCTTCTGCTCATCGGTGCCCCTGGTCAGCGTCACCATGATCTCGAAGCCTTGCCGCTGGTGGAACGACTCCTCCTTGCAGATCCTGACCATCGCCCTGGCGTAGGGACCATACGAGGTGCGGGTCAGCATGACCTGGTTGGTGATGGCCGCCCCGTCGACCAGCCAGCCGATCGCCCCGATGTCGGCCCACGACAGCGTGGGGTAGTTGAAGATCGAGGAGTACTTCTGCCGGCCCGTGTGGAGCAGCTGGTTCAGCTCGTCTCGGGAGATACCGAGCGTCTCGGCCGCAGCGTAGAGGTACAGGCCGTGACCGGCCTCGTCCTGGACCTTCGCCATCAGGATGGCCTTGCGCCGCAGCGACGGCGCCCTGGTGATCCAGTTGCCCTCCGGTTGCTGGCCGATCACCTCGGAGTGGGCGTGCTGGGCGATCTGGCGGATCATCGTCTTGCGGTACTCGTCCGGCATCCAGTCCCGTGGCTCGATCTTCTCGTCCGCCCTCAGGAGCTCGTCGAATCTTCGCATGCTGTCCGTCGGTGGTTGCTCGGTCGTCGTCATCTCGGTCCTCGGGGGTTTGGCTGGTTGGGGTCTGGCTGGTCGACGTGATACTGGTGGCTGCAATCGGGTGAGGCTGGTTGTGTCATGAGGCGCTGGCCGCAACGGCTCTGGCAGTGCCGACGAAGCGGCGGGCCAGCTGGGGGTCGGTCGGGTCGACGGTCAGGCCGGTGACCGACTCGACGAATCGCCAGGAGGCGCCGGTGACGGCCCGATAGGCCGAGCCCGCCAGATCGCGGGCCTCGTCGCCTATCCACTGAGTGGGCAGGAGATCCGATGGCAGATCGGGGTCGCGGAGCCGGGCCCGCCGGAGATCGTGGACCAGCATGGTCCGGAGGAGGAAGGCGTCCTTCCCCGAGAGGCGATCGAGGGCGGCCGACGTGGTCCACCGGTACCGGTCGACGAGGTCCCGATACGACGCCTCCGCCGCCGCCAGCCCAGAGGTCTCCCGGAAGGGCCCGCCGTTGGCCAGCGGTCCCAGCTCGTCGAAGCGAGCGGCGGCCACCAGCGGCCGGGGATCGTGCCGGAGCCGATCCACCAACTGACCGGTGCCGGCCACATCGCCGTTCGGGGCGGCGTACACGTTCCTGGTCAGCTCGGCGAAGCCCCGCCACCGGAGATGGCGAACGAGCTCGGAATCGGGATCGGCGCCGGCGTCGAGGAAGACCAGTGTCCACAGGCCGTCCCAGGCCGGGGTGTGGCTGCGGTAGATCCTGGCGTCGGCCTCGGCGAACTCCTCCCGGCCGAACGGCGTGAGCGAGTACCGGCTCCTCCGGCCGACGCGCTCGTTGACCACCCACCGCTCGCCCACCAGGCGGAACATCGACGTTCGAACGAGGCGGTCGTTGAACCCGAACGGCGCGGCCAGCGCGATGAGGTCGGTGAGCCAGACGGTGCCACCGAGCGGGGCAACCGTGTCACCCAGGATCGTGACCAGCACCGAGCGAGCCGAGATGTCGGTCCGCTCGCTCCAGGCGCGCGCCCGATCGCCCATGGACACGGCGCGTCGATCGCCCTCAGACACGGCGCGTCGATCGCCCTCAGACACGGCGCGTCGAGCGCCCACAGGCGGGGTATCGGGAGCCATGTCGTCAGCCTATATGATACAGCAATCGAGGACAAGCCTTGAATCTTGTATCATATAGGGGCTCGGCGGATCAGGTGGGCGGCGGCGGTGTGGGGTCGCCACCGGTGTCGTCGCTCGACGGCGACTCCGGTCGCTCCGTCGATACGACCGCCGCCTGGCCGGCACCTCGGGGGCCGGTCACGAGCCGGCTCTCGACGACGTCATGGCGCTCGATGTAGGCCGAGATGAACGCCTGGACCGTGGCCAGGGCCGGTAGCGCCAGCAGCGCCCCTGGCGCGCCGAAGGTCGCCGTTCCCGCCAGGACGGCGGCGAAGGCCACGGCCGGGTGCATGTCGAGGGTGTGGGCGGTCACACGAGGCTGGATGACG
>JAHELU010000064.1 GCA_024644005.1 Acidimicrobiales bacterium | reverse complement strand
GGCCGCGATCGGGCCCGGCGGTCGGAACGGTTCTGCTCACCCCCACCCGGTCGGCACCGGTGCGGTGAAGCTGAGCTCCCATCGCCCGCCTCGCAGCACCAGGTGGTGAATTCCCCGACGTGGCCTGGGGCACGGACGAGAGGGTTCCTTTGCTGATTTCTCACAGAGCTGTGGTGGGCGGCCCGGCAGCTCAACTGGCCTATGGAGCGTGGCACGAAGCCGAGGACGTCCTTGCGTACTCGACCGGTTCGAGGATGGCGCTGCTCGATCGGCACGGTCATCAGCGGTCGATCAAGGCTCGTCGCGTCGTCGGTCGGGCCGCTCGTCGCATCGCCGGCCGGAGGACCCTGCTGCCCCCTGGCCGCAGTGAGCCCGTCGTCGAGACAAGCGACCATGCGTACGGCCGCCGGGATCCCGTTCAGCACGAGGAGATCCTCGACTGGGCTGCGAGCCGGCAGGCCCTCTACCTCTACGACACCGTCCGGGGTCATGCCGCCGACTGGGAGGAGCATCGGACTGCACTGGCGGGCTGGTACCAGCACACCAACGTCGCGATCTGCAACTACGCCAAGCACGACCTGCCCGCCGTGACCGGCGGGCTGCGGGCCCTGCCGGGGAGGCTGTACGAGACGCTGGCGTCCGGGGCGATTCCGGTTGGCCTGCCGCCCGACCTCGAGCGGCAGAACCGGATCCTCGGTCAGCCGGTGGTCGAGGCGCTCGACGGAACCGCCCACCAGCTGGCCGGACTGCTCGACCGCTTCCGGGACCCGGTCGAGGCTCGGCCACTCCGGATACGCAATCTGGCCCTGGCCTGTCGGGGACACGACTGGGGTCATCGTTGGGCCGCCGTCTACGAGGCGATCGGGATGCGGGTGCCCTTCGGTCTGCAGAACCGCCTGGATGACCTGGCGAAGCGGGCCGACGAATTCGAAGGGCTGATCGCCACGGACTGAAGGGGCGGTACCCCCCGCCCCCCCGGGATCGGCCGTCCGCGTCAGGGGCGGGTGGCCGTGATCAACTGGGTGATGCCGCCCGACAACTGCTGCCGCTCGACCTCGATCAGGTTGGCCCGTCGCAGGAGCGCCATCATCTCGGCCGGGGGTGGGAGGTAGGACACCGACTTCGGGAGGTAGGCGTAAGCCCCCCGATCGGACAGCACGGCGCCGACCCTGGGCACGATGCGATTGAAGTAGATACCGTGACCCCATCGCAGCGCCGCGTTGTCCGGTTCGGAGACGTCCAGCAGGGCGATACGGCCTCCGGTTCTGACCACCCGGTGCAGCTCCCGGAAGAAGGGCTCGAGCTCGACGAGGTTCCGGAGCGCGAAGCCGCAGACCGCCCCGTCGACGCTGCGGTCGGCAACCGGCAGCCGCAGCAGATCACCCTGGACCAGGGGAGCCCCGGTCCTGGCCGCAGCCAGCATGCCGAACGACAGGTCGACGCCGATGGGCCGGTGCCCCCGCTTGGCCAGGTCGACGCAGAAGTCCCCGGTACCGCAGGCGAGGTCGAGGACGGTCGAGCCGGGCGGGAGATCGAGCGCCCGCTGGGTGGTGCGACGCCACCCGACGTCCATCCGGAAGGTCATGATCCGGTTGACCAGGTCGTACCGGGGGGCGATCGAGTCGAACATCGACTGGACGGCAGCCCGTTTCTCATCACCCTGGGGCAGTCGATCGGTGGGCATTGCGGCCATGGTCCCAACGTTAGACGGCGTACACGGTCCTGCAGCAGGTCGCAGCCGAACTTCGGCGCTCGAAGCGCGGAGACCGGTCCGCCGTCGGCTCAGCACCGGTGCACCGTGTCCGGCACGGTGCCGATGGCGAAGTAGTCCCGCACGATGCGCTGGACGCAGAAGCTCCGTCCGTAGGCCGTGTGGCCCTCGTCCTCCACCACAACGAGGCCGGCGGAGGCGAGCCCAGCGGCGACGGTCGCGGCGTTGACCAGCGGCGTCGGCGCATCACCGGTGGTCGACAGCACGAGGATCGGCTCCGATCCGGCGGCCGACACCGGCTCCGGCGCAATGGCCGAGCGGGCCGGCCAGTAGGCGCAGCTCCGAACCTCGTTGGCCAGCGCCGCGCCGAACCGGGGAGATCGTGCGGCGAGCTCGTCGACCAGCCGATCCCACCCCTCGGCCCCCGACGGGGGTTGCCCGTCGATGCACAGCACCGCGAGGTATGCGGTGTGGCTGGTGCTACCGACATAGGCGTCGTGGAGTCGTTCGATGGCGGCGAGGTCACCCCCGTCCGCGTCGAGGAGCGCCTCGCCGTAGACGGACCACAACCCCTCGGAGTACATGCTGACCAGGGTCGCCACCACGAGCTCCGTCGGACCGACATCGTCAACGGGGCCGGACCGCTCGAGCCGCTCGGTCACCCGGTCGAAGCCGGCGACGATGCCGCCGACCGGGCAGTTCGCCGTCGTCCCGCAGGCTTCGTCCATCGCCTGGAGCGACCGCTCGAACTCGTCCGCCTGCTGGCGTAGGAGGTCGGCGAGGCCGGACGACGGATCCACGACACCATCGAGCACCATGTGGCCGACGAACCGTGGATAGCGCTCGGCGTAGCGCAACCCGATGAGGGTTCCGTAGCTGAGCCCCATGTAGTGCAGCTCGGGGTCACCGACGGCTTGGCGGAGCAGCTCCAGGTCCCGGATGACCGACTCGGTCCCGAGCTGGGCCAGCCGGGATCCGTCCAGCCGGTCGCAGCGCTCGGCCAGGGTGCGGGCCTGGCGATCCAGGGCCGCCCACTCGGCCCCGCTGTCCGGCGACAGATCGAGGCGGGGTCCGGCGGTGAGATCGATGTCACAAGCCAGGGGAGCGCTGGCCCCGACACCGCGGGGGTCGAAGCCGACGAGGTGGTAGTCGGCCATCGTGTCGTCGTCGAGGCGGAATCCGGTACGGACGTAGGCGATCCCGGAGCCGCCGGGACCGCCCGGGTTCACGAAGATCGAGCCACTGGCCTCGTCGGGCCCGCCGGCCGGAACCCTGACGAGGGCGATGTCGATCGTCTCGCCGGCCGGTCGGTCGTGGTCGAGGGGCACCGCCACCGTTGCGCACTGCAGTCCATCGCCGCAGTCGCCCCACACGACCGGCTCGACCACGAGCGCCCCATCGCCGGGGTCGGTCGCCGGTTCAGCCGAGTCGGTCTGTGGCTGGGCGCTCGTCGGGTTGGCGGCGGTGCCGGGGGAGATCGTCGCGGTGGTGACCGGGCCGGTCGACGGAAGGGCGTCGGCCTCGAGATCCCCTACCGGACCCGCGGAGCAGGCGGTGAGGACGAGGAACAGGGCCGCCGATCCCGCACGAGCTGCGGAACCCACGGACTACTCGAACCAGACCTTCTGATACTCACGGGACTGGACATGGAGCACGGCGACGGCCAGCGCCGTCGGGAACACCGTGCGGTTGAGCCGGGCCAGGATGATCTCGAGCCCCGAGCTACCGGTGATGCTCAGCACGAACGGCAGGATCTCCAGAATGGCCGCCAGGCAGGCGCAGACCGCGAGCAGGACGTAGCCCCACCGCTTGTTGTTGGCCGTCGCGAACGCGCCCGCCCCGAGCCCGAGGTAGATCAGGAGCAGGAACAGCAGCCCTCCCACGCCGAGCAGGCCGAACACCGCGCTGATGTAGCCGAGTATCACACCGGCCTGCAAGGTCTGGGGGTGCGAGCGGTTGAGCCACTGGTTCATACCACCAACAGTATGGTGGGCTGGGCCCCGAAAAACGGATGCAGGAAGCCAACTTTCGGCGCTCGGGAGGACTCGGCCGGCGGCACCGGTAGGCGCTCGCCCCGCCGGCCGCGGACGTGTTCAGTCGGCTCGGTTCTCCCCCGGACGGTCCGGCCGCGGCTGGTCGGTGACGTCCGGCGCGCCGGCACCGGTCGAGATCGTCACCGAGGTCGGCCCGCCGGGCGACCTCGCCGCGGCGAGCTGTCCGCAGGCGGCATCGATGTCGGTGCCGCGGTTGGCCCTGACCGTGACGTTGACGCCTCGGCGTCGGAGCTCGACGACGAACGACTCGATCCGATCGGGCGGGGAGCCGACCGTCGGCCATCCGGGCGTCGGATTGAGTGGGATCAGGTTGACGTGGGCAGCCGCAGCCCGGGCCACCGCCGCCAGCTCCGCTGCGTCGGACGGGCGGTCGTTCACGCCGTCGATCATCGCCCATTCCAGGGACACCCGCCGGCCGGTGCGCTCACGGAACAGCTGGCATGCGGCCACCAGCTCGTCGATGGGGTGATGTCGATTGATCGGGACGAGCTCGGTCCGGAGGTCGTCGTTCGCCGCATGCAGTGAGAGGGCGAGCCCGACCTGGAGGCCCTCCTCTGCGAAGCGCAACATCTGGGGAACGAGGCCGACGGTGGAGACGGCGACGTGGCGGGCGCCGATACCGAAGTCGGCCACGATCCGGTGGAGTGACTCGATGAGACGGTCGTAGTTGGCGAGCGGCTCGCCCATCCCCATGAAGACCACGTTCGCCAGCCGTCGCTCACCGGTCGCCCGTCTGGCGGCGACCACCTGCTCGAGGATCTCGCCGACGGTGAGGTTGCGGTCGTAGCCGGCTTGGCCGGTGGCGCAGAAGCCACAGCCCATGGCGCAGCCGGCCTGGCTCGACACGCACACTGTCGACCGGTCGGGGTAGTGCATCAGCACGGTCTCGATCCGGGCTTGGTCCGGCAGGTTCCACAGCCACTTGATGGTCTGGCCGTCGTCGCTGAGCTGCTCCGCTGCGAGCTCGAGAGCCGGCGCCAACCGTTCGGCCAGCGACGCCTTCAGGGCCTTCGGCAGGTTGGTCTGGTCCTCGGGGGGCTTGTCGTGGCTGTACAGGCCCTGCCACAGCTGATCGAGGCGATAGGCCGGTTGCCCGGCCAGCAGTTGCCGGTATGCCACCCGGTCCGGCGTCCAGGGAGAGTCGGTTGGTGGAACGTCCGTCATCGGGTCATCGGGTCATCGGGTCATCGGGTCATCGTCCGGGCCTGCCCCGACCGGTCTGGACCAGGCCCGGTCGGTTCTGTGCTGCTCGAACCCCAGCCTGGCGTAGGTCCGCAGCGCCGGTTCGTTGTCGGCTTCGACGTAGAGCATGCCGGTCGTCAGTCCCCGATCAGCCAGCCAGCTGAGCCCCGCCGCCGTCATCGGCGCGCCGAGACCCCGACCGTGGTGGTCGGGATCGATGCCGATGGCATAGATCTCGCCGAGCCGAGGCTCACCCTCGTCGCGAGGCTCGTGGATCTTGGTCCAGCAGAAGCCTGCCAGCCGGCCATCGGCCGCGTCCGGATCGGGATAGAGCCGGATGCCGTCGGGGTCGAACCACGGTTGGGACGCTGCGTCGGCCAGGTCGTCGAGGGTCATCCCGCCCTGGTCCGGGTGGTCGGAGAAGGCCCGGTTATTCACGTCGAGCAGCCGCTGCTCGTCCCGACCGGGTTCGAACGCCCTCGTCGGCAGCGATGGGGCGTCGACCGGGAGCGAGCACCGGAGCTGGTGCAGGGCCCGCAGCTCGGTGAAGCCTCGCTGCTCGGCAACGAGTTCGTGCCATGGTTCCGCCGGCCTCGCCCAGAGCTCGACGGTATGGGCGGGCGACGCCGCGATCGCCGGTTCCACTGCGTCCAGTAGGCGGTCGAGCAGCCGGCCGGGCTCGGATCGATGGGCGACGACGAGGGCATCGAGCTGGAGCCGGCCCCGGTCGAGCGAGCCACCGACGAGTCCGATCGGTCCGTCCCGGTCGACGGCGATGGCCGCCACCAGATCGGGGCCCGGCTGCCAACCATCGAAGCGATCGTCACGCAGCGGGGGAGCGAGGGCGAGATCCAGGACGGCTCTGGCCGTCTCGGCCAGCCAGCCAGCGGCCGGTCGCACCGCCGGGTCGAGCGCAGGATGGACGACGGTGATCGCCACCCGATCGGCCCGGTCGGTGCCGGTCCCGGCGTCGTCTCGCTGCGCACCCATACCAGGCAACGTAGCTCCCGTACCGCGGGAATCCGGGCACGCCATCGCGGTCCTTCGGGCCCGTTGGAGGCCTCATCGAACTTTTTTTCGAATATCACCCCATCGTGAAATCACTTCTATTATTCTTTCACTCAACCAGGTTCCCGCCACCTGGTAGCAGCGAGCACGGGGATCCGCCGCCCCGTCTCGCGCCGTCGGCGCCCCGTCTTTTCGGGGCGCCGACGTACTTTTCCACCGTCTCGACCGTCGTTTGCCCAGGTAGTCGGTTGTCGGCGGGGGAAGAGCGGGGACTGCCGCTGCTCGATCAGTCGAGCACCACCTCATGTCATTCGGTCGTAGCCAACCAGATCGGCTGGAGCTCTCCACTGGGGATAGAGGGGCCAAAATTGGCCAGCCTTATCGGTATTTGTCGATACAGCTATTCAGAGAGCGAACCATGGCCGCGCGCTCGTTCAGACCCGTCCGACCCGGCGGACGATCTTCTCCAGCCGGCGGCCCGCGGTCTGCAGCTGCCGCTCCACCTCGAGCAGCTCGATCAGGGCGTCGTCCTCCCCCTCGGCGGCCCGGGCCACGTCGCCGATTCTGGCGGTCAGATCGTCGAGTGATGCGGAGAGCGAGCTCAATGCGTTCTGGTCGATCGGCATGACGAGACGGACTCCTTCGAAAGCCTGCGTGCGGTAGCGTCTTGTGTCGACGCTTGCGTCCCGGGGCTCGGTCGCATCGCGATTTCCGCCACCGGCCACAGACCGACCACGCTACCGTCGAGTGCGTACGCGACCGCAGGACCGGATGACCGGTTGCGGAGGCCACGACCCGAGACACGGGTCGTACGAAGCGGCCCGTGGTCGGTCGGGAGCACCCGACCGCCGTGGCCGGGAGAGGAACCTGCTCGGTGTTGAATCGTCTCGATCTCCGTGGTCTCGATGCGGCAACGGATCTGGCCGCTGTGCTGCCCCGACCCGACATCGCCGGCGAGGCGCCCCGAGCGGCGGTCCGGGACATCATTGCCCGAGTGAGGGCCGAGGGTGACCCGGCGCTGCTGGAGCTGACCGAGCGCTTCGACCGGGTGAGGCTCGATCGGCTCGACGTGTCCGAGGCCGAGCTGGACGCTGCGGTCGATGCCCTGGGCCCGGAGCTGCGGGCCGCCATCGATGCGTCGATAGACGGCATCGAGCGCTTCCATCGCCATCAGCTCAGGTCCCCGGAGCTGATCGAGACCGACGGCATGACGATCGAGGCCTACCAGCGACCGGTCGGCAGGGCCGGGCTGTACGTTCCGGGCGGTCGGGCCGAGTATCCCTCCACCGTGTTGATGACGGCGGTGCCGGCCAGGGTGGCCGGCGTCGCCGACATCGTGCTGTGCGTGCCGCCGAGCGCGGAGCACGGCGGGATCGCCCCGTCGGTGCTGGCCGCCGCCCGGCTGGCCGGGGTGTCCCGGGTCTTCGCCGTCGGCGGCGCGCAGGCCGTGGCCGCCATGGCCTACGGCACCGAGTCGATCCCCGCGGTCGACGTGATCGCCGGACCGGGGAACGTCTACGTCGCCCTGGCCAAGCAGGAGGTGGCCGGCGATGTCGGCGTCGCCGCTGCGTTCGCCGGCCCGTCCGAGGTGGTGGTGGTGGCCGATCACACCGCTGCGGCGGACTACGCCGCCATCGACGTGATACTCCAGGCCGAGCACGGTCCGGACGGCCTCGCCTGGCTGGTGACATGGGACGAGGCGGTGGCCGATCGCGTCTGCGCGGCCGGGGAGCGGCTGCTGACCGCAGCCCCCCGGGCAGCGGAGGTCCGGGCCACGTTGGCCGACGGTGGCTATGTCGCCCTGGTCGACGGGCCGGACCAGGCGGTGGCGGTGGTCGACGCCATCGCCCCCGAGCACCTCGAGCTGCAGTGCGAGAACGCCAACGGGCTGGCCCGCTCGGTCAGCAATGCCGGCGCCATCTTCTGCGGGCCGTACTCCCCGGCCTCGCTCGGCGACTACGTAGCCGGGCCGAGTCATGTGCTGCCCACCTACGGCTCGGCCCGGTTCGCCAGCGCCCTGACCGTCTCCGACTTCGTCAAGGACCACCACATCGTCACGGTCACCGAGGCCGGCATGGCCAGGCTCGGCCCGCACGTCGTCGCCCTGGCCGAGCAGGAGGGACTCGCGGCCCATGCACAGTCGGTCAGGCTCCGCCTCGATCGGATCGAGGGGGGCCAGTCGGGCTCCGGGGCGAACCGGTGAGCCGGCCACCGGTCCGCGACGATCTGGCCGCCCTCACCGGCTACCACTCGCCCCAGGTCGACGTTGCGGTGCGGCTCAACACCAACGAGGCGCCGGAACCACCGCCGCCCGAGTTCTCCCGAGCGGTGGCCGCTGCCGCCATGGCCATACCGTGGCATCGATACCCGGATCGAGCGGCGCTCGAGCTGCGGACCGCCATCGCCAAGCTGTACGACCTCGGACCGGAGCACGTGTTCTGCGCCAACGGGTCGAACGAGGTGCTGCAGACACTGCTGTTGACCTTCGCCGGACCGGGCCGCACCACCCTGACCTTCGAGCCGACGTACGCCCTGCACAGCCACCTCAGCCGGATCACCGGCTCGGAGCCGGTGGCGGTCGACCGTCGGGACGACTTCAGCCTGGATGTCGACGCCGCACTGGACGCCGTCCGATCGATTCGACCATCGGTCACGTTCCTCTGCTCGCCGAACAATCCGACCGGGTTGGTGGAGCCGGTCCCGACGATCCGCTCGGTACTTGCCGCGGTGGCAGAGGTGGACGGCCTGCTGGTCGTCGACGAGGCCTACGGGGAGTTCGCCCCCCACTCCGCCGTCGAGCTCCTGGTCGAGGAGACCCCGCTGGTCGTCACCAAGACGTACTCGAAGACGTGGGCCATGGCCGGAGCCCGACTCGGCTACCTGCTCGGGCCGGCCTGGCTGGTCGAGCAGCTGGAGCTGGTCGTGCTGCCCTACCACCTCGACGCGCTCAAGCAGGCGGCAGGACTGGCCGCTCTCCGCTTCGTCGACTCGATGAGTGCCAGGGTGGCCGGCATCGTCGAGGAGCGGGGCCGGATCCAGGCCGCCCTCACCGAGCTCGGGGCCGAGGTCTGGCCGTCCGGCTCGAACTTCCTGCTGTTCCGGCCACCGAGGCCCGCAGACGAGGTGTGGCAGGCGCTGGTCGACCGCTCGATCCTCGTCCGGAACACGGCGAGCTGGCAGCACCTGGACGGCTGCCTCCGGGTCACGGTGGGCACGGCGGAGGAAAACCGGCGCTTTCTCGCCGCCATGGCCGACATACTTGAGGACCGGTGACCGGCGTCCGACGAGCGCCGCTTGGAGTGACATGACGAGAACCAGCGTGAAGACCAGGACCACCCGCGAGACGTCGATCGAGATTGCGCTCGATCTCGACGGCTCCGGCCAGACGGACGTCACCACCGGGCTCCCGTTCTACGACCACATGCTCGACCAGCTCGGCCGTCACGGGGGATTCGACCTCTCGGTCAAGGCCGAAGGCGACCTCCAGATCGACAGCCACCACACCGTCGAGGACACCGCCATCGTGCTCGGGCAGGCCTTCGCAGAGGCACTCGGCGACAAGACCGGTGTCCGCCGGTTCGCTAGCGGCCTGTATCCGCTCGACGAAGCGCTGGTCGAGGTCGCGCTCGATCTGTCGGGCCGACCGTTCTTCGTCTGGAACGTCGAGTTGCCGGAGGCCATCCCGCTCGGCACCCCACCGTTCGATCCGTCCCTGGCCGAGCACGCCATGCAGAGCTTCGCCACCAACGCCGGCATCACCCTCCATGTGACCCTCAAGGACGGCCGCAACGTCCACCACATCATCGAGGCTGCGTTCAAGGGCCTCGCTCGCTGCCTGCGGGACGCCGTTCGGATCGAGGGCTCCACCGTGCCGTCGACCAAGGAGATCCTGTAGCCGTGGCGAGCATCGCCGTCCTCGACTACGGCATCGGCAACCTCCGCTCGGCCCAGAAGGCGCTGCAGTGGGTGGGGGCCGAGGCGGCGCTGACCGCCGACGCCGAGATCATCGAACGAGCGGACGGCGTGGTGCTGCCCGGTGTCGGGAACTTCGGAGCCTGCATGAATGCCCTGGTCAGGACCGGCCTGGCCGATCAGGCCCGGAAGGTCGCAGAGCGGGGTCAGCCGTTCCTCGGGATCTGCGTCGGGATGCAACTGCTGTACGAGGGCTCGGACGAGTCGCCTGACGTCCCTGGCCTCGGGCTGCTGCCAGGCCGGATCGAGTGGTTGCCGGACACCGTGAAACGGCCCCAGATGCAGTGGAACAGGTTGGCCTGCTCCGACCACCCGCTGCTGACCGGCCTCGACGGGGCCTGGGTCTACTTCGTCCACAGCCTGGCCCCGGCCAGCGACGAGCACGTGATCGCCACCACGGAGTACGGCGGCACGGTGGTTGCCGCAACGGCCAGGGACAACGTGTGCGCAACCCAGTTCCACCCCGAGAAGTCGGCGTCGGCCGGGCTGGCCCTGCTCGCCAACTTCCTCGACATGTGCGGGGAGGAGCGGCTCGGATGAAGCTCTTCCCGGCCATCGACCTGCGGAACGGTCACTGCGTCAGGCTGTACCAGGGTGACTACGATCGTCAGACCACCTACGGGGACGATCCGGTGGCCCAGGCCGAGGCCTTCATCGACGCCGGGGCCGAGGTGCTGCACCTCGTCGACCTCGACGCTGCCAGGACCGGCGAGCCGACGAACCGGTCCGTGATCGGGTCGGTGTGCCGGGCCGTCGACGTCCCCATCCAGGTCGGTGGCGGCGTCCGCTCGGTGGAGGCGGCCGAAGCGCTGTTCTCGCTCGGCGTCGACAGGGTGGTCATCGGCACGGCGGCGATCGAGCACCCGGACCTCGTGGCCGAGCTCGCCGAGCGAGGACGGCCCGTGGTCGTCGGCCTCGACGCCAGAGGTGACCGGGTGGCCACCCACGGCTGGACCACCGACAGCGGTCACACGGTGGCAGAGCTGGCCGATCGGTTCGCATCGGTGGGGGTGGCCGCACTGGTGGTGACCGAGATCAGCCGCGACGGCACCCTGGACGGGCCGGACGTGGCCGGGTTGACCGATCTCCTGGCCACCACCGAGCTCCCGATCGTCGCATCGGGCGGGGTCGGGACGATCGACCACCTGCGGGCCCTGGCCGGTGTGACCGTGCCCGATGGTGACCGCCGTCGGGCCCTGGCCGGCGTGATCGTCGGCAGGGCGCTCTACGAGGGGCGGTTCTCGGTCCCGGAGGCGCTGCGGGCCATCGCCACGAGCGAGGTCGGATCGTGAGGGTCACCAGGGTCATCCCCTGCCTCGACGTGGCGGAGGGCCGGGTGGTGAAGGGCGTGAACTTCGTCGACCTCCGCGACGCCGGCGACCCGGTCGAGCTCGCTGCGCTCTACGACCGGCAGGGCGCGGACGAGCTGGTATTCCTCGACATCGGCGCCACCCACGAGAACCGGGACACCACGGTGGCCATGGCCACCGCGGTGGCCGAGCAGGTCTTCATCCCCTTCACCATCGGCGGCGGCATACGCTCGGTCGACGACGCCCGGAGATTGCTCCGGGCCGGGGCGGACAAAGTCTCGGTCAACTCGGCCGCGGTGGCCAGACCCGAGCTGGTGGCCGAGATAGCAACCGAGTTCGGCACCCAGTGCTGCGTGGTCGCCATCGACGGCCGGCGCTCGACCGGTGGTGGGACCGGCGGAACCGTCCCATCCGGGTTCGAGGTCTACACCCACGGTGGGAGGCAGCCGACCGGCATCGACGTCGTCGAGTGGGCCCGCCGGGTCGTGGCGCTCGGAGCGGGGGAGATCCTGCTCACGTCTATGGACCGCGACGGCACGAGGGAGGGGTTCGACCACCCGATGACCCGGGCCGTGGCCGAGGCGGTCAACGTCCCGGTCATCGCCTCCGGCGGGGTCGGCTCGGTGGACGATCTGGCGGCCGGGGTGCTCGAAGGCGGGGCCGACGCCGTCCTGGCGGCCAGCATCTTCCACTTCGGCGAGGCCACCATCGCCGATGCGAAGGCCGCGCTCGGCTCGGCCGGCATCACGGTCCGACCGGTCGGCTGACGGGCCGATCCGCCGGGCCGATCAGGCCGGAGCGAGGCGCTCCAGGAGCTCGTCGGCCGCTGCGATCACGGCGTCGAGGCCGACCGGGAAGAAGTGGCTGGCCCCCTCTGCCACCCGCAGCTCACAGTTGGACCAGCCGGCGACGAGGGGAGCGAGCTGGTCCGGCGGCCGGAAGTCGTCGGCGGAGCCGGTCACGATCAGCTTCGGTCGGGGATCGGGCCCTGCGCCCATCTCGGCGGGGTCGAGCACCCGGAGCGGGGGAGCGACGGCCAGCCACCCCCCGACCCGCTCGTCGACGACCGACAACCCGACGTCGGCCCCGAAGGAGTAGCCGGCCAGCACCAGCGGCAGGTCCGGATGGCGGCCGGCCAGCTCGTCGATCGCCGCCACCACGTCGGTCCGCTCGTCCCGGCCCTGGCCGTGCCGGCCCTCCGATCGGCCGCTGCCCCGGAAGTTGAACCGGAGCGTGGTGACGCCGACAGTCGGCAGGTGGGCGAACAACCGGTCTACCACGTTGTTGTGCATCGATCCCCCGTAGAGCGGGTGCGGGTGGCACACCACCGCCGTCGCCCTGGGTTGCGCGGCCGGAGCCGCCTCGGCCTCGAGGGTCAGGCCGTCGCCGGTGAGGAGCGCGACCGGTTCGATCTGGGGTCCGGCGGTCATCCGCCCAGACGGTAGTGGGCGGGGCCGACGCCGGCTATTCGGCCCGTCCCGACCTCGGCCCGCACCGATCGGGTCCTCGATCGATCGCTGGTCCATTAGCCTGGCAGGAGACCGCATCGATCGTGGAGTAGTTCGTTGTCAGATTCCCCTCCGGGCCCAGATCGCCAGGACGCACCGACCACGCCAGACGACCCGCCGACGCCGGCGAGGGGGACCAGGCGGAGCGGCGAGAAGCTGCCGATCAAGATGCTGAACGACCGGATCCTGGTCCAGCTGGAGGGCCCCGACGGCGAGCGGAAGTCGAGCGGCGGCATCCTGATACCGGCCACCGCCCAGGTCGGCAAGCGGTTGACCTGGGCCGAGGTCGTCGCAGCCGGACCGAACGTCCGGTCGATGGAGCTCGGCGATCGGGTGCTGTTCAACCCCGAGGACCGCTACGAGGTCGAAGTCGGCGGCCACGACTACATCATCCTCCGGGAGCGGGACATCCATGCGGTGGCGGCGGAGCGCCTCGACGCCTCCCACACCGGCCTGTACCTCTGACGGCTCGACGCTATCGGGGCCGGAAACGGGCAACCGGCACGGGGTCGGACCGGTACCCTGCAACCCATGCCAGAGGCAACACCGATAGCCCCGACCGAGGACCAGCTCGCCACCGTCGCCTACGACGACGACGGTCTGGTGCCGGCCATCGTCCAGGACGACGAGTCGGGCGAGGTGCTGATGATGGCCTGGATGAGCCCCGACACCCTGCGCCAGAGCCTGGCCGAGGGCCGGACCGTGTTCTGGAGCCGGTCCCGCCAGGAGGTGTGGCGCAAGGGTGACACGTCGGGCGACCGGCAGTGGATTCGCAGCGCCCAGTACGACTGCGACGGCGACACGCTGCTGTTCCGGGTGGTCCAGGAGGGCGCCGGGGCCTGCCACACCGGTGCGTACAGCTGCTTCTTCCGGTCGTTCGGCCGGTAGGGCCCGAGGCGGGTCGCGCACATGACCACCAGTCGAGACGAGTTCCGGGCGCTGGCTCGCACCTATCGGGCGATCCCGGTCCATCGCGAGCTGCTGGCCGACCTGACCACCCCCCTGGCGGCGTTCATGCGCTGCGTCGGCGACGAGCGGGGCTTCTGCCTGGAGTCGGTGGAGAACGGCGAGCGGTGGTCCCGCTTCAGCTTCGTCGGTCGCCGACCCTACGCCACGCTGGTGGCCAGGGGCGATCGCGTGACCCTCACCGGTTCGCTGCCCGACGACGACCTGCCGCTCGATCGAGGCGTGCTTGCCCCGCTCGAACTGCTGCTCGATCGCTACCAGGCCCCGCGCCTCGCCGATCTGCCGCCCCTGACCGCCGGCCTCGTCGGCTATCTCGGCTACGACGTCGTGCGCGAGGTCGAGCGGCTGCCGGACATGCCGCCAGACGATGGCCACTATCCGGATGCGGTGCTCGACGTCATCGGTGACATGGCGGTCTTCGACCACTGGCGCCAGCGGGTGACCCTGGTCTCGGTGGCCCTGCTCGGCCAGGAGCCGACCGACGTGGAGATCGACGAGGCCTACGACGATGCGCTGGCCCGGCTCGACCAGCTGGCCCGCGACGGGGCCAGGCCGCTCGACGAGCCGATGCTGCCCCCACCGGACGACTGCGGGGACGTCGATGGGCCGGATCGGTCCCGTTTCGCCACCTCCCTCAGCTCGTCGCTGTACCGGGACGCAGTGGAGGCGGCCAAGGAGTACATCCGGGCCGGCGACATCTTCCAGGTCGTGCTGTCGAAACGGTACGACTTCGAGCTCGAGGCCGATCCGCTCGATGTGTACCGGGCCCTCCGCCAGCTCAACCCCAGCCCGTACATGTACTTCATCCGCCAGCCGGACCTGACCCTCGTCGGTTGCTCGCCGGAGCCCCTCGTCCAGGTCCAGAACGGGCGGGTCATCTCCCGGCCGATCGCCGGCACCCGGCGCCGCGGCAGGACCGAGGAGCACGATCGCCTCATGGCGGCCGAGCTGAGCGAGGATCCGAAGGAGCGGGCCGAGCACGTGATGCTGGTCGACCTGGCCCGCAACGACGTCGGCCGGGTGGTCGAGTACGGCTCCCTCACGATCGACGAGATGATGACGCTCGAGCGCTACAGCCATGTGATGCACCTGACATCCCAGGTCTCGGGGCGGCTGGCCGAGGGCCGGTCCACCATCGACGTGTTGCGGGCCACGATCCCGGCCGGCACCGTGTCCGGAGCGCCCAAGGTCCGGGCCATGGAGATCATCGACGAGCTGGAGCCGACGAAGCGCGGACCGTACGCCGGCGTGGTCGGCTACCTGGACTTCTCCGGCAACCTCGACACGGCCATCGCCATCCGCACCATGGTCTGCGGACCGGACCGCGCCTCGGTCCAGGCCGGGGCGGGGGTGGTGGCCGACAGCGTCCCCGAGCTCGAGGACAAGGAGTGCTGGAACAAGGCCAAGGCGCTGCTGGCGGCGATCGAACCGGCCAGGGCCATGGCCCGCGCCCGGGCCGAGCACGGCTGAACAGCCGAGCCGGCAGGTGACGTGATCCGACCCCGGACGGCCCGAGGACTCCCGGACCGGTCACGGCAGACTGGGAACATGGTCGACTTGGAGACAGCGGAGCGACTGGCGGCCGAGTCTGCGGTTGCCGTCGCCACCGAGCGCGACGTCCTGCGGATCACGGGCCGGGAGGCCGTCAGCTACCTGCAGGGCCAACTCAGCCAGGACGTCGAGGGCCTCGCGGTCGGGGCCACCACACGGACGCTCCTGTTGCAGCCACAGGGCAAGATCGATGCCTGGATGCGGATGCATCGCCGATCGCCCGACGAGGTGCTGCTCGACGTCGAGCCCGGTTTCGGGGCTGGGGCCAAGGAGCGGCTCGAGCGGTTCAAGCTGAGGGTCGACGCCGACATCGAGCTGCGAACCGTTCCGACGCTGGCCGTCAGAGGCCCCGAGTCCCGCCGCGTGGCGGGCGAGGTGGTCGATGCGGTCGAGGGGTTGTTGAGCCTGGATGCCGCCTGGCCCGGCATCGACGGCGTCGATCTGCTCGACCCGACCGGGGAGACCGATCCAGGCTCCCATCTGCCTGACGGCCTGTTCGTCGGCCCTGCCGACGTGCTGGAGCTCGTGCGGATCCGCCACGGGCTCCCCGCCATGGGTCGTGAGCTCGACGGCTCGACCATTCCAGCCGCCGCCGGGATCGTCGATCAGTCGGTCGACTTCACCAAGGGCTGCTACGTCGGTCAGGAGCTGGTTGCCAGGATCGACTCCCGGGGCAGCAAGACCCCCACCCGGCTGTACGGCCTGCGGTTCGCCGGGTCGGCTCTGCCGGCGGCCGGCGATGCCCTGCTGCTGGACGGGGCGCCGGCCGGAACGGTCACGAGCGTGGCGGTGTCGCCGGACTCGGGTGCGGTCGGGTTGGGCTATCTGAAGCGCTCGGTGGCGGTGCCGGCCACGCTGGCAGTCGGCTCGTCCGATCGGGATCTGGTGGCCGAGGCGACCGAGCTAACCGCTCCGGCCTCGTAGGGCCCTCCGGCGTCGTCGACCGGTCGAGGGGCAGGAACAGGCTGAGACAGGCCCCGCCCCCGGGGTTGTTGGCCGCCCCGACCGAGCCGCCCATGGCGCTCGCCAGCTCCCGGACGATGGCGAGTCCGAGCCCGCTCGGGTTCTCGGCCCGATCCGGCTGGGCCGTGCCGGTATAGAGCCGATCGAAGATGTGGGGCAGGTCCTCCGGTGCGATGCCCGGCCCGTCGTCCCGCACCGCCACCACCGCACGATCGCCGTGCCTGGCAACGTCGACCTCCACCCGGGCGGCGGCGAACTTGACGGCGTTGTCGATCAGGTTGCCGATGGCCTGGGCGGTGCGATCGGGGTCGGCGACCACGATCAGCGAGTCGAGGCCCGCTCGGTCGAGGGTCACCCCGTGGTGGCGGGCCCTCGGGATCAGCCCGGCCACGGTCCGCCCGGTCACGACCGCCAGATCGAAGTGGCGGAGGTCCAGGCGGAACCGGTTGGCATCGAGCTTGGCCAGATCCAACAGGTCGCTCACGAGCAGGTCGAGCCTGGTGGCGTGGCTGCGGATGATCTCCCCGGCGGCCCGAGGATCGGTGATCGCGCCGTCCTTCAGCGCCTCTGCGTAACCGGCGATGGCGGTGAGCGGCGTCCGCAGATCGTGTGAGACGGACATCAGGAACTGGCGGTCGAGGGCCTTCGACCGCTGCAGGTCGGCCGCCATCCGGTTCACCGCCTGCCCGAGGTCGGCCACCTCGTCCTGGCCGGAGGTCTCGACCCTGGCCCCGAGGTCACCGGCGGCGATGGCGGAGGTGGCGTCCTTGATGTCCTTGATCGGACCGGCGAGCCGCTTCGCCAGCCAGATCCCGGCCAGGAGGGCCCCGGCCAGGACGATGGCGCTCGAGAGCAGGAACCAGGCAACCGTCTGGCGGGACACCGCGGTGACCGGTTGGGCGGCCAGAACCGCGATCTGCTCGATGCCGCGATCGGGTGGCGGCGTCAGCGGAACAGCCCGCAGCCCGTACACGGTCCGGTTTCGGGCCAGCAGGACGGTCTGCCCCTCCCCGAGCGCCATCAGCTGCTGCTGGTCGATGATGAGCTGGGGGACGTCGGGGACGGGCTCACCCCGCCGTCGAGGGCCGGTGAAGAGCGAGACGGTGCCGTCCTCGGCCACCATCACCGGCTCGATCAGCCGGAGCCCGAGGTTGCGGCGGGACCCGAGCAGCAGGGACTCGGCCTGGCGGAGGGACCGGCCGTCCTCGTCGAGGAAGTCGGCGATGACGTTGAGGCCACGGCTCACCTGGTCCTCGGCCCTGGCCCTGGCCCCGAGCTGGGCCATGGCCAGCACCCCGAAGCCCACCAGCACGATCGAGACCAGCGCCGTCGCCACGAGTGCGATGGTCAGTCGTCTCTGCACGGCTCAGCCCAGCCTGTAGCCGACGCCCCGGAGCGTGGCCAGGGGGAGATCGGGCCCGAGCTTGCGTCTGAGCTGTCTCACGTGGACGTCGACGGTCCGTGGATCACCGATCCAGTCCGCCCCCCAGGCGATGTCGAGCAGTTGCTGGCGGCTCAGTGCCATGCCCTGGTGCTCGACCAGCGCCTCCAGCAGGGCCCATTCCTGGGATGCGAGGGCCACCGCTCGACCGTCGAGCGTCGCTTCGAGCCGTTGGAGGTCGATCACCAGCGGTCCGAAGACCCGTCGAGTGGGAGCCGATTCGGCTCGCCCCCGGCGGAGCACCGCCTTGATCCTGGCCACGATCTCACGAGGGGAGAAGGGCTTGGTGACGTAGTCGTCGGCTCCCATCTCGAGCCCCAGGATCCGGTCGACCTCGTCGTCCCTGGCGGTCAGGAACAGGACCGGCACGTCGCTCGTCTGGCGCAGCTCCCGACAGACGTCGAATCCGTTCATCTCGCCTGGCAGGCCGACGTCGAGGATCACGAAGTCCGGTTCCCTGGCCCGGATCGCCTCCAGGCCGGTCGGACCGTCGGTCGAGAGGTGGACCGTCCAGCCCTCCCGCCGGCAGTAGAGCGCGAGGAGGTCGCCGATATCCGGTTCGTCTTCGACAACAACGATGGCGGTCATGGAGCTCCTGGCAACCGTAGAGCGTCAATGTTAGGAGGTGGTGAAGGACGCGGTGGGCCCGGTGAGCCACTAGGTTGCTCGCATGTCGAAAACTGCGATCATCGCCAAGCTCACCGCAGCGGAGGGAAAGGCCGACGACCTTCGGGCGGCCCTCCAGAACCTGATCGAGGCCGCCGACAGCGAGCCCGGCCTCGAGATCTACAGCGTCCACAACGACAAGGCGGACGCCGACGTGTTCTACTTCTTCGAGCTCTACGAAGATCAGGCGGCGCTCGACGTCCACGGCAAGGGTGACGAGATGAAGGCGGCCATGGGGGCGGTCGGTGGGCTGCTGTCCGGCCGGCCGGAGGTCACCATGCTGTCACCGGTGGCGGCCAAGGGCCTTGCGATCTGAGCCCGGATGACCGTCTGGCCGCAGCGGTGACAAGGCGGTGAGGTGTCGGTGACGTATCTCGCCCGGATCCTCGACGCCCACCGGGCGGCTGCCGCCGCCGATGATCGCTCGCTCGACCGGGTGATCGAGGCCGCCGCAGCCGTCGACGCGACCAGGGGATTCGCCGAGGGGATCCGGCGATGTGATGGGGTGGCGGTCATCAGCGAGATCAAGCGCCGATCGCCGTCGAAGGGCCCGCTCCATCCCGATCTGGACCCGGCGGCACTGGCCAGGTCCTACCGGAGCGGTGGTGCGACTTGCCTGTCGGTCCTGACCGATCGGGAGTTCTTCGGCGGCTCGCCGGACGACTTGACGGCGGCGCGGCAGGCGGTCGATCTCCCGGTCCTCCGCAAGGACTTCACCGTTTCGGCCCTCGACGTGGCCGACGCCAGGGCGATGGGCGCCGACGCCGTCCTGCTCATCGCCGCTGCGCTGGACGATCGGGAGCTCGCCGATCTCCACCGTCTGGCGGTCGAGCTGACGATGGACGTGCTGGTCGAGACCCACGACGAGGCCGAGGTGGCGCGGGCACTGGCCGTCGGCGCGACCATGATCGGGATCAACCAACGCGACCTGGTCACCTTCGAGGTCGACACGGCTCGGGCGGTCAGGGTGGCCTCGTCGATTCCCGACGACGTGATCAGCGTCGCCGAGTCGGGCATCGGCGGCCCGGACGACATCCCCCCGCTGCTGGCGGCCGGCTTCGACGCCGTTCTCGTCGGTGAGTCGCTGGTCCGCAGTGGCGATCCGGCGGGGGCCGTTGCGGCGCTGCGGGCAGCGTCCCTCTGAGTCCTGAGACTCCGTCTGGCCGGGGACGGCCGGATCGGATGTCGGTTTCGGATCGAAGGGGAATCGGCTGGGGTCGTCGGGTGGGCCGGGATAACGTGCTGTCCATGTTCGTGAAGATCTGCGGGGTGACGACCGCGGAAGACGCGCTGTTGGCGGCCGGGCTCGGAGCCGACGCCGTCGGCATGATCTTCGCCGCATCGCCCCGGCGGATCGGGGCCGGGACGGCCCACGACATCGTCAGACGGCTCCCGCCGGAGGTGCTGTCGGTGGGGGTCTTTCGCAACGAGCGCCGTGAGCGGGTGGTCGAGGTGGCCAACACCATCGGTCTCCGGGCCGTCCAGCTCCACGGCACCGAGCGGCCGGAGGACGTCCGCTGGATCGGCGAGCGGGTCCCCGCGGTCATCAAGGCCTTCTCGGTGGGGGACCCGGCGCTCCGGGCCGCCGTTGCGGGGACAGCGGACTACGGTCCTCACCGGCTCCTGATCGACGCCCCGGCACCGGGCCGCGGCGAGACCTTCGACTGGTCGCTGCTCGATCGGCTGGTCGCCGGCCGACCGTTCATCCTGGCCGGTGGCCTG
Source organism: Acidimicrobiales bacterium (assembly GCA_024644005.1). Taxonomy (GTDB): domain Bacteria; phylum Actinomycetota; class Acidimicrobiia; order Acidimicrobiales; family SZUA-35; genus JAHELU01. The sequence goes on along the minus strand of JAHELU010000064.1, from coordinate 2,233 downwards.
ACCCCGGAGAACGTGGGACGGGCGATCGAGCTGGTCGGCCCCTGGGGGGTCGACGTGGCCTCCGGGGTCGAGGCGAGCCCGGGTCACAAGGATCCGGCCAGGGTGAGACGGTTCCTGGCCGCGGTCAGGGCGGCGGCGCCGGATCGATCCGATGCTGCGGCGCTCGACGACATCGGCTTTGATGGTGACGGCTCCGACGAGCTCCCGGTGGATGCGCTGGCCGTCGATGCCAGCCGGGACAGACCGTTCAACTGGGAAGAGGACGCGTAGTGACCACGACAACCGATCCTTCGGAACGCGCTGGTGGACGGGCTGGCCCCGCAGCCCGCTCCCTGATGGCGGAGCCGGACGAGCACGGCCGGTTCGGCCAGTTCGGCGGGCGCTTCATCCCCGAGACGCTGGTGCCGGCCTGCGCCGAGCTGGAGGAGGCCTTCCGTGTGGCGTGGGCCGATCCCGGCTTCCGCGGCGAGCTCGATCGGCTGCTGATCGACTATGCCGGGCGGCCATCGGCGCTCACCGACTGCCGGAACCTGTCGGAGCAGCTGGGCTTTCGCGTCCTGCTGAAGCGGGAGGACCTGAACCACACGGGCAGCCACAAGATCAACAACGTGCTCGGCCAGACCCTGCTGGCGAGGCGCATGGGCAAGACCCGGATCGTCGCCGAGACCGGGGCCGGCCAGCACGGGGTCGCAACGGCGACAGCGGCCGCCTATTTCGGGCTCGACTGCGTGGTCTACATGGGCGAGGTCGACATCGCCCGCCAGGCCCTAAACGTCTACAGGATGAACCTCCTCGGGGCCGAGGTCCGCTCGGCGGTCTCGGGCAGCCGGACCCTCAAGGACGCCGTCAACGAGGCCATGCGGGACTGGGTCGCCACCGTCGAGGACACGTACTACTGCCTCGGCTCGGTCATGGGCCCCCATCCCTATCCGTGGATGGTCCGCGAGTTCCACCGGGTCATCGGCGACGAGGCCCTCCGCCAGTGCAGGGAGCTGCTCGACGGTGACGTGCCGGACGTCGTCGTGGCCTGCGTCGGTGGCGGCTCGAACGCAGCCGGGCTGTTCTCCGGCTTCGTCGACACGAGGGCCGAGCTCGTCGGGGCCGAGCCGGCCGGCGGAGCCGCCGTCGGTCGTGCCGTGCCGGGGGTGGTGCACGGGTCGATGTCGTACTTGATGCAGGACGAGTTCGGCCAGGTCCAGGAGGCCCAGTCGATCTCGGCAGGTCTCGATTATCCGGGTGTCGGGCCGGAGCACGCCCACCTGGCCGACATCGGCCGGGCTCGCTACGAATCGGTGACCGACGCCGAGGTGCTTGCCGCGTTCGAGCTGCTGGCACGGAGCGAGGGCATCATCCCCGCACTGGAACCGGCTCACGGCCTGGCCTGGATGGTCAGAGCCAGGGAGGAGCTGGCGGGCAAGACGGTGCTGCTCAACCTCTCCGGGCGGGGCGACAAGGACGTCGCCCAGGTCCAGGCCATCACCGAGGGCGACCCGGCTGCGCTCGAGACCGTCGATCTCGACCGGATGCCAGGGGACCCGCTGTGAGCCCTGCCGCCGGCCACGGTCCGCTGGAGACCCAGCTGCGGGCCAAGCGCGACGCCGGTCGCAAGCTGCTGCTGCCATACGTGACCGGCGGGTACCCGGTGGACGACTGGCCCCAGCTCATCGAGGGCTTCGCTGCGGCCGGGGCGGACGCCATCGAGATCGGCATCCCGTTCAGCGACCCGGTCATGGACGGCCCGACTATCCAGGAGGCGTCGACGTTGGCGCTGGCCGGCGGCATCGACCCGGCCACGGTGCTCGACCGGGTGGCGGCGGTGGAGGTCGACGTCCCCCTGATCGCCATGACCTACTACAACATCTGCTTCCGGATGGGTCATCGGCGATTTGCCAACGCGCTGCTGGGGGCCGGCTTCTCGGCCGCCATCCTGCCCGATCTACCGCTCGAGGAGGTCGCGCCCTGGGCCAGGGCGGCAGACCACGTCGGCATCGAAACGGTGCTGCTCGCCGCCCCCACCGCACCGGACGAGCGGCTGCCCCGCATCGCCGAGCGCAGCAGGGGGTTCGTCTACGGCATCGGCCTTGTCGGCACGACCGGCGAGCGGGAGGAGCTGGCCGCCAGCGCACTGCAGATGGCGAAGCGGTTGAAGGCCGTCACCGACCGGCCGGTGGTGATCGGCATCGGCGTGTCGAGCCTCGAGCAGGCGGCAGCGGTGACCGAGATCGCCGACTGG
>JAHELU010000063.1:6168-22472 GCA_024644005.1 Acidimicrobiales bacterium | reverse complement strand
ACGCATCCTGGGCCATGCGGTCAGGGTAGACGGGGCCACAGACCGTTCACCAGGCCGGCCGAGCAGCGGGCTAGGGTTGGCCCATGCTCACCGCCGCACGCAGCTCACCCGGTCGCGCCCATACCGGCGAGCTCCTCGAGGCCGGCTTCCGACCGGCCGGTCCGATCAGTCGGTTACGCGACATCGTCGGCCACCGGGAACTGCTCGCCAACCTCACGAGGCGCGAGATCAAGGTCCGCCACAAGAACAGCATCCTGGGTGTTGCCTGGAACCTGATGAACCCCCTGCTGTACCTGTCGATCTTCAGCCTCGTCTTCACCTATCTGTTGCCGAGCGGCATTCCCCGCTACGCCCTGAACCTGCTGTCCGGCCTGCTGGTCTACGACCTGTTCTCCACCGGGGTCACCGTCGCCACCAGCTCGGTGGTGGCCAACGCCCCCCTGGTCAAGAAGATCTGGTTCCCCAGGGAGATCCTCCCGATCGCCGCCGTCGCCTCGAACCTCGTGCCCTTCGCCAGCCGCCTGGTCATCCTGTGCGTCGGCCTCGCCGCCTTCCGGCAGTCGCCGGAGTGGTCGATGATGTGGCTGCTGCTCCCCGCCATCGTGATCACCCTCGTCATGGCGGTCGGCCTCGGCCTGATGCTGTCCGCCCTCAACGTGTTCTTCCGGGACGTGCAGCACTTCCTGGAACTGGCGTTCCTCGCCCTGTTCTGGTTCACCCCGATTGTCTACGCCTACGACTTCGTCGGCAACGCGATCCGGGACCAGTTCGGGGTCGGGGCGGAGCGGTTGGCCATGATCAACCCGGTGACGCCGCTCGTGATCACGTTCCAGCGGGTGATGTACAACCCGACCAACTTCTCGCCGGAGGACCAGGAGCGATTCGTGCTCATGCTGCGGCCGACGTCGTGGTATCTCGAGAACCTCGCGGTGTCGGCGGTGTGCGCTGTCGTCCTGCTGCTGGTCGGCTTGCGCGTGTTCGCCAGGCTGGAGGGCAGCTTCGCCGAGCGGCTGTGACGCGACCGGTGAGTGGGTCTTCGGGCGATCGGGCCCGGTCAGCTGTCGACCTCGACCGGGCCTGCGGCCGGTCGCCTGCGGCTCGGTCGGGTCGCGGGACCCTGGTCGACCTCGTCGCCCGTCGGATGGTCCGATGGCTCGGCCGGCGCGGCGTGGACCGAGCACGAGATGTCCATGGCCACCCGGCCGAAGGCCGGATCGGGACCCTTGACCGTGAACTCGGCCTCCGGAGGGATGATGCGGTCGTACACGTGGGACGCATCGGGGGTCTCGGCCACGATGGCGAACCGGTAGGTGCCGTCGAGCAGGGGGAGATCGTCGATCGCGAACCGCAGCTCGACCTCGCCCGGCTCGGCCGGTAGGGGCTCGTCGAGCACATCGGTGGTCGACCGGTTCATCATCACCATGTTGTCCTGGCTGCGGAGCGCCAGGCGGATGCGGAACTCCACCGGCTCGATCAACCGGTAGCGGACGACGACGCGAACCGTCTCGCCGGGCAGGAACGGAACCTCCTCGCCGGCATCGACCACCTCGGCCGATCGGATCACCACCGGCTGGGCCTCGTCGGCCGTGCGGTCGGCGCCGGTCGAGGACCTGTCGCCAGACGTGGTGCGTGAGGAGCCGTCGCCGCTCCTGGCCGCCATCGAACGGGTGCTCGGATCGTGGAGGGCGGCCCGGTAGGTCTCGATCGCCTCGCCCACGCTGCCGACGTGCAGCATCCGCCCCCGCTCGAGGACGAGGGCCCGGTCGCACAGCTCCCGTACTAGCTCGGGACCGTGACTGACGATGACCATGGTCCTGCCGAGGCTGCGGAACCGGTGGACCCGCTCCATGCACTTGAGCTGGAACGCCTCGTCGCCGACCGCCAGCACCTCGTCGACCAGCAGCACGTCCGGCTCGAGGTTGGTGGCGACGGCGAAACCGAGCCGGGCGGTCATCCCCGACGAGTAGTACTTGACCTGCAGGTCGACGAACTCCTCCAGCTCGGCGAACGAGACGATCTCCTCGAAGATCCGCTCCACCTGCTCACGGGGGAAGCCGAGGATCGAGGCGTTGAGGTAGATGTTCTCCCGACCGCTGAGATCGGGGTGGAAGCCCGCTCCGAGCTCCAGCAGGGCCGACAGCCGGCCCCGGACCCGGACCCGACCGGACGTCGGCCTGATCGTGCCGGCCATGAGCTTCAGCAGCGTGCTCTTCCCGGAGCCGTTGTGACCGAGGATGCCGAACGACTCGCCCTCCTCGACACAGAAGTCGACGCCGGTCAGAGCCTGGACGACCGAGGGCTGGTGCTGGCGGAACGAGAGCAGCCGGTCCTTCAACGTCTTGGCCGGCTCGGCGCCGATCCGGAAGGCCTTCGACAGCTGCTCTACGGCGATGGCCGGACGGCGCTCGTCCCCGGTGGGGCGCGACGGCGATCCGGTGTGCGGCGGGAGATCGGATGGCATCAGATTCGCGACGATAGCCCACCCGAGGGCGGCCGCCGCTCATGCGGCCGGCGGCCACAACAGCAGCCAAGAATGACCCTGGAACAACACGATTTGCCATCCGTCGGACCGCCGCCGGGCCTCGATACTGTTCGGTTGTGACAGCCACAGACGGACCCTCGACACGCATCGCGATGGACGTCACCGCACTCCTCGGGCCGACCACCGGGGTGGGGCAGATGGTCAAGCACCTGGCGGCCCGGCTGCCCCGGTATCCGGCCGTCGACCTCACCGGCCTCCTCGTCTCGTGGCGGGGCCGAGCCCGCCTCAGCCAGGTCATCCCGCCCGGTTGGGCGATGAAGCCGGTGCCGCTACCCGCTCGGGTGACCCACGGCGGCTGGCGCCGTTTCGACCGACCGAAGGTGAAGGGCTTCGATCTCGTCCACGGCCCGAACTACGTGGTGCCACCGGCCGATGCCGCAGCCCGGCTGGTGACCGTCCACGACCTGACGGCCTGGCGATTCCCTGAGCTGGTCGACCACCACAGTCGGCACTACCCGCAGCATCTCCGCCGGGCCGTGGACGAGGGGGCCCACATCCACGCCGTGTCGTCCTACGTCGCCGACGAGATCGAGGCCGAGCTCGGCATCGAGCGCGACCGGATCCACGTGGTTCGCAACGGGTTCGAGCCGGTGCCGGCCGGTGACGCCAGGCGTGGTCGGTCGCTGGTCGGCTCGCCGTACGTGCTGGCCATCGGCACCATCGAGCCCCGCAAGGACTACGTCAGCCTCGTGAAGGCGATGGCCGCCATCTGGCCGATCCTGCCCGAGCTGAAACTGGTGATCGCCGGGACCGACGGGTGGGGCCGAGACCAGCTGAACTCCACCATCGTGGAGCTGGGCGTGACCGATCGGGTCCGTCTGCTCGGCTACGTGAGCGATCCGGTGAAGGCCGACCTGCTGATGGGGGCGGAGCTCCTCGCCTACCCATCGGTCTACGAGGGCTTCGGCCTGCCCATCCTGGAGGCCATGCACGCCGGCGTGCCGGTGGTCTCGACCTATGCCGGAGCCATCCCTGAGGTGGCCGGTCGGGCGGCGGTCCTGGTGGAGCCTCGCGACCCCTCGGCGCTGGCCGGCGCACTGCTGACGGTGCTCGAGGACGACGAGCTCCGAGCCCAGCTGGCGGCGGCCGGTCGCCGCCAGATCGTCGGCTACTCCTGGGACCGGGCGGCCGAGGAGCTGGTGGCGACCTACCGGCTGCTGGCCGGCGATGCGGCGGGCGAACCGATCGCCAGGGCGAGCGCCGTCGCCGCCGAGCGAGGCTGACCGGCACCGGACGGCGCCGTCGAAAGGCGATAGGGTCGACCAGGAAGAGCACCCGTCCTGTCGCAACCCGCCGGGCGGTGCGCCGCAGGACCGGAGAGAACACGTCGTGAGCCAGCACTCGAAGCCCGGAGGGATCTCGAAGCGTTTCGTGATCATCGGTGGCGGGCCGGGGGGCACCACCTGCGCCACCTATGCCGCCAGGCTCGGTGCGACGGTGACCTTGATCGAGCGGGACCTGGTCGGCGGCGCGGCCCACCTCCTCGACTGCATCCCGTCGAAGGCCATGATCGCCACCGGCGGGGCGATGGCGATGATGAAGGACGCCAGCGAGATGGGGCTCGCCAAGGTCGACGTGCTCCTCGACGTCGACGCCCTCCGCTCCCGGATCCAGGACATCGAGGATCGGCTGGAGAGCTCGGTCACCGAGCTCCTGCGCAGCCAGGGAGTCCGATTGGTGCACGGCCATGGCCGGCTCCTGTCGCCCAACCAGGTCGAGGTCACGACCGTCGAGGGCCAGATCGAGGTGCTGGACGCCGACATCATCGTGTTGAGCACCGGTAGCCGGCCGAGGATCCCGGACTGGGCCCCGGTCGACGGACACCGGATCCTCACCACCAGGGACGCCTACCCGCCGCCCGAGCTGCCGGAGCACCTGATCGTGGTCGGTTCCGGCGTGACCGGGGTGGAGTTCGTCCACATGTTCAACTCGTTCGGGTCGAAGGTCACGCTGATCGTGTCCCGCCAGCAGGTCCTGCCGGAGAAGGACCCCGAGGTCGCAGCGGTGCTCGAGCGGAGCTTCCTCGACAGGGGTGTCCGCTTGTTCATGGGGGCCAGAGCCGAATCGATCGAGTCGATCGAGCACGGCGTGAAGGTGCACTGCGACGACGGTCGGGTGGCCCAGGGCTCCCATGTCCTGCTGGCCATCGGATCGGTGCCGAACAGCGACAACCTCGGCCTCGAGGCTGCCGGGGTGGTGTCCGACGGCGGGTACGTGGTGGTCGACCACAACTGCCGGTCCAACATCGCCACGATCTACGCCGCGGGGGACCTGTCCGGGAAGCTGCCGCTGTCCTCGGTCGCATCGACCCAGGGTCGCAAGATCGCAGAGCACGCCATGGGCCTGCACGCCGCCGGCCCCCATCGCCACATCGACTACGACAAGGCGGCTTCGGCCATCTTCACCGACCCCGAGATCGCCGATGTCGGCGTCGCCGAGGCCGACGCCTTCGCCGAGGGCCGCAAGATCCGCGTGACCAAGGTCCCGTTCTCCGTCTCGGCAAAGGCGCTGATCAACAACGACTCCAGGGGATTCGTGAAGATCGTGTCCGATCCTGCCACCGGGGTGGTCATGGGTGGTTCGATCGTCGGACGTCACGCTGCGGAGCTGATCTCGGTCCTGGCCCTGGCGGTCAGCGCCAACCTGACCGTGCAGGACCTCGTCGAGTCGCTGTTCGTCCATCCCGCGCTGGCCGAGGTGCTCGGGGAGGCCGCGGAGTAGCGGGTCAGCGAGCCCGGCGAAGCTGCAAGCACAGCGCAGGATCCTGCTAGCTTCGAGCGGGAAATGACCACGCTCACCGCACTCCTCCCGGCCACCGTCGCTCCGAGCGGCATATGACGGCGCTCACCGCACTCCTGCCGGCCACCGCCATCGGTGTCGCCCGCAGCGGGCCGCTCGGCGCGGAGGAGCCGAGCACGCTGTTGGCCCAGGAGACCGCGGCGGTGGTGCTGCTGGCGATCGCCGCCGTTGTGGCGGTCATCGCCGCCAGGGTCAAGTTCCCGTACACGGTGGCGCTGGTGATCGCCGGGTTCGGAGCGGCCGCCCTCGGCGAGCTGGTGGCGGTCGACATCTCCCCGGACCTGATCCTGGCACTGCTGGTCCCACCGCTGCTGTTCGAGGCCACCCTGTACCTTCCGTGGGCCAAGCTACGGGCCGACCTGACCCCGGTGCTGCTGTTCGCGCTGGCCGGCACGTTCGTGTCCACCCTGGCGCTCGGCGCACTGGTGACCGCCACCCTCGGGCTGCCCTGGGCCGCCGCGCTCGCCTTCGGGGCGCTGATATCGGCCACTGACCCGGTGGCGGTCATCGCCTTCTTCAAGGCGCTCGGGGCGCCGAAGCGGCTGTCGGTGCTCGTCGAGGGCGAGTCGCTGTTCAACGATGCGGTGGCGGTCGTGGCCTTCGGGCTCGCCGTCGACGCGGCCACCAGCGACGAGCCGTTCAGCGTCGCCGATGGGGCCGTCGAGTTCGTCGTGGTGTCGGCCGGCGGGCTGGCCATCGGGCTGGTGCTCGGGTATCTCGTCAGCACGGTGTTCCTGGCCAACGTCGACGATCCGCTCATCGAGACGTCGACCACGCTGGCGCTGGCCTACGGGGCGTTCTTGCTGGCCGAGGAGTTCGGACTGATCATCGACCAGCCGGACTTCCACTTCTCCGGCATCCTGGCGGTGGTGGCCGCCGGGCTGATGGTGGGCAACATCGGCTTCCGGAACACCTCCCCGTCGACCCGGCTCACCCTCGAGAACTTCTGGGAGCTGCTGACGTTCCTGGTCAACTCAGGCGTCTTCCTGGTGATCGGGCTCACGATCAGCCTCACCACGCTCGTCGCCGAGCTCGGTGCGGTGCTCATCGGCGTGCTCGGGGTCCTGGTCCTGCGGGCCGGGCTCGTGTACAGCCTGTCGATACTGGCGGAGCGGCTGCAGCCGAGCCGACGGATCCCGATGGGCTTCCGCCATGTGATGGTGTGGGCCGGGCTGCGGGGGGCGATCTCGCTGGCCCTGGTGCTCACGATCACCGAGGACGACTTCAGCCGAGACACGGTGCAGACCGTGCAGGCGATGACGTTCGGCGTCGTGCTGTTCACCCTCCTGATCCAGGGGACCACCATCGCCTCGCTGATGAACAGGCTCGGCCTGTCCGGCCGGGCCCAGAACGAGCTGACCCAGCAGCACCATCAGGCCCGCATCTACATGACGCGGGCCGGCCAGGCGGAGGTGGCCAGGCTCGGAGCGGACGGTGTGCTGTTCGGCGACCTGGCGGACTCCCTGGCCAAGACCTACCAGCGGGACGTGCGCATCCAGACCGCAGAGCTGCGAGACCACTTCGGCGACCATCCCGAGCTGGAGGTGGCGATGCTGCTCCAGGCCCGCCGGGAGGCGCTCACCGCCGAGCGGACCGCCCTGACCGACATCCTCCGGTCCGGCATGATCGAGACCGCCGTCGCCGAGGGCCTCGAAGCCGAGCTCAGCAACCGCCTGGCCGTGCTGGACCTGCTGGAGGAGCGATGGGAGTCCGATTCGACGCCGACCTTCGACCGGGGGAGTGACGATGGCCGCTGAGCCGGAGCAACACGCGACGGCTCCAGCCGAACATGGCGCTCCCTCTGAGATCGTCTACGTCTCCTGGGGTGGCACCGGCCGGGCCGCCACCGTGCGCCAGGCCATCGAGCGGGCCAGCGAGAGCGGGCGAGGGCTGGTCTATCTCGCCATCCTCGACGACTCGACGTTCGGAGACATCGATGAGCCGCTGCTCGATCTCGCTCGCGACGAGCTGTCGTGGCTGCTCGATGCCCAGCTCGAGCTGACCAAGAGCCAGACCCGTGCCGGGGACGTGCCGGTCCGGGTCCTGGTCAGGGCGGGGGATGTCGCTGACGAGGTGGTCAAGGTCGTCACGGCTGTCGGCCAGGCCGAGGTGCTGGTCGGGGCCCCGGTGCCGGTGGCCGGTGACGAATCGGTGACCGACCTCGTGGAGCTTCTGGCCAGACGGGTCGGCGTGCCCGTCAGCGTGATCGAGCCGGCCTGACCGTCGGTGGTGCCGGCGTCAGTCGATGACGACGACGACGTCGCCGCCACCCACGCTCTGGCCGGCCTCGACGCGGACCTCGGTGACGATGCCGGACCGCTCGGCCGGCACGTTGTTCTCCATCTTCATCGCCTCGAGCACGATGACGGTCTCGCCGGCCTCGACCGTCTGACCGACCTCGACGAGCACCTTGACCACGGTCCCCTGCATCGGCACGGCCACGGCACCCGATCCGGTACCGCCGCCGGCTCCGCCCGAGGTGCTCCGACGCTTGGCCTTGGTGGCCACCTTGGCCGCAGGGGCGAGGTCGGACTCGGGAATCCACAGCGACACGCTGAACAGCTTGCCGTTGACCTCGACGTGGACGTCCCGGCGCTGCTTGGCTTCGCCTGGGTTCTCGTCGGGGCCACTGCTGGACGGGGCCGGCGCGGCGGCGACGCCGGTCAGGTCGAGCACGTCCTCGACCCATTTCGTCGAGTGCTCCACCGCTTGGAAGTCCGGGTGCTCGAGGATGGCCAGGTCGGCCGGCACGGTGGTGGCCACCCCCGCCAGACGGAGCTCGTTGAGGGCCCGGATCGTCCTGGCGATGGCGGTCGGCCGGTCGTGGCCCCAGCAGATCAGCTTGCCGACCAGGTTGTCGTAGAACTGGCTGATCTCGTCGCCGGCTTCGTAGCCGCCGTCCCAGCGGACGCCGAACCCGGACGGCGGGGCCAGCACCTCGATCCGGCCGGGCGATGGGAGGAAGCGACCGCCGGCCGGGTCCTCGGCGTTGATCCTGATCTCGACCGCATGACCTCGGATCTCGAGGTCGGCCTGCTCGTAGCCGAGCGGCTCGCCGGAAGCCACCCGGAGCTGTTCCGCCACGAGGTCGACCCCGGTGACCATCTCCGTCACAGGGTGCTCGACCTGGAGCCTGGTGTTCATCTCGAGGTAGTAGAAGCCGCCGTCCTCGTAGAGGAACTCGACCGTGCCGGCATTGGTGTAGCCACATCCCTGGGCCACCTTGAGCGCGGCCTCGCCCATGGCGGCGTGGATCTCTGGCGCGAGGTCGGGCGCCGGCGCCTCCTCGATCAGCTTCTGATGGCGGCGCTGGGCCGAGCAGTCCCTGGTCCCGAGGTAGACCCCGTTGCCGTGCTGGTCGCACAGGACCTGGACCTCGACGTGGCGGGGCTTGGTCAGGTAGCGCTCGACGTAGCACTCGTCGCGTCCGAAATAGGCGATGGCTTCGCGCTGGGCAGACTCGAGTGCGGCGGCGGCCTCGCCCGCTGAATCGACCACCTTCATGCCGCGGCCTCCACCGCCGTAGGCCGCCTTGATGGCCACCGGCCAACCGTGCTCCTTCCCGAACGCCACCACCTGGTCCGGGCCGGTCAGGAACTCGGTGTTGCCCGGCACGCCGTCGACCCCGACCTTGCTCGCCGCCGCCCTGGCGCTGATCTTGTCGCCCATGATCTCGATCGCCTCGGGCGGCGGACCGACGAACGTCACGCCCTTCTCGGTTATCGAGCGGGCGAAGTCGGCGTTCTCGCTGAAGAAGCCGTAGCCGGGGTGGACCGCCTCCGCGCCCGACCGGACGATGGCATCGAGGATGGCCTCGGTGTTCAGATAGCTGTCGGCGGCGGTCTCACCGCCGAGGGCGTAGGCCTCGTCTGCCAGCCGGACGTGGAGCGCATTGCGATCGAGGTCGGAGTAGACGGCAACGGTTCCTATGCCTTGCTCCTGGCAGGCCCGAATGACGCGGACCGCGATCTCGCCCCGGTTGGCTATCAAGACTTTGTTGAACACCCGCCTAATGTATGCAGAGATGACGGGTTTGACAGAACTTCCGCCCCTGAACCGCACGAGATTCGCCACGATCCGGGTGGTGGCCGAGACGGGATCGACGAACGCCGACCTGCTGGCCGAGGCAGCGGCGGGTGAGCCCGAGGGTCTCGTGCTCGTCACCGACCACCAGACGGCGGGTCGGGGTCGCCAGCAGCGGAACTGGCACGACGATCCCGGCAATGCGCTGCTCGTCTCGGTGCTGCTCCGTCCCGAGCGGCGGTTGGCCCCCCTCATGCCCCTCCTGGCCGGGGTGGCGGCGGCCGAGGCGCTGATCTCGCTGGCCGCCGACCGACCCGCATCGGTCCGGTCGGCCGGGCTGAAGTGGCCGAACGACGTCCTGGCCCCGCCCCTCGACGAGCGCAAGCTGGCCGGGATCCTCTCGGAATCGACGGCTCAGGGACCAGCCCCGCTCGGCCGTGGACCGGCCGATGACCGGCTGGCGGTCGTCGTCGGCATGGGCATGAACCTCCGCTGGGGTCGTCCGCCCCCGTCCGACATCGCCCGCCGGGCGGCGACGCTCACCGAGCTGCTCGACCGGCCCGTCGATCGTGACGAGATACTGGACGGCTACCTGCGGAGCCTCGAGCTCTGGCTGCGCCGGCTGGAGGGCGGCGGCCCGACCCCGTTGCTCGATCGCTACCGGCAGTGCTGCCTGACGCTCGGCCGGGAGGTCCGATTCGCCACGGCCACCACCGCCTACACCGGCACGGCGCTCGATGTCTCGCCCAGCGGCACGTTGCTCCTGCGGACCGACGAGCACGGCGACATCGAGCTGAACGCCGGCGATGCCCACCACCTCTCCTAGATCCGGATCCTGCCACCCCCGGGCCGGGCCGCCGTACCCGGGCCTTTACGATCGGGCCGTTCTGCCGACTACTGGATCGTATGGCCCTGTCATCGGCAACGTCGTTCCGGTCGCTAGCCGCCCTCCGCAGTGCATCGGCACTGGTCTCGGCACTGGTCTCGGCACTGGCCCTGGTGGTCGTCCCGATCGCTGCAGCTCCGGCGTCGGCCCAGCCCGAGACCACGCTCGCCCAGGCGACCGAGACCACGCTCGCCCAGGCGACCGAGACCACACTCGCCCAGACGACCTCGACGGCCATCGATCCCGACAACCCCCTGAGCCACGAGGAGCCGGGAGAGGAGGCCCCGGCCAGCGACATCACCGTCCCCCCGAAAGACACCTACGAAGGTCAGGAGCCGTACGAGCCGCCGGCCATCCTCTGGAGCAGCGTCGCCCAGGCCAAGCGCAAGCTCGCCGACAGCGAGCAGGCGAAGCGCGACGCCATCGTCGAGGTCCGTGCGCTGCGCAGGCGGCACAAGGAGCTGGCGGCAGCCCGGGGGGCGATCGGCGCCGAGACGGCCGCCGCCATCGACGAGCTCGACGAGGCCAGCCGTCGGCTCGAGACGAGGGCCGTCATCGGCTACCGCCGATTCGGTTCCGGCTCCGACGAGGACAGCCCCTCCGACCTGGCCGACCATGGCAACGTGGTCGACGCCCAGCGCCGGTCGAAGATGGTGGACTCGGCACTCGACGTCGACGAGGCCGACATCGATCGACTGGAGGAGCTGCGCACGACGCTCGACGTGGACGCGCTGGCCCTGCTCCAGCGGCTGCAGCTGGTCTCCGACTACCTCGTCGAGGCCGAGGAGGGGATCGTGGAGCTCGACGAGGCGATCGACCAGGCGACGATCGAGTACGAGGCATTCCTGGCCGGAAGCGAGATCTTCATCCACGGGGTGCGATTCCCCATCGGTGGCACCTACTCCGTCCCGCTGATCGACAGCTTCGGGTTCCCCCGGATGCCCGGCACCCCGGACGAGCACTGGCACGAGGGCATCGACATCTTCGCCCCCCGGGGCACGCCGCTCGTGGCGACCGAGCGGGGGGTCATCACCAAGGTCGGCAACGGGCGACTCGGTGGCCTGAAGTTCTGGCTCGCCGGGGAGAGCGGTACCGAGTGGTACTACGCCCACCTCGATTCGTTCGCCCCCGGCCTCGTCGACGGGGCCGTCGTCGAGGCCGGCGACCTCCTGGGCTACGTCGGCAACACCGGGAACGCCGTCGGGACGCCGCCCCACCTGCACCTCCAGATGCATCCGGACGGCGGCCGCCCGGTCAACCCCTACCCGCTGTTGAAGGTCGTGTCCGACCTCGATCGGTCGGCGACTGCAGCCGGGACCCATCCTGGCTTCGACCATCAGCCGGTCACCGTTGCCGTGCCGATCGAGCCGGCCGACCCGGTGGCCGAGATCGCCGGCGAAGCCGCTCAGCCCGCCGGTGGCACCTCGGGCTGAGCCCGAGCCGACCAGCGGCCACGTCGTCGCTCCAGCGACACCGGGACCTCGAAGAGGTCGCTCAGCAGGTCGGCCGTGAGCACGTCGCCGATCGGTCCCGCAGCCAGGGCCCGACCGTCGCCGATGGCGAGCAGGTGGGTTGTGGAGGCCGGTATGTCCTCGACGTGATGGGTGACGAACACCGTCGCGGCCGGCCGCCTGGCAGCGGCGACGCCGTCGAGCGCAGCCACGAGCGCTTCCCGGCCGCCGAGGTCGAGCCCGGCCGTCGGCTCGTCGAGCACCAGGAGATCGGGATCGGCCATCAGGGTCCTGGCCAGCAGCGTCCGCTGCCGCTCACCGCTCGAGAGCGTGGCGAAGGTCCGATCCCCGAAGCCGTCGAGCCCGACCTGGGCCAGGAGCCCCGCCGCCCGTCGGTGGTCGTCGTCGGTGTAGTGGTGCCACCACGGCTCGAGGGCGCCATAGCGGCCGCAGGCCACGATCTCCGACGCTTGGAGCCGGCCGCGGAGCTGGTCGACCAGCGACGCCGACGACACCCCGATCCTGGCTCGCAGCTCCCGTATGTCGACCTTGCCGAGCTCGTGACCGAGCACCCGCACGGTGCCCTCGCTCGGGTGCTGGCCGAGAGACACCAGGCCGAGCAGGGTGCTCTTGCCGCTCCCGTTCGGTCCGAGCACCGCCCAGTGCTCACCGTCCTCGATCCGCCACGACAGCGGCCCCAGGATCTTGTGACCGTCTCGGACCACGGCCACGGATCGGAGATCGACGAGAGGCTCCACCACGGTGCTCAGGATACGGCGGCCCGTCCCGACCGTGGTGGCCGACCACCGGGTTCGGCGACACCGTCCGGTTCGCTCGGCGATCGGGCCGGTCGCCGAGCCACTACAGTACTGGTCTCTCCGCTGATGGCTCGCCTATGGATCTGATCGTCGGTCTCCTCATCATCATCCTGCTCGTCGCTGCGAACGGGTTCTTCGTGGCGGTCGAGTTCGCCCTCGTCGCCGCCGATCGGTCGAAGCTCGACGGGCTGGCTGCGGAGGGACGATGGTCGGCCAGGGCGGCGATCGCCGCCAGGCGCCGGCTGTCGTTCCACCTGTCCGGGGCCCAGCTGGGTATCACGGTCACCAGCCTGGTGATCGGCTTCCTCTCCGACTCGATCGTCGGTCGCCTCCTCGAGCCGGTGATCGGTCCCGTTCCGTTCCTGTCCGGTCCCACGATGTCGATCGTGATCGCCCTCGCCGTCGCCACGATGTTCCAGATGGTGGCCGGCGAGCTGATCCCGAAGACGATCGCCGTGGCCAAGCCCGAGCCGACGGCCCAGGCCCTCGCCCCGCTGGCGCTCGTGGTCCACGGGGCGCTCAGTCCCTTGATCAGGATCCTCAACGGCGCGGCCAACTGGACGGTTCGCCGGCTCGGGCTCGAGCCGCAGGAGGAGCTGGCCGACCTGCGCTCGCTCGAGGAGCTCGAGTACATCATCCAGAGCTCCGTCGAGGAGGGGGCGCTGACCCCCACGGCCCAGATGCTGCTCAGCCGGACTATCAGGTTCGGCGAGAAGACCGCAGCCGATGCGCTGACCCCCCGGGTCCACGTGTCGGCGCTGCGCACCGATGCCACCGTCGGCGAGCTGATCTGCCTGGCCAGGGACGACGGGTTCAGCCGGTTCCCGGTGTACGAGCAGGACCTCGACAACGTGCGCGGGGTGGTGGACGTCGCCTCCGTCTTCGATCTCACGCTCGACGAGCGGGCGGAGAAGACCGCGAAGGACCTCATGAGGGAGCCGCTGATCATCCCCGAGACGAGGGACCTGGTCGACATCGTCGGCGACTTCCGCAACGTCGACACCCAGATGGCCGTGGTCATCGACGAGCACGGCGGCACCGCCGGGATCCTGACGCTCGAGGACGTGCTGGAGGAGATCGTCGGGGAGGTCGACGACGAGTACGACGAGGCGACGTCGCTCACCGTCGGCGTCGGCCCCGGCATCTACCTCCTGGCCGGGACCCTCCACCCCGACGAGGTGGAGGAGGCCTGCGGGCTCGTGCTCCCGGACGGCCCGTACGAGACGATCGCCGGGTTCATCCTCCAACGGCTAGGACGGATACCGGCTCAGGGGGACGGCCTCGTGTGGGACGGGTGGCAGATCCAGGTGGCGGAGATGGACGGGCTGCGCATCGCCTCGGTCCGGGCCGTCGAGCCGCCCGAGCCGACGGTCGAGGAGGGGCCGTGACCGCGCTGGCGTCCTCGATCGGGGCCCCGATGGTGGCGGCCGAGGAGATCGACACGGTCGCCGTGACGCTGGCCCTGCTGGCCAGCGTCGGGCTGATCATGCTCAACGGGTTCTACGTCGCCTACGAGTTCGCCGTCCTCGCAGCGAAGCGGTCGAGCTTCGAGGACGACACGGGTACCAGCCGGGTCGCCGCTGCGGCCCGGGCCAGCCTGTCGGACGTGTCCATGCAGCTGGCCGGCGCCCAGCTCGGCATCACGATCGCATCGCTGGCCCTCGGTCGGATCAGCGAGCCCGCCCTCGAAGGCATCATCGAGCGGATCATCGGCGAGTCGGTCTCGCCGGACGTCGCCAGGATCATCGGCATCTCGGTGTCGCTCGGGGTGTTCACCGTGCTCCACCTGATCTTCGGCGAGATGGTCCCGAAGAACATCGCCCTGGCCGCCCCCGACGCCACGCTGCGGTGGCTGGTCGTTCCCTACCGCCTCTACCTGCTCGTCTTCCGACCCGTGGTCCAGCTGCTCAACGGCATCTCCAACGTCTGCTCGCGGGCCGTCGGCATCCAGCCGAGGGACGAGCTCCGCTCGGTCCACACCGCGTCGGAACTGGCAGCCATCGTGGCCCACTCGACCGAGGGTGGGGCGATCGAGGCCGACGACGCGGAGATGTTGCGGGGAGCGCTCGAGTTCGCCCAGCGACCCGTCGGCGAGATCGCCACCCCGCTCAGCGACCGTCCTGCGGTCGATCTCGGAGCCACCGTCGGTCAGTTGGAGCGGACCGTGACGGCGGAGGGCCATGGCCGGATCCTCGTCTTCGATCCGAGTCGCGGCCCCGCTCCGGTCGGCTATGTCCACGTGCGCGACCTGTTGGAGATCGAACCGGAGCGCTGGGCTGCCCCGATGCCGCCGAGCTACGTCCGCAACATGGCCAGGGTCCAGGCCGACGCATCGCTGATCGACGTCCTGCTCCAGCTGCGGCGGCTCGGGCGGCACCTGGCGGTGGTGGAGTCCGAGGACGGGGCGATCGGGGTCGTTTCCCAGGAGCAGGTCGTCCGGGCGCTCATCCAGCCCCCGACCGACGAATCGGCGCCGGCGATGGCCGCCGATCTGTAGGTCGAATCACCAGCCAGCAACCCGTCCCACCTGGTGTTTCTCGCCCATTCCCAGAACTGGGTCCCGGTCGGGGGTTGCACCATGCTCGGAGATCGATGCCGGCCGCAATATGATCTGGTTCCGTGCGGAGTCGTTTTCAACCAAGCGCCGCAACGCTCGCCCTCGCACTGGGAGCCCTCGTCATGCTCCCATCCGGTACGTCGGCCTCCGACGCACCGGAAGCCAGCGAACCCTCGACCGACGCCTCCGAGGTCGACGCCGCCGGTGACGGGCAACCGGAGCCTGCACAGGAGACGATCGTCGGCCTGACGCTCGAGGACACCAGGGAACGGGTCAGCGCGACCGAAGTGGCGCTGCGCGTCACGATGCTCCAGAAGGAGAGCGACGATCGGAACCTGGCCGGAGCTCGCCTGGCCGTCGAGGAGCTGCGGGACGAGACCCACGACATAGCCCAGTCGACCGTCGAGAACGCCATCACCAACTACCGCCAGACCGACATCGACGCCGGGCTGCTCGAGGTCCGGGACCTGAACGAGGGCTTGCGGGCCAACGCACTCGGCGATGCCGCCATCGTGGCCGACACCGAGACGTTCGACGAGTACCGGGACAAGATCAAGGACCTGGAGCTGGCGGAGTCCAACCTGCTGGCCGAGATCGACGAGAACGAGGAGCTGTCGGCCGAGGTGGCGGAGCTCCAGCGCCAGCTGGAGTCGGAGCAGTCGTGGCTGGCCGAGATCGAAGAGCGCGAGCTCCATCGGCAGGTGCGGATCGAGTCCGCCAAGGAGGCGACCCTGGCCCAGGTGCTCGGCACCAAGCAGGGCTACTACCTGCGGACCTGCCCCGTGGCCGGGCGGCACAGCTTCATCGACTCCTGGGGCTTTCCCCGCTCCGGAGGTCGGCGTCACAAGGGGGTCGACCTGCTGGCCGCCCCGGGCGTGCCGATCGTGGCTCCGGTGAACGGCAGGGTCGAGTACCGGTCCAACCGCGTCGGCGGCCGATCGTTCCACCTCTTCGGCGAGCACGGCAACTACTTCTACGGGACCCACCTCTCCGGCTACGGCGACGTGCAGGGCGAGGTCAAGGCGGGCCAGGTCATCGGCTACGTCGGTGACGACGGCAACGCAGCCGGTATTCCCCACCTCCACTTCGAGATCCATGCCGGAGGGCGGGGCAACCAGATCAATCCCTACGTCGACGTGTCCATCGTCTGCGACGGCGCCCGCTGATCGACCCGCGACGCGCCCGGCGTCGATCCGGCGGGCGTGCCGGGATGCCCAGACAGTAGGTT
>JAHELU010000063.1:0-6158 GCA_024644005.1 Acidimicrobiales bacterium | reverse complement strand
CATCGAAGCCCTGAGCGAGCTCCTGGGTCGCACCACCGGGTCCGCCGGGGTGCGCTCGGTCACCCAGCTGTCCGGCGGGGCCAGCCGGCAGACCTATGCCGTCGAGGCGCTGCCACCGACCGCCGTTGCGGCCGGGACATCCGGGTCGGGGGCCTACATCCTGCAGCGCGAGCTGGCCGACGAGCCACGGCTGCCCGGCGGCATGGCCGACGAGGCCGATCTCGTCACCGCAGCCAGGTTGGCCGGGGTTCCCGCCCCGGTGGTCGTTGGCACCAACCGCGACGGGGCGGCTGCGCTCGGCCACAGCTTCTTCGTCACCGAGCGGGTGCCGGGGGAGACCATCGCCAGGCGGATCCTCCGGGACGACCGCTACGAGCGGGCTCGGCAGGTGCTCCCCGCTCAGCTGGGTCGGGCCCTCGGGTCGCTCCACACCGGCGTCGATCCGGCGGACCTGCCGTGGCTCGAGGAGACCGACGAGGTGGCGAAGTACCGCGAGGCGGCCGACGAGCTCGATCTGGTCAGCCCGGCGTTCGAGCTCGGGTTCCGGTGGCTCGAGGCCAATCGGCCCGCCGCCGAGGCGACGACGAAGACGGTGGTCCACGGCGACTTCCGGCTCGGCAACCTGATCGTCGACGAGGACGGGTTGGCAGCGGTCATCGACTGGGAGCTCGGACACCTCGGTGATCCGATGGAGGATCTCGGTTGGGTCTGCGTTCGGGCCTGGCGATTCGGTGGCCCGGCCCCCGTCGCCGGCGTCGGTGACTACGAGCAGCTGTTCGACGCATACGAGGAGGCGGCGGGCCATCCGGTCGACCGGTCCGCGGTTCGCTGGTGGGAGATCTTGGGCACCCTCAAGTGGGGGATCATGTGCGGCATGCAGGCCAACCGCCATCTCTCCGGTGATGTGCCATCGGTCGAGCTGGTGTCGATCGGGCCGAGGATGGCCGAGCAGGAGTACGATCTCCTCCGCCTCATCGGCGGTGAGCACCTGACGGGCATCGCCGCCACCGGCGACGAGCCGGGCGAGCGCGCCGGCGCCGCCGATCCGGTCCTGGCGACCGGTCTGGCCGAGGGGGGTGGTCGGCCGTCGGCCAGCCAGCTCCTCGATGCGGTCCGTGAGTTCCTGGTCGGCGACGTCGTCGGCGGGGCGGACCGTCGGGTCGGCTTCCACGCCAGGGTTGCAGCCAACGCCGTGGCCATCGTCGGCCGGGAGCTCGCGCTGGCCGGGCCGGCGGCCGAGCGGCGCAGGCGACGGCTGGCGGCGCTGGGCTTCGACCAGGAACGGGCGCTGGCGAGCGCCATCCGGGCGGGCCAGCTCGACGACCGGCTAGACCAGGTGACCGGGGCGGTGATGGCCTCGGTGCTCGATCGGCTGGCCATCAACAATCCCCGCTGGATCGAACCCGCTACGGGCTGAGCGGGCCCGGACGGCGCTCGTTGGTCCACTTTCCGATCCCAGGGGTGGCGCGCCGGCCGGGGATGTTCCCCCGTCAGGGGGAACTCCGTGAGGACGGCCTCCGGACGTCCGACGCTCAGGCTCCTATCGAGTGGTAGCCGCCGTCCACGTGGATGATCGAGCCCGTGGTGTGGGGGAACCAGTCGGACAGCAGGGCGACGCAGGCCTTCGAGACACCCTCGGCGTCGGTCACGTCCCATCCCAGCGGGGCCCGCTTGGTCCACTCCTCCTCGAAGGCGGCGAAGCCGGGGATCGACTTCGCAGCGATCGTCTTCATCGGCCCGGCCGCCACCAGGTTGCAGCGGATCCCCTTCGGACCCAGCTCCCTCGCCAGGTAGCGGTTGAGCGACTCCAGCGCCGCCTTGGCCACCCCCATCCAGTTGTAGGCCGGCCACGACACGGTGGCGTCGAACGTGAGGCCGACCAGCGAGCCGCCATCGGCCATCAGTGGCGTCACGATGTCCGAGAGCGACCGCAGCGAGTAGGCGGAGACGTGGAGGGCCACCGAGACGTCGTCCCAGTCCGGGGCCATGAAGTCCTCACCGAGGCACGTCTCCGGGGCGAAGCCCACGGCGTGGAGCGCGCCGTCCACCCCTCCCCACCGCTCGGCCAGGGTGTCTCGGAGCGCGGCACCGTGGGCCGGGTCGGTGACGTCGAGCTCGTACACGTCCGGTACGGGATCGAGCTTGCGGGCCGTCCGCTGGGTCAGCCGGAGGCCGCGACCGAATCCGGTCAGCACCACCTCGGCGCCCTCCTGCTGGGCCAGCTTGGCCACGCCGAACGCCAGCGAGTCGTCGGTGAGCACACCGGTGATGAGCAGTCGCTTGGAAGTGAGGAGGGCCATGGTCTTCTGGCTATCGGCCGATCGCGCCGGTTCCACGCCGGTCGGGTGATCGCCCGTCGACGGCCGTCTTCGGCCAGCTGGGCGGTGTGCTTTTGCGGGTGCCCCGGGCGGCAGCGGTACGCTGCTGGCTGGTGATGAAGCTCTACGACACAGCCCGCAAACGGGTCGTCCCGTTCGACCCGGGGCCGATCGTGTCCATCTACACCTGCGGCATCACCCCCTACGACGCCACCCACCTCGGGCACGCCGCCGTCTACATCGGCTACGACGTGCTGCAGCGCCGGCTCCGCGATCTCGGCCACGAGACCCGCTGCGTGCGCAACGTCACCGACGTCGACGACGACATCCTCCGCAAGGCCCGGGAGCTGGATGTCCACTTCCTCGATCTGGCGGCGGCCGAGACGGCCCGCTTCGACGACGACATGGCCGCCCTCGGGATGATCCCCAGCTGGAGCGAGCCCCGGGCCACCTCGGCCATCGCCGACATCCGGGGCTTCATCGGGATGGTCCTCGAGAACGGCCACGCCTACCGGTCGGGTGGAGCGGTCTACTTCGAGGTGACGACCTGGCCCGCCTTCGGCTCTCTCTCCGGCTACGACCGGGAGACGATGCTGGCCCTGGCCGCCGAGCGGGGTGGCAATCCCGACGACCCGAACAAGCGGGACCCGCTGGACTTCGTGCTGTGGCAGCCGTCGGCCGAGGGCGAGCCGGCCTGGGATTCGCTCTGGGGGCCGGGCCGGCCCGGTTGGCACATCGAGTGCTCGGCCCTCGCCCTCCGCGAGCTCGGCACCACGATCGACCTCCACGGTGGCGGCACCGACCTGATCTTCCCCCACCACGAGTGCGAGGCGGCCCAGTCGACCGCCGCCACCGGCGAGCCCTTCGTCCGCCACTGGATGCACCAGGCCATGGTGAGGATGGACGGGGAGAAGATGTCGAAGTCGCTCGGCAACCTGGTGTTCGTCAGCGATCTTCGCAAGACGTACGACACGAGGGCGATCAGGCTCGGCATCGTGGCAAACCACTACCGGCAGGAGTGGGAGTGGAGCGAGGCGATCATGCCGGAGGCGGCGGCTCGCCTCGAGCGCTGGCTGGAGGCTGGTCCCGGGGACGGCGCAGCGGGCGAGGTCAGGGCCGCCCTCGACAATGATCTCGACACCCCGGCCGCCGTCGCCGCCATCGATGCCGGCGTCGAGCGCGGTCACGGCGTCTCCGTGGCCGCCATGCTGCTCGGGATCGACCTGTCGGCCGGGCCGGTCGGGCTCGATCCGCCGGCGATGAGCTAGCGTCCGTGATCCCAACGGGCGTCGGGCGCTACCAGCCACTGGCTCGGCGCCTGCTGAAACCGCTCGTCGAGCGGCTGTGGCGTATCGAGGTCGACGGGCTGGAGCACGTCCCGAGGACCGGGCCGGCCGTGCTGTGCCCCAACCACGCCGCAGCCATCGACTCGCTGGTCATCCCCGCCGTCCTCGATCGCACGGTGATCTACGTCGGCAAGGCGGAGTACCTGCGGGACTGGAAGACTCGTCGCCTGCTGCCCGCCCTCGGCATGATCCCCATCGACCGCAGGGGCGGCGATCACGCCAAGGCAGCGCTCGACGCCGCCCGGGCCGTCCTGGAGGGCGGCAATTTGTTCGCGATCTACCCCGAGGGCACCCGCAGTCGCAGCGGGAAGCTCCACAAGGGCCACACCGGAGCGGCCCGGCTGGCGATCGAGACCGGAGCACCGATCATCCCGATCGGGCTGATCGGCACTGCGGCCGTGCAACCGGCCGACTCGACGATCCCGAAGCTCTTCTGCCCCGTGACGGTCAGGTTCGGTCAACCGATCCCGGTCGAGCGCTACCGGTCCCGGATCGGTGACCGGGCCATCTACCGAGAGCTGATCGACGACGTGATGTTCGAGATCCAGCACCTGACCGGCCTCGAGTACGTGCCCGTCTACGCCGGCCGGACGGTCGTCGAGCCGACCGTCCCAGTCCCCACGCAGACCACGATCGGCGCGTCCGACGGGCCAGAGGCCACCCCGGAGGCCACCATCGCCCGCCGGTCCTCCAGAACCGTGCTCACCAGCGACCCGCCGGTCCCCATCGACGAGGTCCTGGCCGGATCGCGCCAGGGATAATCGCCGTTGGAGCGGGTCAAACGAACCTAGACTCGCGTCTGTGGCACAGATCTCGGTAGTCCTCCCAGACGGCTCGCAACGGTCCCTCGAGGACGGGGCGACCGTTGCGACCCTGGCCGCCGAGATCGGGCCCGGGCTGGCCGCCAAGGCGCTGATCGGCGTCGTCGACGGCGTCGAGCGGGATCTCGATGCCGAGCTGGCCGACGGGCAGAAGGTGGAGATCGTCACGGCCGACTCGGACCTGGGCCTCCACGTGCTGCGGCACTCGACGGCCCACGTCCTGGCCCAGGCCGTGCTCGAGCTGTGGCCGGGGGCCACGTTCGCCATCGGCCCGCCGATCGAGGACGGCTTCTACTACGACTTCGAGCTGCCGGCACGAGCCGATGGCTCCCCCCAGACGTTCAGCGAGGAGGACCTGGAGCGGATCGACGCGAAGATGCGGGAGATCGTCGCCGCCGACCAGCCCTTCGTCCGCTCCGAGGTCGGGGTCGACGAGGCCCTCGCCCTCATGGACGGGCATCGGTACAAGCAGGCGATCATCGAACAGGTCAGCGCCGGCGAGCAGGACTCGGAACTGGCCAACGAGGCCAGCGGTGACGTCATCAGCTTCTACCGCAACAGCGACGAGTTCGTCGACATGTGCGTCGGGCCCCATGTGCCCTCGACCGGCAAGCTCGGGCACTTCAAGTTGATGAAGGTGGCCGGCGCGTACTGGAAGGGCGACGAGAAGAACCCGATGCTGCAGCGCATCTACGGCACCGCCTGGGCCGACCGCAAGCAGCTGGCAGCCCATCTCCGTCGGCTCGAGGAGGCGGCCAAGCGCGACCACCGCCGCCTGGCCAACGAGCTCGACCTCCTGTCGTTCCCCTCCGAGCTCGGTGGCGGGCTCGCGGTCTGGCACCCGAAGGGGGCGATCATCCGCAAGCTGATGGAGGACTACTCGCGGTTGCGCCACGAACAGGCCGACTACGACTTCACGTACACGCCCCACCTGGCCCGCTCGGAGCTGTTCGAGACGTCCGGCCATCTCGACTTCTACGCCGACGGCATGTACCCGCCGATGGAGATGGACAACGGCACGTACTATCCCAAGCCGATGAACTGCCCGATGCACGTGCTGGTGTACCGGTCCCAGCAGCGGTCGTACCGGGATCTGCCGATCCGCCTGTTCGAGCTCGGCACGGTCTACCGCTACGAGCGGGCCGGCACGCTCCACGGGTTGATGCGGATCCGGGGCTTCACCCAGGACGATGCCCACATCTTCGTGACCCAGGAGGGCCTGGCGGCCGAGCTCGAGAGCCTGCTGGCGTTCGTTCTGGACATGCTGCGTGCGTTCGGCTTCGACGACTTCCAGGCCCGGCTGTCCACGAGGCCGGCCGAGAAGTCCGTCGGCTCGGACGCGATCTGGGAGCTGGCCACCGAGTGCCTGCGGGCGACGCTCGACGCCTCGGGGCTGCCCTACGTGGTCGACGAGGGCGACGGCGCGTTCTACGGCCCCAAGATCGACATCGACGTCCGGGACGCCATCGGACGGTCGTGGCAGCTGTCGACCCTCCAGGCCGACTTCAACCTGCCCGAGCGGTTCGAGCTCGAGTACGTCGCCGCCGATGGCTCCCGCAAGCAGCCGGTCATGTTGCACCGGGCGCTGCTCGGCTCGCTCGAGCGATTCTTCGGTGTCATGACCGAGCACTACGCCGGCAACTTCCCGCTCTGGCTCGCTCCGGTCCAGGTCG
>JAHELU010000062.1 GCA_024644005.1 Acidimicrobiales bacterium | reverse complement strand
TGTCGGGACTCGTACCGGGACCTTGTGAATCTATGCACAAATGGTAGTCGTTGCGCCCGTGGAGGACGCAACCGTAATCGAACATCCATGCCCGGTCCTTGGACACAGCCGAGGCGAGTCCGCCGACGCCGACACCGATGCTGCGACGACCTTAACCCACCACCTCCCGGTCACCAACAACCGGACAGGTCAGTTCCGCGAGATGCCATCGACGGCCTGGATCGGTGGCGGTGAAAAACGCATGACACGTGACCGGTCCGCTCGACTGGCTCGCTAAGGTGTCGGCCGCATACTGTCACTCCCGCAACAGCGTTTCCACCGGCAACGGAGCGTCTCACGGCAGACGATCCCGCCGGCTCGTCGCTCGTGGCCGCAGGATCCTCCCGTGGCGACAGCGCACGGTGCCGGTGGATCGGCCAGGCGCACTTTCAGCTAGGGTTGGAGCGCCAATGCGAATCGTAAGGTCGAAGACGCTCCCGGAGGACCGTTGACCGAGATCCCGGAACATCTACTGAAGCGGAGCAAGGCGGCGAAGTCCGGCAAGTCGGGCGAAGCTGACGCCGAGGCCCCCGCCAGCTCCGAAGCGAGCTCGACCCCGGTGGCTGCCGAGGCTGCCGCCGCGCCGGCCGCTGCGACACCGGCCGCCGATCTGCCGAATCTCGATCCCGAGCCGGAGCCGCCGAAGCCCGTTCCGCGCTACGTCGCCGCAGCGATGGCCCGCAAGAAGATCCCGGTCTGGGTGCTACCGGTCATCGCCGCCCTACCGGTCTGGGCCTACGCCTTCGCCGGCACGATGCAGCAGCCCGAGGTCGAGGACGAGCTGCTGATCCAGGCGGCCGAGCTCTACACCGCGTGCGCCGGCTGCCATGGCGGCAACGGCGGCGGCGGCGTCGGCTACCAGCTGTCCGAGGACGAGGTCCTGAAGACGTTCCCCGAGCCGATCAACATGATGGTGCACGTGGCCCGCGGGTCCGACGCCATCCTGGGCGAAGCCTACGGCGACCCCGACCGGGAAGGCGGGCAGCGGGTCTCCGGCGCCCGTGGCCGCGGCCCGATGCCGGCTCAGCTGGCCAGCCTGACCCAGCTCGAGCTCGAGATGGTGATCTTCCACGAGCGGGCCATCCTGTCCGGCGAGGACACCGGCACCCCGGCCTACGAGGAGTGGATCGAGCACATGCGGGAGGGAATCGAGGCCGGCGACAGCGAGCCGATCGACCTCGAGCTGCTGCTGGCCTGCGCCGATCCGGTCAGGTCGCCAGGAGCCACGGGCGAAGGCGCGCCGGACGGCGAGACCTGCCCCGGCCCGCCGGCCGAGGAAGCCGTGTCCGAGGAAGCCGCGGGCTAGCGCCACGAGCGCCGGCTCACTCGAGCCGGCTGCGCACCAGCTGAGCGCCGATTGGCCCCGAGGGGCCGGCCCGAGCGCCCCTCGAACCGCCTGACCGAGGGGGACGGCCCGGCCCGGCGGTGAACCGGTTCCCGGTCGTCGCCGATGCTCACAGCGCGCGCTGGCTGTCGAAACGACATGGGTCCGCAACGTTGCGCGGCCCGGGTCGATCGCCCCACGCCGCATGGCGACGGGGGTCGGTACGGCCCGGGGCCTGTCCGACCGCCACAATGCTGCAACAAGCTGACCTGGGCACTTCAGCCCATGGGCGTTTTCGCCGATGACCTGGACCTACCTCCGGACGGGAAGGGACAGGGGTTGAACGTCAGAGCATTTTTCGGATTCGTCTTCGTGCTGGCCGTCGTCACGGTGCCCTCGCCCCCGGTCACGGCCGCACCGGCGGAGCCCTCGAGCCATGCTCCCCTGGTCGAGATGTCGGCGCCGATCGTGGTCGAGGTCGCACCGTTGTCGATCGCCGAGCCCTCGCATGGCGAGCCGTCCACCGACGTCCAGGAGGCGATGGAGCGCCACTCGGAGCAGATGAAGGCTCGGGCGGCGGCGATCGAGGCGAGCCAGATCGGCCTCCCCCCCAACCGGTACGGGGCGTCGTACGGCGGCATCGCCGTGACCTACAACACCGGCTATCCCGCCCCCGGTTCGGTCAGAACCGTGGTCGATGCTGCGATCAACCAGTGGGACGCGGTGATCGACACCAATCCGTCGGGCCCCATCGTCATCGAGGTCTTCTGGTCCGACCTGGGCAACCCGTCGCTGCTCGGCTACGCCGGGCCCGACGGCATGTTCTACGGTGGCGGTCTCCCCGACGGCTCGCTGTACCCGGCTGCGCTGGCCAACACGCTGCTCGGCATCGACGCCAACGGTGGCGCCAGAGCCGAGATCCAGGTCGTGCTCAACTCCCAGCTGCTCACCACCAACCGGTGGTATCTCGGGACGACCGGCACCCCGCCGGGCAACCAGATCGATCTCTACAGCGTGGTGCTGCACGAGGTCGGGCACGGGCTCGGCTTCCTCGGCTCGGCCACCGTGCCGACCGGTGAGAGCTCGCCGTCGCTCCACAACCCGCCCTACGTCTACGACACCGTTGCGTCCCACAACGGCACGTCGGTCCCCGATGTCTCGAACCAGGCCGCAGCGCTGCTCTCGGGCGACGTCCACGTCAGCGTCAGCACCGAGCTGTCCTACGAGCTGTACGCACCGGCCAGCTGGAGCCAGGGCAGCAGCTTCTCCCACTTCGACGAGCACACCTATCCGGCCGGTTCGCCTGGTGCGCTGATGACGCCGATGCTCGGCAACGGCGAGACCGCCCGGGTGCTGGACTCGCCCGTCCTCGGGCTGATGGCCAGGACTGGCTGGCCGACCACGGTGGCTGCGACCACGCCGACGATCACCGCCGTCAGCCCGTCGCTGACGTCCGTGGTCGTCTCGTGGGACCAGAACCTCGCCCAGGTCGGGCTGGCACCCGACGGCTATGCGATCGAGGCGTGGCGAGACGGCTCGACCCTGCAGTCGACCACGATCGTCTCCGGCGGCGCGAGCAGTGCCGTCGTCGGCTCGCTCAGCCCCGGCGTCTCCTACACGATCAAGGTGATACCGACGGCTGGGGGTGACCAGGGGGCCCCGGCGTCTGCAACCGTCCAGCTGTCGTCGTCTGGCGGGCCGGCCCACCCGTCGGAGTGGCCGACCTACATCAGGGACCTCCCCCTCGACGGTCAGATCAACCGGCTCTACCAGGCCTACTTCCTCCGTCTGGCCGACGAGGCCGGGTTCGGCTACTGGATCGATCAGCGGGCCCGGTGGACCTCCCTGTCCGACATCTCGGCCGCCTTCGCCGCCAGCGGCGAGTTCCAGAGCCGGTACGGATCGCTGAGCGATGCGGCATTCGTCGACCTGGTCTACGCCAACGTGTTGAACCGGCTCGCCGACCCCGGAGGCCGGGCCTACTGGCTCGACCAATTGGCGCAGGGGGTCCCCCGAGGCGATGTCATGATCGGGTTCGCCGAGTCCGCCGAGTACGTCGCCAGTACCGGCACCACACCGGCCACCGGTGTCACCGAAGCCAAGATCACCAGGCTGTACCGGGCGTTCTTCCTGCGGCCCCCCGACAGCGCCGGCCTCGACTACTGGTCGGCCCAGGCCGCGGCCGGCGTCGCGCTCGACGCGATCGCCGCCGCCTTCGCCCAGTCCAGCGAGTTCCAGACCCGGTACGGCTCGCTCGACCACCAGCAGTTCGTCGAGCTCGTCTACGGGAACGTCCTCGGCCGGGCTCCGGACAGCGGGGGCCTGGACTACTGGACCGGTCTCCTCCAGGGCGGGGTCGACCGGGGCACGGTGATGGTCGGGTTCAGCGAGTCGGTCGAGTTCATCAAGTCGACCGGCACGATCCCGTAGCATCGGCTGCGGGCCGTCGTCGGCCGAACCCCGCGATGTACCGCCTCGGGTGCCGGATGACCGGCCGGTAGCGAACGCACCGAGCGGTCCGTCGACCACTCTCCGCCACCGAGGGCGAAGATCTTCGGCAGGCCCGTGACCGGTATGGGAGAGTGGAACCAAATTGGCGTAGCGAAACCAGGCACAGAAGAGAAGGGGACGTCATGCGAGTGGCCGAGATACTCGAGCGCAAGGGCACCAAGACGGTGACGGTGGCCAAGACCGACACGGTCGGCCGGGCGGTCGAGGTGCTGCGAGAACACGGATTCGGGGCGCTGGTCGTCAGCTCCGACGGGAAGAAGATAGAGGGCATCATCTCCGAGCGTGACGTCGTGCGTGCCCTCGGCCTGCGAGAGGACCTGCTCGACCTGCCCGTCTCGGAGATCATGACCGAGAAGGTGTTCACCTGCACCAGGTCCGATCGGATCGACAGCTTGATGTCGATGATGACCGACAAGCGGATCCGCCACCTCCCGGTCGAGGTCGACGGGGTCCTGTCGGGCCTCGTCAGCATCGGCGACGTCGTCAAGCACCGGGTCTCCGAGCTGGAGGACGAGACCCAGGTGATGCAGGACTACATCCACCACGGCCGCTGACCGACCGGGGCTCGACCCGGGCGGCATGGCGACCGTGCGGGCGGACCCGATACGGTCCAGGTCATGACCCCGCCGACCCTCGATGCCTTCAGAGCCGAGGTTGCGACGTTCTTCGACGATGTCCTGCCGAGCGCTCTCGCCGGCGTGACGGGCGGCCTGCCACGGGCGAGGGCATGGCGGGCCGCCCTGTTCGATCACGGCCTGGCCGGCATCGACTACCCGGTCGCCTACGGCGGTCGAGGGCTCGGCAGCGACCACCTCAGGGTCTACCGGGAGGTGAGCAGCGGCCGGGTGCCCCGCGAGGACGCAACCTTCGGGATCGGTGTCGGCATGGCCCTGCCGACCATCCGGGACCACGGGCGGGAGGAGCTGCAGCTCCGGTTCATCCGGCCCGGGCTGCGGGGGGACGAGATCTGGTGCCAGATGTACTCGGAGCCCGGCGCCGGTTCCGACCTGGCCTCCCTGTCGACCAGGGCTGTCCTGGACGGCGACGAGTGGGTGGTGACGGGGCAGAAGGTCTGGACGTCGGGGGCCCAGCACAGCCAGTTCGCCATCCTGTTGGCCAGGACCGACGTCGACGCGCCGAAGCACCGGGGCATCACGATGTTCATCCTGCCCATGGACTCCGACGGCATCACGGTCCGACCGCTGGTGCAGATGACCGGTGCGTCGGAGTTCAACGAGGTCTTCATCGACGAGGCCCGCATCCCCAGGGACTGGGTGGTCGGTGAGCTGAACGGCGGCTGGGCCACCGCGGTGGCCCTCCTGGCCCACGAGCGGGTCCAGACCGGTGCCGCGTCGATGAGCGGCTCCGCCACCCAGCGGTCGAAGGCCGGGCGGTCGCCGATCCCGGTCGGCCAGCTGATCGAGCTGGCCCAGGAGCGTGGACGCATGGCCGAGCCGCTGGTTCGACAGGAGCTGGCCCGGCTCTACTCGGGGGAGAAGATCGTGTCCTGGCTCGGGTCGCGCCCCGGCATCCACCCCTCGATCGGCAAGCTGTGGCGGACCAGGCAGGGTCGCGCCGCGGCCGACCTCGCGGCCCGACTCGCCTTCCCGGCGTCGCCGGCCTGGCACCCTGACGCCTCCGTGACCCGCAACGCCGACGAGGACTACTTCGGCTACCACATACTCAACTGCCGGGGAATGAGCCTCGGCGGCGGCACGGACGAGATCCAGCGCAACACCCTCGGCGAGCGCGCCCTCGGCCTGCCGAGGGAGCCCGGACCGGACCGGAACACCCCGTTCCGGGAGCTGCTCAAGAATTGAGATCTGGTCAGGTGATCGGCGTACCGGGCGGGATCCTCGACGGGGTGCGGGTCCTGGAGCTCGCCCAGAACGCCGCGATCCCCCACTGCGGGCGGCTGCTGGCCGGTCTGGGGGCGGACGTCGTCAAGGTCGAGCCCCCCGGAGGCGACGCCATGCGAGGCCTGGCCCAGCTCGGCCCCCTCGAGGCCAAGGCGTTCGCCATCATCAACCCCGGCAAGCGCAGCATCGCCGTCGACCTGAACGCCGAGGGCTCGCGGGAGGTCGTCGATGGCCTGTTCCGATGGGCCGACGTGGCGCTCGTGGCGTTCAAGGGCAGCGATCTGGCCCGCTACGACATCGGCTGGGACCACGTCAGGACGGTCAACCCCAGCCTCGTCCACCTGACCCACACCCCGTTCGGCCCCGAGGGGCCAGACGCCGACCAGGGCGGGTACGACGTGCTGGTCCAGGGTCGCAGCGGCGTCGGCTTCGTCATGAACCGCAGCAGCCGGGGGGTGCCAGAGCCGACCCGCCCGGCCGTCAACGACTTCGGGACCGGCATGGCCGCGGCGTTCGCCGTGCTGGCCGGCCTCCGACACCGGGACCTGACCGGGGAGGGTCAGCGGGTCGACGCTTCACTGCTCGGCACCGCGATGAGCCTCGGGACGGCCGTGCTCAACTTCTTCCCCGGCGTCGACGCCGAGCCGATCGCCCAGTTCGACGCCGACCTGGCCGTGGCCCGCGAGGCCGGCGTGGACTTCGACGGGCAGCGGGAGATGTACGAGGGTCGGGTACTGGCCGGCCAGGGGGCCTTCCGCCTGTACTTCCGCCACTACGCCACGGCCGACGGCCTGATCTCGGTGGCCGGCCTCAGCGCAGGCCTGATCGCCAGGTTCCACGAGATCACCGGGCTGCCGACACCGGATCGCAGCGACCACACCAGCGCCGAGTTCCAGTCGGTGGTCGCCGAGGCCGAGGCGCTGTTCACCACCCGGACGACGGCGGACTGGCTCGACATCCTCCGATCGGCGGGCTACCCCTGCAGCCCCTACAACATGCCCCACGAAGCGCTGACCGATCCACAGGTCCTCGCCAACGACTTCGCAGTGGAGCTCGACCATCCGATCTTCGGATCGTACACGACCACCGGCATGCCGATCTCGTTCGAGCGGTCGCCGTCCCGGGTTCCGGGACCGTCACCGGTCTTCGCCGCCCACACCGCCGAGGTCCTGGCCGAGGCCGGCTTCACCGCCGATCGGATCGCCGCCTTGATCGAGAACGGTGTGGTGCTGACCGCAGCCGAGGAGTAGGACGAGCCCTGGCAGCCCGTCGTGGTCGGCTGCTCACCCACCCGCTGACCGCGCGCTCACCGGTCACCTGTCCTCGGCCGCCATCGGCCGGGTCGAGGACCCTGCCAGCGGATCCGCGGCCAGGGCCCTGGCGAACCACTGCTCGGCGGTCGAGTCGGTCCCGGTCCTGCGCAGCGCCGTCTTGATGCGACGAGCCCCGACCGGATCGTGGGCGGCCAGCCGGTCGGCCAGCTCGTCTGCGGCAGCGCCGACCCGCTCGTCCGGCACCCACTCGATGGCGAGTCCGAGCCGGACCAGCTCCCGGCCGGCGATGCGATCGCCCAGCAGGGCCAACCGGCCGGCAACCGCTTCGCTGTGGCGGAGCCGGAGCCAGGCCAGGTTCATCGGGGCGGCCATGCCCTGCTGGATCTCGCCCACCTGGAGAAAGGCCGTCTCGCCGACCACCAGGAAGTCGCAGGCCAGGGCGAGCGCCGCCCCGCCGTTCACCGCCGCC
Source organism: Acidimicrobiales bacterium (assembly GCA_024644005.1). Taxonomy (GTDB): domain Bacteria; phylum Actinomycetota; class Acidimicrobiia; order Acidimicrobiales; family SZUA-35; genus JAHELU01. The sequence goes on along the minus strand of JAHELU010000062.1, from coordinate 15,057 downwards.
CGCTCGAGGGCCCCGACCACGATCCGGTCCGAGTCGAAGATGGCCCGATGGACCCGACGCCATCGATCGCCGAATCGGGGCACCCAGTCCGGCTGGGGATCGCGGTTGAACTCGGTGAGATCGAGGCCGGAGCAGAACGCCCCGCCGGCACCCCGGATCACGATCACGCTCACCTCGCCGTCGCCGTTCAGCTGCTCGATCGCATCGCCGAGCTGATCGACCAACGGACCGGTGAGGGCGTTGCGGCGGGCCGGCCGGTTGAGCACGACATCGGCCACCCGATCGGCCCGTCGCTCGACGAGCACCAGGGGATCGGCCATCACCGCACACCCCGCTCGGCGCTGAGCGGTCTCCGGTGGTGGGATCGTGATCGCATGGGCGACCATCGTGGCACTCTGGCGGCGCCCGGTCGAGACGCCGCCCTCGTGCGGCCTTCGAAGCAGGTGACCGACCGGTGTAGCGTTGACGAGTGAAAGGGGTCGACCGATGGATGCACTCATCTCCACAGGGAGCCTGGCCGCGGAGATCGGCTCGCCCGATCTGCGGGTCTTCGACTGCACGGTCCACCTCCGCCGGTCCGACGACGGCACGTTCCGCATCGAGTCGGGACGCCGTGCCTTCACCGAGGCCCATGTCCCCGGCAGCGGCTTCCTCGACCAGGTCGACGAGCTGTCCGATCCGAGGTCCGATCTGCGGTTCACGGCCCTCGACCCGGCCGGGCTCGCCGTCGCCTTGGGAAGCCGGGGTATCGGCCCTCGTGCCCGCGTGGTCCTCTACGACCGGGCCTTCAACATGTGGGCCACCCGGGTGTGGTGGCTGCTCCGGTCGATCGGTTTCGACTCGGCCGCCGTGCTCGACGGCGGGTGGAGGGCCTGGACCGACGACGGCCGTCCGGTGTCCACCGGCCAGGGCGTCGAGCACGAGCCCGTCGAGCTCGCCGCCGATCCCCGTCCCGGCCTCGTCGTCGGCCGAGCCGAGGTGGAGTCGGCAACGACCGACGACGCCGTCTGCCTGCTCAACGCGCTGTCGCCGCAAGTCCACGACGGGACCGACGAGAGCTACGGTCGACCCGGCCACATCCCGTCTTCCCGCAACGTCTACGCGGTCGATCTCGTCGACCCGGCCAGCCACCGCTATCGGCCGCTCGACGAGCTGCGGGCGATGTTCGATCGAGCCGGTGTTCGGGGCGACCGGATCATCACGTGGTGCGGTGGGGGGATCGCCGCAACCAGCGACGCCTTCGTTCTCAGCCTGCTCGGCCACGACGACGTCGGTGTCTACGACGGCTCGCTGAGCGAGTGGGTGGCCGCCGGCCTCCCGCTTGAGGTCTGACCCGACGGCCCTCGGCCTCGGCCGACCGTCGACGCCGCCACCGGTTCTGACACCGGTTCGGCGCGGCCCTACGCTCGGCCCATGTCCGAGACAGAGTCGCAGATGGAGTCCGAATCGCCGTCCGAGTCCGACTCCGGGTCGCCGTCCGAACCCGAGTCGACAGCCGGGGCCGAGTCGACAGCCGGGGCCGATGATGCCGTGACCGCCGTTGAGCAACGCATCATCGACGATGCGGTGTCGTTCGCTGCGACCGTCATCGAGCCCCAGGCCGAGCGGTGGGAGCGGGAGCGGCGATTCGCCGCCGAGGCGTTCGCCGCCCTGCCGGATGCGGGGTTGACCGCTCTGCTGGTGCCGACCGAGCTGGGCGGTCGGGGCGTCGGCCCGGTCGCACTTGCTCGGGTGCTGGAGGAGCTGGCGGCCGCCGACCTGGCCGCAGCGTTCAGTGTCGTGGTGCACAACAACATGGCGCGGGCGGTGGCGACGAGCGGCAACGATCGGCTGATCGCCGAGCTGCTGCCGCGGCTGGTGAGCGGCGAGGTGCTGGGCGCCTTCCTCCTGACCGAACCGGACGTCGGCTCCGACGCGGCCGCCATCAGCTGCTCTGCCGAGGCCGACGGCGACGAGTGGGTGATCTCCGGTGAGAAGGCGTGGGTCACCAACGCGAGCCATGCCGGTGCGCTGAACGTCTACGCCCAGACCGACCCGTCGGCCGGCCATCGCGGCATCGTCTCGATCGTGGTCGACCCCGACCTGCCCGGCGTGACCAGGCTCGACCGCTACGAGCTCATGGGAGGCCATGCCATGGGGACCGGCGGGTTCGCCTTCGACCAGGTCCGGGTGCCCAGGGCCGAAACGCTGGTTCCGGTCGGGCGGGCATTCGGCGCCGCCATGGTCGGGATCGACCTGGCCCGGGTCCTGGTTGGCGCCATGTGCTCCGGGATCGTCCGTCGGTCGCTCGAGGTCGCCGTCCGCTACACGGCCGGGCGTTCGCTGTTCGGCTCGACCGTGGCCGACAAGCAGGGCGTCCAGTGGATGCTGGCCGATGTCGCGACCGAGCTGGAGGCGATGCGGTTGCTCACCTTCCGGGCCGCCCGGCAGCTGCAGGAAGGTGGCGATGCAACCCTCACCGCCGCCCACGCCAAGAAGTTCGCCGCCCGCAAGGCCCAGGAGCGGATCGCCGACTGCATGCAGGTGATGGGGGCGGCAGGCTACCGGCGCGACGCCGGCAACCCGCTGCCCCGGCATCTCGCGGGGGCCCGCCTCACCGGATACATCGACGGGGCGACCGAGATCCAGAACGTCGTGATCGCTCGCCGGCTGTGGGATCGGCCGGCCGGACCGCTGCCATCCTGAACCCGCTCACCGCGCGAGGAGGGCGGCCGCCCTCCAGGCTCCCAACGCCTCACGGAGCGCTTCGTCACTCTTCGACGTTGCCGGTGGCCGGTGGGAGCACTCCAGCCAGCAAGGTGTCCCAGTCCGAGATCCCACACCCGTTGGTCCGGTCGATCGAGGCGTCGACCGCCTGCTCGTCGATGGTGCCGACGATGGCGGCCACGTCGGGTCCCCCGTACTGCTCGGTGCACACCTGGTCGGCGGGGGGTCCATCGACGAGGCGGGTGACGACCTCCGCCTGGCCGAGCGCTCGGCAGGCCTCCTGCTCGTCTATCGGGACATCGTCGCCGCTCAGGGTTGCGGTGTCACCGAGGCACACCACCCGGTACTCCACGTCGTCGGACTGGGGATGGGTGATCGTGATGGTCAGATCGGCCACGGGGAAGGGGCCGCCGCCGATCGGATCCTCCGAGGTCTCACCGTCGGTCTCGTCCCCGCCGTCACCGGCAGCGGTCGTGTCGTCGTCGCCGCACCCGGCCATGAGCACGGCCACTGCTGCCACCATGCCGATCAGCGACAGCCTCCTCAGTACCGCCAAACCGCTCACCGGCCGGGGCCCAGGGTCGGGGAGCTGGGAGCGGAGCGAGGTGGTCGGGTGGCGGCCGGCCGGATCGGCGACCGTGGGATCCGAAACGGACACGTTGATCCTCCTTGCTCGCGGATGGTTCGCGCCGAGGTCGGCGCGGGGCACCGGTGTACCCAGCACGGTGGCGGGCAAACCACGTCCGATCCGCAGGGCCGGTCGGCTCGGCATGCGGAGGTCGCTGCGCCGAGGTCGACCGCAGGTGAAGGAACCGCTCGGGTTCTCCTACAGTGTGGTGATGACACTCCCGTCGCTCCATCGACCCATGACCGCTGTGACCGACGGGAGGCCGTGGTGAAGCAACTCAGCGGGCTCGACGCTGCGTTCCTCTACATGGAGACGCCCAACACCTACGGGCACGTGAACGCGCTGGCGATCTACGAGCGGCCGTCGCCGGACTTCGATCCGTATGCAGCGGTGCGAGCGCGGTACGACTCGCTGGTCGGGCACCTCGAGCCGCTGCGCCGGCGCGTGGTCGAGGTCCCGTTCGGCCTCGACCACCCGTACTGGATCGACGACCCCCACTTCGACCTCGACTTCCACGTGCGCGAGATCGGGCTTGCACCGCCGGGCGCTGCGGATCAGCTGGCAGAACAGGTGGCCCGCATCATCGGCCGCCCGATGGACCGCAGCCGCCCGCTCTGGGAGACCTATGTGATGGAGGGCCTGGGCGACGGTCGGTGGGCGCTGCTCACCAAGACCCACCACGCCACGATCGACGGTGCGGCCGGCGTGATGCTGCTGAAGCTCCTGACCGACGAGAGCGCCGATGCCCCCTGGCCCTACGAGCCGGTGGAGTGGAAGGGCGAGTCGGTACCGTCCGACCTCGAGCTGCTGAGCCGGACGATCAACCATCTCGTCACCAACCCGGTGAAGGCGACCCGGTTGTCGCTGCGGATCGTGCGCAACCTCGCCGACGCCGCCGGGCTGACCAGCGTCGGCGAGCTGGCGTCGCGGTCCCGTGACCTGATCACGGCGGCCGCCGGACGATCCGAGCAGGCCAAGTCGCTGACCGAGCAGATGCGTCGCGTCACGATGCCGCTCACGCCGGCCCCGCCGACCCCCTGGAACAAGAGCGTCGGTCCGCACCGCCGGTTCGCGATGCGCTCGACGCCGCTGGCCAACGTCAAGGCGCTCAAGCAGGCGACGGGCGGGACGGTCAACGACGTCGTGATGGCCATCTGCGCCGGCGCGCTGCGCGAGTACCTCCTGCGCCACGATGCGCTGCCGGACGAGCCGCTCCGGGCGATGGTCCCGGTGTCGATCCGGACCGGTCTCGAGGAGGATCCCTGGACGAACCGGGTGTCGTCGATCGTGGCGGAGCTGCCTACGAACTGCGACGATCCGATCGAGCGGGTGGCGCGATGCCGAGCGGCGATGAGCGAGGCCAAGCAGCAGCTCGACCTGGTTCCCGCCGACGCGATCATGGAGGCGACCGACGCCACGTCGCCGGTCGTGGCCACCGCCGCCGTCCGCCTGCTGGCCCGCCTGTCCGATCGGATCCACCTGCCGATCAACGTCGTGATCTCCAACGTGCCGGGGCCGCGGGAGGATCTCTACTTCGCCGGCGCCAAGCTCGACCACTACATCCCGGTGTCCACGATCAGCAACGGGGTCGGGCTGAACATCACCGTTCACTCGTACGGCGACGTGCTCGACTTCGGTCTCGTCGCCGACCGCGAGCTGGTCCCCGACCTGTGGGACATGGTCGACCTCCACATCGACGAGATCGGCCGGCTGTTCGAGGCGTCCGGTGCCGAGTGGGCGGTCCCCCAACCCCCTCCGGCCGGGCGGCGGGCGGCACTCAAGGCGGCGGGAGCGCCGAAGCGAGCGGCCAAGCGGTCCGACGCCGAGAGCCAGCCGGCCAAGAAGCAGGCAACGAAGAAACCAGCCAAGAAGCGGGCAACGAAGAAGAAACCAGCCAAGAAGCGGGCAACGAAGAAGCAGCCGGCCAAGAAGCAGGCAACGAAGAAACAGCCGGCCGCCGAGAAGCGGTCGGCGACCACGTCGGGCTGATCAGTCGAGCAGCGCTGCCACCTCGCCGCTCAGGTAGGTGAGGATGAAGTCGGCCCCGGCCCGCTTGATGGCAGTCAGCACCTCGAGCGCCGCCCGGTCGCCATCGATCCAGCCGTTCCGAGCGGCCGCCTTGAGCATGGCGTACTCACCGCTCACGTGGTAGGCGGCGAGCGGCGCGTCGATCTCCATCCTGGCCCTGGTGATGATGTCGAGGTAGGCCAGGGCCGGCTTGACCATGACCATGTCCGCCCCCTCTGACAGATCGAACCGGATCTCCTCCATCGCCTCGCGCCCGTTGCGCCAGTCCTGCTGGTAGCCGGACCGGTCACCGCCATCGGCGATCGTCACATCGACGGCCTCTCGAAACGGACCGTAGAACGAGCTGGCGTACTTGGCCGAGTAGGCCAGGATGGCGGTCTCGGTGAAGTCGGCCTCGTCGAGGGCGTCCCGGATGGCCAGGACCTGACCGTCCATCATGCCGGAGGGGGCGACGAGGTGGGCCCCCGCATCGGCCTGGGCCACCGCGGCATTGGCGTACAGCTCGAGTGTGGCGTCGTTGTCGACCCGGCCCCGATCGTCGACGATGCCGCAATGTCCGTGGTCGGTGTACTCGTCGAGGCACAGATCGGCCATCAGCACCACGTCATCGTCGAAGGCCTTCCTGAGACGACGGAGCGCGACCTGGATGACACCCTCGGGGTTCCAGGCCTCGGACCCCTCGGCGTCCTTCCTCAGCGGGATGCCGAACAGCATGACCGCCGGGACGCCCAGCCCGACCAGCCGCTCGACCTCGGCTTCGAGGGTGTCCTGGGTGTGCTGGACGACGCCCGGCAGGGACTGGATGGCCTGGGGCTCCTCGATGCCCTCCCGGACGAAGAGCGGCGCAACGAGGTCGTCGACCGACAGGCGGGTCTCGGCCACCAGGCGGCGCATGCCGGGTGTCTGGCGGAGGCGACGGAGTCGTCGTTGGGGAAACGTCACCTGGTCACACTAGCCCCCGTCGGTCGTCGTCAGCGCCCGCTCGATGCTGGCGACCACACCGGCCTCGGTATGGGGGCTCGCGGTGATCACACCACTCAGACCGCGCCTGCGGGCCCGGCCGGCGGTGACCGGCCCTATGCAGACGACGACCGGTGGCGCCGAGCCCCGGGGGTGGCCGTCGACGAAGCGGTCGACGAAGCGGTCGACCGCGGACGGCGAGAAGAAGGCCACGGCCCGAGCCGCCTCGAGATCGGGAGCAGGATCGGCCGACTCCGAGGGGGCCGGAGCGGCGGTCCGGTAGGCGTCGACCCGATCGACCTGATAGCCCTTGGCGGTGAGGCCGTCGACAACGGTGGAGCCGGCCAGCTCGGCCAGTGGCGCCAGCACGCGATCGCCGGGCCGGGACGCTGCGGCGAAGGCCTCGACCAGGCTCCGTGCCGTTGCGTCCGGAGGCACCAGGGCCACCGTCATCCCGGCGGCTCTGGCTGCAGCCTCGGTGGTGGGTCCCACCGCAGCAACATCGACGGCCGGTGGCCAGGGGCGATCGCCAAGGGCCGCGGCCAGCGCCCGCACACCGTTGACCGAGGTCAGCACCACCCAGCGGTAGTCGGCCAGCCGATCGACGGCGGCAGCCAGTGCCCGACCGTCGTCGCCCGGAGTGAGGACCTCCACGAGGGGGATCTCGACGGCGTCGACGCCGAGCCGCCCCAGCTCGGCCCGCAAGGATCGGTTCTCGTCGACCGAACGGGTGATGATGACCCGGGGGCGGGAGTCGGAGCCGGCGTGGCTCGACTCAGGCCCCATCGGTCGACTCGGCGGCCTCGAGCAGCTTGCGGAGGTGGCGGGCCAGGACCCGTCCCGGGTCGACGGACGGCGGGCCGACCTCGACAGCCCGCTGCAACCGCCGACAGTCGGCCGAGGCGAGCACGCCCCGGATCTCGATCGCCGCTCCCGGCCGACCCGATTCGTCGTCGACGAGCACTGCATGGGCCCCGGCCGGCAGGACGCAATCGCCGCCGAGCTCTGCCAGGAACGACCGCTCGGCCGAGACGGCCAGCGAGGTCTCGGCGTGATCGATGGCCGACACGAGCTCCACAACCGCCCGGTCGTCCTCCCGTACCTCGACCGCCAGCGCCCCCTGGCCGACCTGGGGCACGAACTCGGTCGGATCGAGGCGATCCACCACCTCCGGCTCCACCCCCAGCCGATCGAGGGCGACTGCGGCCACGACGACCGCGTCGTGGTCGAGGGCGTGGGCCAGTCGTGCTGCCATGTTGCCCCGCAGGCCGCTCAGCCGCAGATCGGGGCGCCGGTCGAGCAGCAGGGCCCGGCGGCGGTTGGATCCCGTCGCCACCTCGGCCCGGTCCGCCAGCGCGTCCAAGGTCGACCCCACCAACGCGTCGCGGGCGTCGCCCCGCTGTGGGACGGCGGCGATGAGGAGGCCGTCCGGAGTCACCGCCTGCAGGTCCTTCGCCGAGTGGACGGCCAGGTCGGCCTCGCCGGCCAGCACGATCTGCTGGACCTCCTTCGAGAAGACCCCCTTGCCGCCGAGCTCGGGGATCGACAGGTCCAGCCGGCGGTCACCGAAGGTGTCCATCGACACCAACGTCACCTCGACGGTGGGTTCGACGGCCCGCAGCAGGTCGGCGACGTGGTTGGCCTGCCACAGCGCCAGTGGGCTCTTTCTGGTTGCGATTCTGAGTTTCGTAGCCATCAGGGTAACGGGTAGGTTCGTGGCAACGTCCGATCGGGAGGAAGCAGTCATGAGCGCCAACGCAGAGAAGGCCTACGAGGCGATGAAGGCCCAGATCGGGGGCGAGCCCGTGGCCGGCGAGTGGTTCGAGCTGACCCAGGAGCGGATCAACGCCTTCGCTGACGCCACCCTCGATCACCAGTTCATCCACGTCGATCCGGAACGGGCCGCCCAGACCCCCTTCGGTGGTCCCATCGCTCACGGGTTCCTGACCCTGTCGATGCTCGTGCACCTGTCGACCACCATCCCCAGCGACCTCCCCCCGCTCGAGGGTTTGCTGATGGGCGTCAACTACGGCCTCAACAAGGTCCGCTTCATCAACCCGGTCCCGGCCGGGGCGAGGATCCGGGCCACCGCCGAGGTGGCCGACGTGACGCTCAAGGGCAACGCCGTGGACCAGATCCGGAACATGACCGTCGAGATCGAGGGTGCGGACAAGCCGGCGCTCGTCGCCGAGTGGATCGGCCGCTCGGTCTTCGCCTGATCGGTCGCCGCTCGATCGGATCGGGTCCGAGCCGCTCGGTTCTCGCCGCTCGGTTCTCGCCGCTCAGTCCTCGCCGCTCAGTGGCACGCCGGCCCCGCCGGAGACGGCGGTGTCCCGCCGCTGGTAGAAGCTGAGGATCTGCAGCTCGGTGGCCAGATCGACCCGCCGGACCACCACGTGCTCGGGCACGTGCAGGGACTCGGCGGTGAAGTTGAGGATCGAGGTCACCCCCGCCTCGACCAATTGGTCCGCCACCCCCTGCGCGGCCTCGACCGAGGTCGCTATCACCCCGACGGTCACACCGAGCTTCGGCACGAGCTCCGGCAGCCGATCGACATGGCGAACGGGCAATCCACCGATCTCGGTCCCGACGAGATCGGGGTCCACGTCGAACAGCACCTTGATCGGGAATCCTCTGGTGGCCAGTCCCTGATAGTTGGCGAGGGCTCGACCGAGGTTTCCGGTCCCGACCACCGCCACCCGCCACTCCTGGTTCACGCCGAGGACCACGCTGATCTCGAAGAGCAGGTACTTGACGTCGTAGCCGATGCCTCGGGTGCCGGTGATGCCGAGCGAGCTCAGGTCCCGCCGAAGGGTGGCCGGGTTCACCCCGACGTGCTCGGCCAGCCGGCTCGACGACACGCTCGCCACGTCTCTGCCCGCCAGCTCGACCAGCGCTCTGAGATAGACCGGCAGTCGCCCGACGGTTGCCTCTGACACCGGCTGTTCCACTGGCCCCACAGTAGGGACCCGGAGCCGAGGTTCACAAGTGCACAATCTCCGGGGCCAGGCCCGGCGCCGGGGAGCGCCGAGCCGGCGAAACGACCACGCCGAGCGCAGTAGGCTGCCCCCATCGACCGCCCGTGCTACTCGCTGTACCTCGAGTCGGACCTGAATCGGGTCTTCACCGGATCGCTGCCCGAGGTGGCGGCGGCCGAGCTGCGGATCGTGGGCGATCGGCTCCTGCCCGACGGGGTCGGTGGCATCGAACGGGTCGTCGAGGGCCGCACCCCGGAGCTGCGGTTCGAGGCCGACTGCGACGAGCGACGACTCGCGGCCATCGTCGGCCAGCTCTGCGCATCGGCAGCCCTGTTCCGCCAGCATCGACCAGGGCGGGAACGGGTCGGGCCCGACGGCGCCGGTCCGCCCCCAGATGGACCGTTGCTCCGGGCTGTGCCGATCGTCGACCAGCTCGTCTACGGAACCGAGCTGGTGAGCACCCAGCGCTACCGGGGCAAGACCAACGAGCGCTTGACGAGGGCCATGCTCAACATCGCCCTCGCGGTGGCGGGGATCGACATCGCCGAGCCCGCCGGCGTGGTGCTCGATCCGATGTGCGGCCGGGGCACCACCTTGAACTGGGCCCTGGCCTACGGTCTCGACGCGATCGGCATCGAGGCGGACCGGTCGTCCCTCGACCACCACGGCTCCTTCCTCGAGACCTGGGCCAAGCGCAACCGGCTGCCCCACAAGGCGCTGCGCCACCGGGCGAACAACGCAGAGCACCGCTTGCTGAGCTTCGAGGTGGCGCCCGACCGGGCGACGCTGGAATCGGCCGGCCAACGGATCCAGACGTTCTGCGCCGACGCCGGCCACCAGCAGCTGGCCATCAAGCGGCGCTCGGTGGACGTGGTCGTGGTCGACCTGCCGTACGGCGTGCAGCACGGCGGCCGGTCGAGCGGCGGCACGGCCGATGCAGACACCGCCGCACTGCTGAAGCGACTGCTGCCGACCTGGCGGCGCTGGCTGCGACCGGGCGGTGCGCTCTGTCTGGCGTGGAACGCCAGGCGGGCCGAGCGGACCGAGATCTGCCGACTGCTGAAGGAGGCCGGTTTCGACCCGGTCATCGCCGCCGGCGGGTACTCGATGCGCCATGCCGTCGACGCCGCCATCGATCGAGACGTCGTCGTCGCCGGTCACAGGAGGGCAGCAGGCGCAGGGTGATCGACTCTGTCCTCCATCCGATTCCCCGCTACCTTTTGGCTGTGGGGCTGTTCAGCCGGAGACGCCAGTTCGATGCCGAGGTCCGTCGGCTGATCGATGGGCTGGTGCCACCGGGGACCTCGGTCACCGAGCTCGACGAGAACACGGTCCAGGTCGGCACGCTCGTGATCGGGCTCGGCAACCTCCGGGCCAAGTGGGACCGTCTCGACCGGCAGGATCGGGTCGCCTGGCTGGCGGAGACCCTGCCGGCGCTCGTCTCGCCTCCGTCGCTACCCAGCCGACTCGAGACCACCCAGGCCTTGCGACCGGGCATCAGATCGCGCTCGATGCTGGAAGCAGCCCGGCTCACCAACCTCAACAACGAGGTCAATCCGGGCCAGCGCCACAACCGCCCACTGATCCCGTACCGACCGTTCGGCGGCGATCTGGTCACCGTGCTGCTGTGGGACGCCCCGACCACCATGTCGGTGGTGAACCAGGCCCAGCTCGACGAGTGGGGCGCACGGTTCGGTGACCTGCTGGGCGTGGCCATCGACAACCTCGGTGATCAGCCCCATGCCGGCTGGTCTGCGGTCGACAACGGGGTCTGGACATCGCTCGACCAGGACGACTACGACGGGGCCCGAATGCTGGTCTCCGGCTACCTCGACCAGACCGGCCTGGCCGGCGAGCTGGTGGTCATCCACCCGAACCGCAACCTGCTGATCGTCACTGCGGTCGACGATGCCGACGGCATCCGCATCGCCTGCGAATTGGCGCTCGAGGACCTCACGGCGCCGTCGCCGGTGAGCTTCCAGCCACTGGTCGGACGAGACGCCGACTGGCGACCGTTGATCCTCCCTCCGAGCCATCCGGCTCACGGCCACTGGCAGCGGTTGACCTGCATGAACAACGAGATGAACTACAAGAGCCTCCAGCAGCCGCTCCAGGAGCTGGTCGGCGACGACCTGTACGTCTCGCCGTACGAGCTTGCCGAGGCGGCCGACGGCTCGTACGTCTCGCTGTCGACGTGGACTGAAGGCGTCCCGAGCCTGTTGCCGCGTACCGATCTCATCGGCCTGGTGACCGATCGCGGCGAAGCCATCACCGCCGCATGGGAGTCGGTCCACAGGCTGGTGACCACGATGATGGAACCGACAGACCACTACCCCGAGCTGTGGAGGGTCATGTCGTTCCCCGACACGTCCGACATCGCCAGGCTGCGGAACCTGTCGTCGAGCTGAAGGTCGTCACGATGCTCGGACCGACACACAGTGAGCGGGCGCTGACACCGGATTTCTACCACTACCCGTGGGCCCGACTGGCGTCGGTGGCCGTCGATGGCCACTTCCTGGTCTTGCGCTGGCCCGACGGCGTCTCGCTGCGGGCTTTCGACCGCTGGCTGCGGGAGAACGCGGTCGGGCCGGGCGGAGTCGACCCCGCCACCAGGGAGGTCGGCGTCGATCCGGCCCATATCCCCGCCGAGACGGCCGCAGCGGCGGTGGCGATCACCGCTGCAGGGGCCCTGCGGGTGTCCTGGCAGCCGGACGACCTCGACGCGCTCTACCATCCGGGCTGGCTGCGGCACGTCGCCGAGGGTCGGCACATGGTCGACGCCTGGCTCCCGGAGCCGATCGCATGGCGGGCCGCCGATCTCGCCGAGCCGCCCACGATCGACGGGCGCTCGGTGCTGACCGACGGGACCGTGCTCGAGGAGTGGGTCGCCGCGCTGTGCAGTCACGGCATCGCCAGGCTCCGGGACACGCCGCTCGACCCGGAGCTCTGCGGTCAGCTGGCGACCAGGATCGGGGCCATCCGAGACAGCAACTTCGGTCCGATCTGGGACGTGAAGGCCGAACTGGATCCGGGCTCCCTGGCCAACACCACCACCCGCCTCTGCCCCCACACCGACCTGCCGACCAGGGAGACACCGCCCGGTTTCCAGTTCCTCCACTGCCTGGTGAACACCGCCGCCGGGGGCTACTCGACCATGGCGGACGGTCTGGCGGTCGTCGACCACCTGCAGCGCAACCACCCGGACCACTACGAGGCCCTGACCACCCTCAAGTGGATCTTCTTCAACCGGGGCAGGCAGATGGATCATCGCTGGTCCGGGCCCATCATCGATCTGGGTGCCGGCGGCGGGCCGATGACGCTCCGGGCCTTCCACCCCGTGCGGGCGTTTCCCGACATGGCCGAGGCCGACGTGCCGCGGGCCTACGACGCCCTGCGGGCGTTCTCCGAGGCCGCCGCCGATCCGCAGTTCCAGCTTCGCTATCCGTTCCGGCCCGGCGACGTCGTCGGGTTCGACAACCGTCGCATCCTCCACGGTCGGGACGGGTACGAGTCGAGCGGCGCCCGACACCTGCGGGGCGCCTACATGGACCGCGACGAGGTCCTCTCGTTCGCCCGGGTATCGGCCAGGCGCCGATGGGAGGCGGCCACCGCAGCGGCGGGAGACCCGGAGCGAACGGCGGGGCCGCCACGACAGGGAGTCCACGAGGGAGCAGCGACATGAGCCAACACGACGGGGTGTTCATCACCTGTGCGGTGACCGGTGCCGGCTACACCGCACACAAGTCCGACCGGGTGCCGGTGACCCCGGCCGAGATCGCGGCTGCGTGCATCGAAGCCGCCGAGGCCGGGGCGGCCGTGGTCCACATCCACGTCCGCGAGGTGGGCACCGGCCTGCCGTCGAGGAAGGTCGACTACTACGCCGAGGTGGCCGACCGGGTCCGGTCGTCCGACACCGACGTCGTGCTCAACCTCACCGCCGGGATGGGCGGCGATCTGGTGCTCGGCTCGGTCGAGCAGCCACTGCCCCCTGCGACCGACGGGACCGACATGGCCGGCGCAACCGAGCGGGTCGAGCACGTCCGCCAGGTCATGCCGGAGATCTGCACCCTCGACTGCGGGTCGATGAACTTCGGCGAGGGCGAGTACGTGATGACCAACACCCCCTCGATGCTCGAGGAGATGGCCAAGCAGATGACCGAGCTCGGGGTCCGCATCGAGATGGAGTTGTTCGACACCGGCCACCTGGCCCACGCCAAGCACCTGGTTGCCCAGGGGCTGATCGAGGAGCCGGTCCTGGTCCAGCTCTGCATGGGCGTTCCGTGGGGGGCACCGGACGACCTCAACACCTTCCTGGCCATGCGAACCAACGTGCCGGACGACTGGACGTTCTCCGCGTTCTCCATCGGCCGCAACCAGCTCAAGTACGTCTCGCTGGCCGCATTCGCCGGGGGCAACGTCCGCGTCGGGCTGGAGGACAACCTCTACCTGTCGCAGGGGCAGTTGGCTTCGAACGGCGATCTGGTGGGGCGGGCGGTGACCATCCTCGAGGCCCAGAACTACACGATCCTCGGCCCGGCCGAGGTGCGGGACAACCTGCGCCTCACCAAACACGGCTGAGCGGGTGGCTCCGATCGCCGACCCAGACCCGGGCGATCACGCTGACGATCGGCATCCGGTGTCGAGTCCGGGCACGGCGGCCGTGGTCGGGTGTGGGGTCATCGGTGCAGCCTGGGCCGCCAGGATGGCGCTCAGCGGGATCGACGTCGCCGTCTTCGACCCCGATCCCGGTGCCGAGGGGTTGCTCGCCGATGTCACGGACAATGCGGTGACGGCATGGCGGGCACTCGGCCTGCCGACCGATGAGCGAGGCACGATCGACATCGCCTCCTCGACGGCCGAGGCGGTCCGCGACGCCGAGTTCGTCCAGGAGAGCGTCCCCGAGCGACCCGAGCTCAAGGCCACCGTGCTCGAAGCCATCGAGTCGGCGGCCCGGCCGGAGACCGTGATCGCCTCGTCCACCTCCGGCATCCGGCCCACCCTCATGCAGGCCACGATGACCCACCCGGACCGGTTGGTGGTGGGCCACCCGTTCAACCCGGTCTATCTGCTGCCCCTCGTGGAAGTGGTCGGCGGCGAGCAGACGGCCCCGACCACGATCGAGACCGCGGCGGCGATCTACCGCGGTCTCGGGATGCGGCCGCTGCATGTCCGGGTCGAGATCGACGCCTTCATCGCCGACCGCCTGCTCGAGGCGGTGTGGCGGGAGGCGCTGTGGCTCATCACCGACGGGGTGGCCACCACCGCCGAGATCGACGATGCGATCACGTACGGGTTCGGACTGCGATGGGCCCAGATGGGGTTGTTCGAGACCTACCGGGTGGCGGGTGGGGCCGGCGGTTTCCGTCACTTCATCGAGCAGTTCGGACCGACGCTGGAGTGGCCGTGGAGCCGGCTGACCGACACCCCGGCGTTCACCCCCGAGCTGATCGACACGATCGTGGCGCAGTCCGACCGTCAATCGGGGGGCCACGACGCCCGGGAGCTGGAGCGGATCCGGGACCGCAATCTGGTCGGCTTCCTCAAGGTCCTCGAGGCGAATCGGTGGGGGGCCGGCACGACCCTGATCGAGCAACGAGCGGCTCGCCGCCGAGCTGGATCGGCCGCTCACGACGAGCAGAGTCACTAGGCCCACTAGCCTCGATCTTGCATAGCGAGCCCACGGCCTGGCCCTTCACGGTTGCTGGGTCGCCGAGGGGTCAAGCAGCTCAGCAGGGCAAACGCTTCCCGACGAAAGAT
>JAHELU010000061.1 GCA_024644005.1 Acidimicrobiales bacterium | reverse complement strand
CCTGGGGTCGGGCGGGAGTTGGTCTGACTGCCGGAGCTGCGGAGCAGCTCCTAACGGAGTTCCGCCCGGGGGGGCGGAACGTCCCTGGCTGGGACGCGTTCTCCTGGGGTCGGGCGGGAGTTGGTCTGACTGCCGGAGCTGCGGAGCAGCTCCTAACGGAGTTCCGCCCGGGGGGGCGGAACGTCCCTGGCTGGGACGCGTTCTCCTGGGGTCGGCCGCCCGGTTGCGGCCCGCACCGCTGACCCTGACACAGTTGTGTCGGCCGAGGACGCAAGCAAGGGGACCTCCATGACGAACACGATGAATGTCGACCGGATCGAAGTGGCGGTCCGGGAGATCCTGGACTCGATCGGAGAGGACCCGGACCGGGACGGGCTGGCTGACACCCCCGGTCGCGTGGCCAGGGCCTATGCCGAGATGCTCCGGGGCTACGCCGAGGACCCGGCCCACCACCTCGATCGGCAGTTCGAGGTTGATCACGACGAGATGGTGATCGTCCGCGACATCCCGTTCAGCTCGATGTGCGAGCACCACATGCTGCCGTTCATCGGGCAGACCCACGTGGCCTATCTCCCGGGTCCAGAGGGCAAGGTCTGTGGGCTGTCCAAGTTGGCCAGGGCCATCGATGGCTTCGCCAAGCGGCTCCAGGTGCAGGAGCGGCTGACCAGCCAGATCGCCGATGCGGTCGGCGATCGTCTCGGCGCCGCCGGTGTGCTGGTGGTCATCGAGGCGGAGCACCTGTGCATGTCGATGCGAGGGGTCCAGAAGCCCGGGTCGACCACGACCACCTCAGCGGTACGGGGTCTGTTGAAGCACAACCCGGCCACCAGGGCCGAGGCGCTCGGCTTGATCAAGGCCGGCTGAACCTGGCCGATCAGATGGCGAGCGGACCCTCTGACGCCACGAACCGCTCGGCCATGACCAGCAGCACGATCCAGTAGCCGTCGACCGGCGCCACCAGATCGGATCGGTCGATCGTCACCTGCACCGGCGGGCTCCCCGGCTGCCACTCGCAAGCCTCCACCGACGGCGCCGGGTGCGGTTGGTGGTCGAAGAGCCGGAGCAGGTCGCCCGCTCCGACCTCCACGAGGCTCTCCACCTCGTCAGGGTCCGGGTCGTAGTGATCGAGTGGCCGGTCGTCCGTGACGAAGAACAGGTGGACCCGTTCCCGATTGTGGCCCTCGCCGCCGTCGTCATCGGCCAGCAGGCGCACGCCGATCGGGACCAGGTCGGCCGGCGTCACCTGGATGCCGAGCTCCTCGTTGAGCTCGCGGACCCCGTCGACCGGCCGCTCGCCTGCTGACAGGTGGCCCGTGGCCGAGAGATCGAGCAGGCCAGGGAAGGCCACCTTGGCCCGGTGCCGCCGTTGCAGCACGACCCGGGCCGGCGGCGCGCTCCTCACCACCAGGCAGTGGAACACCTGATGCCAGTGCCCGCCGTCGTGGACCTCCCGCCGACCGGCCGACCGGACGTGGGCGCCGGTGGCGGTCACGATGTCGAGCGGTTCATCCACGGCGTCGCTGTCGCTTGCTCGCCTGCTGGATCAGCCAGGCGAAGACCGGCTCGGGCTCCGAGAACATCTCGGGATGCCACTGGACCGCGAGCAGGTCCTGACCCGGCCGCTCGATCCCCTCGACCACCCCGTCCGGATCGCGGGCGCTGACCCGGAGGTCGTCCCCGAGCAGCGCGACGGTCTGATGGTGCAGGGAGTTGACCTTGATCTGCTCGCGGCCGCCGTTGCCGTAGAGAAGACCGAGCCGGCTCTCCGGCTCGAACTGGACCTCGTGCGCCCTGGCATCCGCCGGCATGTCGTACCGGGCGTGCTCCGGCACGTGCTGGTTGAGCGTGCCTCCGGCGTGGACATTGATGACCTGCAGGCCCCGGCAGATCCCGAGGACGGGCAGGTCGTAGTCGATCGCCCCGTCGAGCAGCGCGAACTCCAGATGATCCCGTTCCGGCTCGTAGGTTCCGTTGCCGTCCGGCACGGCGCCATAGGTCCCCGGCTCGATGTCGGCCCCGCCGGGCAGGAGCACCCCGTGGAGCGACGGCAGGTAGTCCGACGGGTCCGCATCGAGCGGCAGGTGGATCGGCAACCCGCCGGCCGCCAGGACCTCGCCTGCATAGTCGGCGAGATAGAGGTCCATCGCGAAGTCGTCGAAGATGGAGCCGAACCCATCGACGTGGCGGCCGTAGGTTCGGCGCCCGGGCAGCCCGATCAGCGGCTTCGGGCCCAACCGGCGGGCGAGGTCAGCCACGACGCCATCGCGTCGGGAAGGCGATCTCGTCGAGGAACCAGTCGACCAGGCGGTCGGTCCTGGCTCTCGCCGCCGGCTCGAAGCGACTGGTGTCGGCCAGCACGGCGTGGGGGTCGATCTCCGGTCGGTCGAGCACGTCCTGCGGGCTCCCGTCGACCCAGCCCGAGACGATGTCGCTCGTGACCTCGGGATGGAACTGGACCCCCACGCTCGTCCCGACGGCGAAGGCCTGCGGTCCGGCGGCGCTCCTGGCCACCTCGGTGGCTCCCGCCGGCACGGTGAAGCGATCGAAGTGCCACTGCATCCAGGGCCCCTCCGCCAGCACGTCCGGCTTGTCGGACTCGACCGGGTACCAGCCCACCTCCGGCATCGGGGTCGGGTCGACCGTCCCCCCGAGAGCGGCCGAGAGGGCCTGGCCGCCGAAGCAGATGCCGAGGATGGGGATCTGGCGCCCGTGGGCCTCGGCCAGGAACGCCAGCTCGGCCCCGATCCAGTTGCCGATGGTCCCGTGATCGTAGACGGACCAGACCGAGCCGAGCGCCACGATCACGTCGTGGTGGCCCGGATCGCCGAAGTCGACCACGGGGTTCGGGTGGTCGAGCGACGGTGCGACGGTCAGCGAGGTCGCCGCGTAGCCCCGCTCCACCATCCGTCGACCGACGTGACCGGGATGGGCCTCCGGGTCGTGTCGGATGAACAGGACCGATGGTCGATCGGGTGCCGATGGGCTCACCATCCATCGAGTGTAGGCGGCACCCGCCAGGCCACCGCATCTCCCTGGATGGGACGGTGGTGGTGGCAACCACTACATTCTCGCCAATGTCGCAGACCATGGAAACGCTGGCATACGGCTACGGGCTCATCGAGGGCCCGAGGGTGGACGACGACGGCAACCTGTACTTCAGCGACGTCGTGAACGGCGGTGTCCGCCGTCGCTCGCCGACCGGAGAGATCACCGTCGTCGTCCCCAAGCGCCGGGGGGTCGGGGGCATCGCCCTCCACGCCGACGGCGGGCTCGTCGTCAGCGGCCGCAACATCTGCCACGTGCTCGACGGCGCGACCAGGGTCCTGTTCGAGACCGACTCGATGGGCTTCAACGATCTGATGACCGACACCGAGGGCAGGGTGTACTGCGGGACGATCCGCAGCGACCCGTTCGACGAGACCGGGCCCAGGGTCGCCGGAGAGGCCTACCGCATCAACCTCGACGGCTCGGTCGACGAGCTCTACGACGGGGTCGGCCTCACGAACGGCATCGGCTTCTCGCCGGACGGGACGAGGATCTACCACGCAGACACGGCCAGCGGGCATGTGATCTGTCACCGCATCGATCGAACCGGTGAGGCCGAGCGCCTCGTCGACCGACGGGGCATCGGCCACGCCGCAGGCTTCCAGCCGGACGGGCTGGCCGTTGACGAGGACGGCACGATCTGGGTCGCGGACTACGGCGCCGGCTCCGTGGTCGGGCTGTCACCGGAGGGTGTCTCGGTGGCCCGCATCGACGTGCCGTCGCGTGCGGTCACCAGCCTCTGCTTCGGGGGATCGGACCGCCGGGACCTGTACATCGTCACCGCCGACAACACCGAGGATCCGTCGCGGGGCGGCACGATCTTCCGCACCAGGGCCGGCGTTGCGGGCCTCACCACCCCGCTCGCCCGGGTGTGAACGGCCTGGTTCGTTCGTATGGGAACAGCTCCTTCGCATCCGAACGGCTTGTTCGTTTCCGAACGAATTCGGGGCCTCTGGTAGGGTGACCGCACTATGGAGTGGATGACCGACCGGCAGCGGGAGTTGGTGGCCAAGGTCCGCGAGCTCGGTCCCACCATGGCGAAGCGGTCGGAGCGATACGACCGCGAGGCATCGTTTCCCTACGACAACTTCGCCGACCTGCGCGACGCCGGCTTCCTCACGCTGTGCATCCCCACCTCCCACGGGGGCCTCGGCGGTGACTTCGCCACCTACGGCCTGGTGGCCGAGGAGCTCGGCCGGCACTGCGGCTCCACCGCCCTGGCCTTCAACATGCACACCGCCACGGCCCTGCTGGCCGGGCAGATAGCGAGCGAGCTGCAGTTGCCAGAGGCCGATCGGCAGGTCCTCGAGGTGCGGCGGGAGCGACTGTTCGCCGACATCGTCGAGAACCACACGCTCCACTCCCAACCCTTCTCGGAGGGCCTGGCCCCGGGTGCCACCAAGGGCTTCGCCACCACCGCCACACCGGTCGACGGTGGCTACCTGGTCACCGGGCGGAAGATCTTCGCCTCGCTGTCGACCTCGGCCGACATCCACAACGTGGCCTGCATGGTCGATGGCGACGACCGGATCCGGCTGCTGGGTGTGCCGGCCGACGCCGATGGGCTGACCGTGACCGGCGACTGGGACCCGCTCGGCATGCGGGGAACGATCTCCCGCAACCTCGAGCTCCACGAGGTCTTCGTCCCCCAGGAGAACGAGTGGCTCCCACCCGGCACGTTCAACCAGATGGCGACCCGGTGGCCGCACTTCTACATGACGCTGTCCTTCGCCTACCTGGGGGTCATGGGGGCCATCGCTGACTTCACCGCCGACTACCTGTCCGGTCGGGTCGACGGCACGTCCCGGGCCGGCAACGCCCAGAAGGAGCACCTCTGGGCCGAGATCCAGGTCCGCCACGAACAGGCCAGGTCCCTGGCCTACCAGGCGATGCTCGATGCAGGGCCGGACCCGGCCCCCGAGGTCCGTCGCCGGGCCTGGATCTCGGTGGTCACCACGATGGAGGGGGCGCCGGAGATGGCATCGGCCGCCATCCAGGCCTGCGGTGGCCGCTCGCTGTTGCGGCCCCTGCCCCTGGAGCGGCTCTATCGAGACGCCCGCTGCGGGGCCACGATGCTGCCGTGGAGCGTCGAGGTCTGTCGCCAGCGACTCGGGGGCTTCGGCCTCGCCGGCGGGGCCGAGACCACATGACCGCTGACAGCTACCGCCGGTACCGGGTGCTGTGGCCGGACCACCTCGGCCTGGCCAGGGGGAAGTACCTGCCCCGCCGGTCGGCGATCAAGGGCACGTCGTTCTGTGTCGGCGTGTTCCTCCAGGGATACGACAAGGGCATCTACGAGGTGCCGACGGGCATCGACGCCACCGGGTTCCCCGATCTCGAGGCCGAGTTCGACCTCTCGTCGGCCAGGCCCGGTTGGGAGCCCGACACCGGGGTGGTGGTGGCCGATCTGTCCTTCGATCACCGACCGTTCGCCGCATCGGCCCGTCACGCCCTGCGCCGGGCCGTTGCGGACTGGCAGGCGCTCGGCTACCGGGCCCAGATCGGCATCGAGCTGGAGGCCTACGTGCTCGAGCCGGACGGCGACCGAAGGTGGCGGCCGCAGGAGACACCGTCGGCCTACGTGTACGGCACCGGATCGCTGATGGATCCCACCGGGTTGGTGGCGAAGATGATGGACAGGGCAGAGGCCTCCGGTATCCCGATCGAGTCCCTCAACACCGAGTTCGACGCACCCCAGTTCGAGCTGACGCTGCAGTACGGTGACGCCGTCGAGGCGGTGGACGACGTCTTCCTGTTCAAGGAGCTGGCCAGGGAGACCGCCAACGAGGATGGCCTCCTACTGACGTTCCTCGGCAAGCCGCTCGCCGATCGGGTGGGGTCGGGGCTGCACGTCAACCTCAGCCTCGCGGCCGAGGACGGGACGAACGCCCTCTACGACAGCGGAGCCGAGGACGGGCTGTCGGCGCTGGCCGGACGATGCATCGCCGGGCTCATCGCCCACCACGAGGGCCTGGCGGCACTGTGTGCCCCGACCGTCAACGCCTACCGGCGACTGGTGCCCGGGGAGCTCGTCGGGCAGTGGGCCAACTGGGGGTACGACCATCGCTGCGCTGCGGTCCGGGTCCCGCCCCAGCGGGGTGACGCCACGCGATTGGAGCATCGGCTGCCGGATGGGGCGGCCAACCCCTACACCGCCGTCGCGGCCGTGCTGCAGGCGGCCAGGCTCGGGCTCGTCGCCGAGCTGGACCGGCCCGAGCCGGAGACGGGCGACGGGATCGAGTCGATCTGCACCGATCGCCGCTGCGCCAGGAACCTGGCCGACGGGCTGGCCGCCCTACGCCGGGACGAGCCGCTGATCGAGGCCGTCGGCCCGGAGCTGGTGGCCAATCTGCTCGGCATCAAGGAGCTGGAGTGGTCGAGCTTCGTCGAGGCCGAGCCGGACTGGGCCGATCGGCCGGACGTCATCACGGACTGGGAGCGGTCGACCTACCTGCCCTTCCACTGACGGCTCCCACGGACGCCCAGGACCTGAGCGGACAGGTGTAGCCGCTCGCTTCGTCGAGGTCGGATTCCGGCTCTACGAGCCTGAATCGCGCCGCTGTTTCTTCGGGTCGGTGCGCCTGCCGGCGCCCCTCCGTGCGGCGAAGGTTTGGCCGACCGGTCCTGTGGATGGCTCGGCCAGCCTCTACGCTGCCATGTGATGCGTGTACGTGCTCCGGGATCGTCGGCCAACATCGGGCCTGGGTTCGACGTGCTCGGGCTGGCCGTCGCCCGGTACGTCTGGGTGAGCGACGAGGGCGACGGCGAGCCGTGCGGGGCGGACCACATCGCCCGGATCGCCTACGAGCGGGCAGGGGGCACCGGTCCGATCTGGTTCGACTTCGAGCTCGAGCCCTCCCGGGGGCTGGGCTTCTCGGCTGCCGCCAGGGCGGCCGGGGCCGTGATCGCCTACCTCCAGCAGGGCCTGGACGTGCCCGAGTCCCAGGCCGCGGCCTATCAGGTGGTGGCCGACATCGAGGGCCATGGCGACAACGCCGCCCCCTGCGTCTTCGGCGGCGCCTACATCATCGCCGGCGACATCCACCACCGGATCCAGGCGTCGCTTCCCGGCAACCTGCTGTTCTGGGTTCCCGAGCTGGAGATCCTGACGGACGATTCGCGAGCCTGCCTGCCACCGCTGGTGCCCCGATCCGATGCCGTGTTCAATCTCGGCCGCATCGCCCTGCTCATCGCGTCGATGTACGAGGGACGGATCGACCTGCTGACCGAGGCCACCCGCGACCGTCTCCATCAGCCGCCCCGGCTGGCGGCCTGCGAGCTGGCGCACAAGGCGTACGAGGGCGCACTTGCGGCAGGGGCGGCCGCCGCATGGCTGAGCGGCTCGGGTCCCACCATCGCCGTCGTCGTGGCGGACGAGCACGTCCGGGCCGTCACCTCGGTACTGGCCGAGAGCGGTCAGGTGCTGGCCCTGGCCGTCGACGAGCTGGGAGCCGTTCCCGTCCCTGCGGAGCCGGCGCCCTGACGAACCCGGGGACTGGGCTCGGTCGGCTCGTGGCGCCTACGCTTGGGCGATGAGCGAGCAGGTGGCTGCCACGAGAGCCGGTGACCCCGAACTGGGCAGGGGGGCCGACGTCGGTGCGGAGGCTCGGGCCTGGCTCGCCGAGAACTGGGATCCCGATGCCGAGCTCCACGACTGGCGGGACCGGCTCGTCGAGTCGGGGTGGGGCTGCCCGACCTGGCCGGCCGACCGGTTCGGCCGGGGGCTGTCCGCCGAGCAGGCCCGAGAGGTCCAGCGGGCGTTCGACGAGGTGGGAGCGGTCGGGGTGGCCAAGGGGACCGGGACGGCCCTTGCGGCCCCGACGCTGTTGGCCATGGGTTCGGAGGAGATCCAGCGCCGGTTCCTCCCGGACATCATCACCGGGCGAGCGGCCTGGTGTCAGCTGTTCAGCGAGCCGGGCACCGGGTCGGACCTGGCAGGGCTGACCACGAGGGCCGATCGGGACGGTGACGAGTGGGTGGTCAACGGCCAGAAGCTGTGGACCACGGGGGCCCACAAGGCCGACCTGGCCATGCTCGTGGCCAGGACCGACTGGGACGCCCCGAAGCATCGCGGTCTGACCTACTTCGTGATCGCCATGGACCAGCCCGGGATCGAGGTCCGGGGCCTCCGGCAGATGAACGGCTACTCGTCGTTCAACGAGGTCTTCCTGACCGATGCACGGGTTCCGGCCGACAACGTCGTCGGCGAGATCGGTGAGGGCTGGCGGGTGGCGCTGACGACGTTGGCCCACGAGCGGGGCCTCGGCCGGCGACCGCCGCCGCCGAACCGGTCGAGCGGCCGGACCGCCGACCAGGCGGCGGCGGAGGCCGAGGCCTACAACCAGACCTACGTCTGGTATCCGCAACGGGCCGGTCGGCCGGATCTGGCGGTGCCACGAGCCGTCGAGACCGGGGCGGCGGCCGACGCCCGGATCCGCCAGCAGGTGGCCGACCTCCACGCGCTCAATCGGGTTTCGCAGCTCACGGTGAAGCGGGCGGAAGCGGCCCGCCGCTCCGGTCGGGCCCCGGGGCCCGAGGGCTCGGTGGCCAAGCTGGCCGGCTCCGAGATCGCCCGCCGATCCAATCGGGTCCACACCGCCATCACCGGGGCCGCCGGCATGCTGACCGGCCCGGACTCGCCGCACGACGGCCTCATCGCCGAGATCCTCGTCTCGACGCCGGCGGCCTCCATCGCCGGTGGCACCGACCAGATCCAACGCAACATCGTGGGGGAGCGGGCCCTCGGCCTACCCCGCGAGCCATCGGTCGACAAGGACCTGCCGTTCCGTGAGGTGCGGACCAATCGGAGCTGAGCCACCGGCTGGTCAATCCGCGATCGCTCGCAGCTCCGACTGCTCGGGGTCGCACCGGAACCGGCCGGTGACGCCGTCGTCGGCCAGGAAGGCCTCGATCTCGACTGCTGCGGTGGCCCACGATCGAGTGCCGTCCTCGGTCGACACGGCGAACAGGAGCCCGACCAGGTGGCCCGCGTCGTCGTACAGGCCGGCTCCACTGTCGCCGGGCAGCGTTCGCGCCTCGAGCAGGTAGCCGGACCGCCGGACCCGGCCGGTGCCCCTGACCTCGTCCATCTCGATGGTCGTGGCGTCCACCACCGTGAACGGCACATCGCCCGATGCGGTGCCACCGACGATCGTGCCCTGCTCGTCCTCCGCGATCGTCGCCAGCACGGGTGGCTCCACTACCGCGGTCGTCGGCGGTCGACCGACCGACAGCAGCGCCAGGTCTCGCCGCGAGTCGAAGGCCAGCACCTCGGCCCGTTGTGGCTCCGCTGTCGATTCCCCGCCGCTCACCGTCACCGATGACGAGCCGGCCACCACATGGGCCGCCGTCAGGACCCGACCCGGCGACAGTGCTACGCCGGATCCGGAGCTCGGGCCGGCATCGCCGCAGGCCGAGGTCGCCACCACCACCGCCCGTTCCGACGGGCCCAGCCCGCTGGACGGGTCGACCGCCTGCTCGCTGCCGGCCGTTCCACAGCCGGCCGTTGCGGTCGCCACCGCCGCCGCTACTGCAGCCACCAGCGCCGTCACCCTGGCCGAGAACCGCCGATGGGCCGCTGCCCGGCAGCGGCCCATCGAGTGCGGGTGATCGGAGCTCATGCCGGCCCCGGTCGACCGGAGCTCCGGTGTCTGGTCAGACCTGGGTCTGCTGGGTCAGGTAGGACCGCTCGGCCAGCCCGTGCCACTCGACGACCCCGTCACGGAACTCCCGCCACGGCCCGAGGATCGCTGCGAACTTCGGGTCTTCGGCGGCGATGCCGTCGAGCACGCTCTCGCTCTCGGTCTTGAACGCCTCCATCAGCTCCGGGGAGAACTCCCGGATCTCGGCGAAGCCCTTGATCTTCTGCAGGTCCACCTGGTTGAGGACGTCGTACTTGGCCATCGTCCTCGTGTTGGTGTGGGCCGCCGCGTTCTCGACCGCAGCCTGGTACTGGGCCGGCAGATCGTTCCACAGCGACAGCGGCATCTGGATCTCCACCGCAGTGCCGGGCTCCCACCAGCCCGGGTGGTAGTAGAAGAGGTCGGATCCGAGCTCGTCGAGGCCGAGGATCAGGTCGTCGGTCGGGCCGACGAACTCGGCCGCATCGATGGCTCCAGTCTGGATCGAGGTGAGGATCTCGCCGCCGGGCATCGACACCTGCTCGCCCCCGAGGTTGTTCAGCACGGTGCCGGCCAGGCCGGGGATCCTCATCTTCAGGCCCTGGAGGTCGGCCACCGTGTTGATCTCCTTGCTGAACCATCCGCCCATCTGGCAGCCGGTGGACCCGCAGGGGAAGGCGATGATGCCGTGCTCCTCCGCATAGAACTCGTTGAGCACCTCGAGCCCGCCGCCCTCGTAGAGCCAGGCGTTCTGCTGGCGCTGGGTCAACCCGAAGGGCACCGCGGTGCCGAACTGCTGGACCGGCGACAGGCCGACGTAGTAGTAGGAGGCGGTGTGGCCGGCTTCGGCCCCGCCGTCGCGGACCGCCGGTAGGACCTCGGTGCCGCCGACGATCTCACCAGCCGGCTTCGCACTGATCTTGAACCGGCCGCCGGTGAGGCGGGAGACCTCGGCGGCGAACGTCTCGGCCGCGCCGAACAGCGTGACGAGCGACGTCGGCCAGCTGGTGGCCATGTTCCACTCGATCTCGGGGCCGTCGCCCTGGATCTCGGTCACGGTCTCCTCGCCCGTCGACTCGTCGCCGCCCTCGTCCCCATCGGTGCTCTGCTCGTCGTCCGGGGCCGCATCGTCCGCGACGTCAGTCGTGGAGCACGCCGCAAGGACGGCGCTACTGGCCGCAAAGCCCGCGACGCCGACCCCGGCCTTGGTGAGGAACGACCGCCGACCGATCGTGCTCTCGTCTGTTTCGGTTTCTACAGGCATACACGCCTCTCCTCGTTGTGCCGTGTTGGTCCGGTGTTCTTCCCCGGTTTGCTTGCTACTCGAGATCGTTGACTTCGCTGATGATCGATCCGTCCGGTCCGGGACCTCAGGTGGCCGCCGGTTCGAGCGGGGTTCGCTGCCGATGACTCAGGCCCATGACGATAGTGGCCACGAGTGCCAGCAGGGCGCCAACCGCCAGGATCGTGAACAGCGTGCTCCCGGTCGTGGAGTTGGGATCGCAGAACTGCTCAGGGGCGTTCGGATTGAAGAAGCAGTAGGAGAAATTGGTGATCCCGGGGATGAGGGCGAGTATGAACAGGGCGACGATCTGCAGGCCCATGAACGGGATCGCCCCCTTGTGTATGTCGGCCGTCTTGACCTCGGCCGGCGCCACCGACTGCAGGTAGAACAGCGAGAACCCGACCGGCGGCGAGATGAACGCCATGTTCAGGTTGACCGCCATCAGCACCGCGAACCAGACGATCTCCTGGTCGGTGAACTCCAGTGCGGCCATGGCCGGGACGAAGATCGGCACGACGATGAACGTGATCTCCAGGAACTCGAGGTTGATGCCGAGCAGGAACACGGCGATCATCGCGATCACGACGAACCCGAACTTGCCGCCCGGGATGGACGACAGCCAAGACGCGACCTGGGTCGAGCCGCCGAGCTCCTGGAACATCAGGCGGAAGAACAGCGAGGCGAACAGCAGCGTCATCACCAGGATGGTGATGTTGGCGGTCGATCGGGCTGCCTCTGCGGCCGCCGGGAAGGTCAGCTTCCAGATGGGCCTGATGTGGGCTGCCCCGTCGGCCGCCAGCACCAGGTCGAACACGTAGTTCAGGGCGGCCAGGATGAGCGCCCCGAACACGCCGACTGCGCCCGACTCCGACGGCGTGGCAACCCCCTGGAAGATCGAGACGAGCACGCCGACGATGAGCACCAGGATGGGCACGATCGAGACGAGGAGCTCGGCCATGAGCATCTTGGCGTCCGACACGGCGGCCTGGACGATGCCGAAGGTGAGCAGCGCGGCGAACACCGCACTGCGCCAGTCGACCAGCGCGGTCCCGCCGACCGCAACGACAACGGCGACGGCCGGGGCCAGGAAGCGCTTGACGTCACGGCTCAAGGCGATGGGCATGACGATGACGACGGACACGACGAACGTCCCGGCGGCCGCCCCCAGCGCAGCCTGCCAATCGATCAGCAGCGTCACCAGGAAGACGATGGTCGACAGCGCGGTGGCGACGATGATGGCGGTGCGGAGCGTCGGTCGGCCCTCGAGCTGGCGCTCCTGCTCCGGCATGGCCGGTCCCGATTCCGGACGGACGAGAGAGATGGCCAGGGTGTAGAGGATGTAGAGACCGCTCAGCAGCAGCCCGGGCAGCAGGGCCCCGGCGAAGAGGCCGATGATGCCGACGCCGAGCTCCTGGGACAGCAGGATCAGCACGATCGACGGGGGTAGCAGCTGGGCCAGGGTGCCGGATGCCGTGATGGCCCCGGTGGCCAACTGGTGGTTGTAGTTGAGCCTGAGCATGGCCGGCAGCGAGAGGAGGCCCATGACGATCACGGTTGCCGCCACCACGCCGGTGGCTGCGGCCAGCAACGTCCCGACCACGATCACGGCCGCCGCCACCCCGCCCCGCAGCGAGCCCATCAGCAGGCCGAACGCGTTCAACAGCCGCTCGGCGAGGCCTGATCGCTCGAGTATGGCGCCCATCAGCACGAACAGCGGAACCGCCAGCAGCTCGCTCGACCGCAGCGACTTCGCCCAGTTCGACGGCAGCTGCCCGGACAGGGTCTCGGGATCGAAGGTGTTGATCGAGAACACGTTGGCCATGTCGCCGATGAAGGCGAAGGCCAGGGCCGTGCCGGCGAAGCAGTAGGCGACGTTGTAGCCGGTGAGGATCAGCAGCATGAACACGACGAACATCGCGAGCGCCAGGAAGACCCCGAGATCCAGGCCGAGTATCTGCACCAGTTGGGCCCCGAGCACCGTCGCTTCGCTCCTACTCGATCCTGAGCGGCGTCTCGCCGCCACCGGAGACGTCGCCGAGATCGTCCCGCCCGGCGATGACGAAGCCGGTCTTGATGATCTCGGCCACGACCTGGGCGGTCCACATCAAGAAGGCCACGAAGATGAACGCCTGGATCGGGCCCACGGCCAACTGGCCGGCGTCCGGGGACTTCTCCCAGGTCTCCCACACCCGCCAGCCGGCGGGCCACTCGCCCGCGCCCTCGTTGGCGAACCGGTTGTAGCCGAGCGATCGGGCCGCATACGGCTTGAGCACCCGGAGCCCGAGGACGAGGAACGGCAGGAGCAACACGGTGTGGAGGACGAAGTCGAGCCAGGCCTTGCGCATCTTCGAGAACTCGGCCCACCAGAAGTCGATCCTGGGGTTGATGCCGTTCTTGACGCCGTAGGCGACGCCGAGGAGGAACAGCATCCCGAAGCTCATCCAGGCCAAGGAGGTGGTCTCACCGAACAGGATGTCGGCCTCGAACCAGTCGTTGGTGTAGCGGGTGATCACGTTGAACAGCTGGAGCAGGAAGATGACCCAGGCCAGGATCATGGCCAGGCGGCCCCCGAATTCCGAGACGGCCTCGATGGCCAGACGGATCCCGTGCAGGACGGGGGGCAGGGCCGCGGCGGCGATCGTTGCCACCGTCAGGGCCCACAGCCACCATGGCATGCGGGCGATCAGCAGGTCCCAGTCGAACAGGGTGGCGACGATCCCCGAGAGCCCGAAGATCGCAGCGGCCCAGCCGAGCGGGTGCAGCCGCCGGAACAGGGGGTGCGCAGCCGTGGCATCGTCGGCTGGCGCGCTGGTGGCCCCGGCCCCCTCGGCCGCAGTGGCCGTCGCATCCGACGGCCTCGGGTCGGTCGCCACGTTGGCGTCGTCGCCGTCAGCCAAGCTCGGACCGGCCCTGTTCGATCACGTAGTCCCCCACGATGTGCGTCTCGAGTTCCCCTGCCGGACCACGCCGGCCGGCGGCCGCTGCACGGCTGACGGTCGGATGTCCGGACCGCCGCCATGTTACACGCGAGCCCGAACGAAGGCGGAACCGATCGGCCCGGCGGACGCCCGGAGTCCCGGGCTCAGCCGTCTCGCTCGATCGGGAGGTCATCGCCAGGCGGTGGTTGGTCTGCGTCGCCGACCGCGTCGCCGACCCCCAGCTGATCGAGGGAGGAGTCGTCCAGCAACGGGAGCTCGCCGAGGTCCTGTTCCACCTTGACCGGATCGTCGAGGTGGATCGCCCCCATGACGGCCAGGTAGTCGGAGTGGGCCTGGATCACGGCCGCTGCGTGCTCCCGGGAGACATCGAGGCGGGTCACGGCCGCCCGTTCCATGACGTAGTCGAGCGCATCGAACTGCTCGAACACGATCGGGCCGGACTCGCCCACCTCCGGCGCCCAGTGGTAGGCCTGGATCCACTCGAGGTGGAGTCGCAGCAGCCGACGCAGCTCGTCATAGCTCAACGTGGCGGTGACCTCGCCGGGCAGTGCCTCGGCGCAGAACTCGATCGCCTCGTGGACGTCGACGACGATCTGGCCCGGCATCCGCTCGGTCTTGCCGACAGCGTCGCCGACGGCGAAGAACGCAATCACCACCACGACGGCGGCGGCCAGGAGGAGCAGCACGATGACCACAGCTCAACGTTAGACCGGCGGGCGGCCATCGCCATGACCGACCGCCGGCAGCCCGGGGCTCGCGTTCGCTCTGGTCGCTGCGCCGATCTAGAGCCCGATCCGCTGGGCCAGCAGCTCTCGATGGTAGGCGGGGTCGCCGAACATCAGCTCACTGCTCTTGGCACGCTTGAAGTACAGGTGGGCCGGGTGCTCCCAGGTGAAGCCGATGCCGCCGTGGATCTGGATGTTCTCCGCCGCGGCGTGGAAGTACGCCTCGCTGCAGTACGACTTGGCGAGCGACGCCACCGACGGCAGCTCGTCGTTCAGCTCGGCCGCGCACCACAGGCCGTAGTAGGCGGCCGACTTGGCCGACTCGACCTCGAGGAGCATGTCGGCGCACTTGTGCTTGATGGCCTGGAACGAGCCGATCGGCCGACCGAACTGGACCCGATCCTTGGCGTACTGGACCGCCATCTCCAGCACGAACTGGGCCCCGCCCACTTGTTCGGCGCTGAGGGCGATGGCCCCCAGGTCGAGCACCGTCGACATCGTGTCCCACCCGGCACCGTCGGTTCCGAGCAACGTCGCCGGCGTGTTGTCGAAGGTCAGCTTGGCCTGCTTGCGGGTCTGGTCCATGGTGCTGAGCGCTTCCCGGGTCAGCCCGGCGGCGTCACCGTCGACGGTGAAGAGGCTCACACCGGCGTCGGTCCTCGCAGCCACGATGATCAGGTTGGCCGTGTGCCCGTCGAGCACGAAGGACTTGACCCCGGACAGCGTGTGGCCGTCACCGGAGGGCGTGGCCTCCATGGTGATGCCGGTCTCGTCCCAGCGGCCGCTCTCCTCGGTGAAGGCGAGCGTGGCGATGGTCTCGCCCGAGGCGATACCCGGCAGGAGGGCCTTCTTGGCCTCGTCGTCCCCGCCGTGCATGATGGCGGTGCTGGCCAGGACGCCGGAGAGGAACGGTGCGCACAGCAGCGCCCGCCCCATCTCCTCCAGGACGACACCGAGCTCGACGAAGCCGAAGCCCTGGCCGCCGTACTCCTCGGGGATGATCAGGCTCTGCAGGCCGAGCTGCTCCGCCATCTGGGACCAGACGGCGGGGTCGTAGCCGTTCTCGGTCTCCATCTGCTCGCGGACGGCGGCCTCGGAGGACTTGTCCTCCAGGAACGATCTGACGAATTGGCGGAGCTGTTCCTGCTCCTCGGTGAAGGCGAAGTTCATGGCCGGTCATGGTAGGCAGGCGATTCCTGTCCTGCCAAGCACGATTGTGTACACAGGTGCTACAGGCAGTCGCTACAGTGACTGGCCATGAGCGATGGCAGTGGTCTGGCCCACGTCGGCATCCGGGAGCTCCGCAATACGGTCTCGGCCCTCGTGCGGCGGGCCGGTCAGGGGGAGCGGATCGTCGTCACCGTCGACGGCGAGCCGGTGGCCCAGCTCGGTCCGCTCGGTCCAGACGGTGGGGGCCCGACCCTGGACGACCTGGCGGCGGTCGGCCTCGTCACCCCGCCCAGGATCGACCCGGGCACCGACGGCGGGCCAACCATGCCACCGCCGTCTGTCGTGCCGGCCGACGTCCGCCTCGACCGGCTGATCGATCAGGTCCGGGGCCGATGACGCTGGCGATCGACACGTCGGCCCTCCTGTGCCGCTATCTGCCTGACGTCCGCCGGCGCTTCGTCGCCGACGTCATGGCCGATGACACGCGCTGGGTGGTCTCGGCGCTGGCCAGGACGGAGGTTCTGCTGGCCCTCCACCAGGCGTCCGGTGCCAGCGAGCGGCAGCGGTCCTCGTGGGACGGCGTGCGCAGCGACTGGGAGCTGTTCTGGGAGGTCCCGCTCGACGGGCGCTGCCTGTCGCGCGCCACCGAGCTCGGGGCCCGCTATGGCCTGTCGGTGGTCGACGCCATCCACCTGGCATCGGCCGACCGGCTGCCCCGGCCGGTGTCGTACCTGACCCTCGACCGCCGTCAGATCCCGGCCGCGGCCGAGCTCGGACTCCACGTCAGGAGCCCGGCCGACGGCTGACTCAACCGGTGAACCAACCGCCGTCCGGATGGATCAGCTCACCGGTCACGTAGCTGGCCTCGTCGCTCGCCAGGAAGAGGGCGACGTTGGCGATCTCCTCCGGCGTGCCACGGCGACCCATCGGGGTGTTTTCGATCACCCGGTGGTGGTACTCGTCGGCCTGGGCCAGCGCCGCCGTCATGTTGGTGTCGACGAAGCCGGGGCCGATGGCGTTGACCCTGATGCCGAGTGGGGCGAGCGTCCTGGCCGCGTTCTTGGTCAGCATCCACACGCCGGCCTTCGAGACCGGATAGCTCGGTGAGCCCCACAGCGGGTCCCTGGCCGCGATCGAGGCGATGGTCACGATCGCCCCCGGCCGCTGCTGATCGAGCATCACCTGGGCGGTGGCCTGGATCGACAGGAGGGTGCCCGTCAGGTTGACGTCGAGGACCCGGCGCCAGTTGTCGATGTCGAGCTCGGTCAGGGCGGCGGCCGGGTTGACCGCCGCGGCCTCTCGTGCGGTGGCGATCCGCTTCAGTTGCGACTCGATGTCGCCGGACCGGTAGCCGCCGTCGCTGACACCGGCCGCGGTCACGACCACGTCGATCGCGCCGAATCGGTCGACGGCTGCCGCCGCCATCGCCTGGTTGGCCTCCGGGCTGGCGACATCGAGCTCGACGAACAGGGCTGCGCCACCGGCGCTCTCGATCGCCTCGGTGGCCGCCGTGCCCGGCCCCGCGAGCAGGTCGGCGATGACGATGTTGGCCCCCTCGGTCGCGAAGCGGTGTGCGCACGCCAGACCGATCCCGTTGCTGCCGCCCGTTATCACCGCCGTCCTGCCGTCGAGTCGTCCGGTCAAGACAGCTCCCTGGGGGCCATCGCATCGCCGGGGAGGGGCCCGTCCGGGTAGAGCGCGCTCTGGAATCGCCGCATGCCGGCCAGCCAGCGGTCGACGTCGTCGGCCTTGCGCTTCACGTACTCCGCCACCTCCGGGTGGGGGAGGACCCAGAACCGCTCCTCGGCCATGGCCTCGAGGCACAGCCGGGCCACGTGATCCGCTTCGAGCACCCCGTCTGCCGCAGCCGAGCTCGAGCCGAGATCGTCGCCCCGGCGGTCGCGGTCCGGGCTGTTGGCCATGATGTTGGTCCGAACGGCCTGGGGGCACAGGACCGACACCCGGATGCCCTGGTGATGATGGGTGACCGCCAGCCACTCTGCCAGTGCCACCGCAGCGTGTTTCGTCACCGCATAGGCCAGCGAGCCGATCTGGGTCAGCAGCCCCGCGGCCGATGCGGTGTTGAGCAGGTAGCCCTCTCCCCGGGCGATCATCGACGGGACGACCGCCCTGGCGGCGTAGATGTGGGACATCACGTGGACGTCCCACATGCTGTCGATCGTCTCGTTTGACTCCTCGAGACCGCCCATCGTGACGAAGCCGGCGTTCGAGCAGAACACGTCGATCGGGCCGTGGGCGTCCTCGGTCCTGGTCACCAGCGATCGGATGGCCGATTCGTCCGCGACGTTCAGCGCTTCCGGCGTGCCGCCGATGTCGGTGGCCACCCGCTCGGCCTCGCCGCCGTCGAGATCGACGACGACGACATGGCGGGCGCCGGCATCGGCCGAGGCCCTGGCCAGGGCCTCCCCGATGCCCGATCCACCGCCGGTGACCACCACGACACGATCGTTGAGCTCCATGGCATGACCATAGGAGCCGCCGACTGCGGCGGCCAACGACGGTGTCCACCGGTCGCTTCTCCTAGGCTGCCGACATGGTCGACGATTCGACGATCCGGATGGCGGTCATCGGCGGCGGCATCGCCGGCGCATCGGCCGCCTATGCGCTGAGCGGCCATGCCAGCCGACCCCGGGTCACCCTGCTCGAGGCCGAGGGGCAGCTGGCTCACCACACCACGGGGCGCTCGGCAGCGCAGCTGATCGAGAACTACGGGGCTCGCCCGATCCGTCCGCTCACCACCGCCAGCCTGCCGTTCCTCCGCCGGCCACCGGAAGCGCACTGGGACCGACCGCTGCTGACCGACCAGGCCGTCCTGACGGTCGGCCGTCCCGACCAGGACGACGTCATGGAGCGCCTGTTGGCGTCGGGCCGAGCGATGAACCCGGACATCACCGAGATCTCACCACGGGAAGCGGGTCGGTTGTTCCCGCCGCTGCGAACCGATCTGGTCAGCCGGGCCATGATCGAGCCCGGCTCGTCCGACATCGACGTCTCCGGGCTCCACCAGTGCTTCGTTCGCGGCTTCCGGGCCAGAGGGGGTGAGGTCGCCGTGCTGGCGAGGGTGGACGCAGCGTCGAGGAGGGGCGCCGGGCGGACCGGCCCCTGCTGGTTGCTCGACACCACCGACGGCCCGTACGAAGCCGATGTGGTGGTCAACGCCGCCGGGGCCTGGGGCGATCTCGTGGCCACCAGGGCCGGTATCGAGCCGGTCGGGCTGATGCCCCTCCGGCGGACCGCGTTCATGGTGGCCAGCCGGTGGCCCGAGTCGAAGGACTGGCCGATGGCGGCGGACGCCGAGCTGAACTGGTACCTCAAGCCGGACGGGACCCAGTTCCTGTGCTCCCCGGCCGACGAGACACCGTCGGAGCCGATGGACGCCAAGCCGGAGGAGATCGACATCGCCGTGGCCATCGAGCGGATAAACGAGATCACCACGCTCGACATCCGCTCGATCCGCTCGAGCTGGGCCGGGCTGCGGACGTTCGTCGCCGACCGCTCGATGGTGATCGGGCCGGATCCGGATGAGCCGAGCTTCGTCTGGTGCGTCGGCCAGGGAGGGACGGGGATCCAGACCGCGCCGGCCGCCGGTCAGCTCGTTGCCGACCTGACCCTCGACGGGTCGCCCGGGCCGTTGTTCGATGGCATCGAGCTCGACCTGTCCGGTCTCGGCCCCGGGCGGCTGCGGGCCTGAGCGGGCGGCGCGGTGGCCCCTCGCTCGAATGGCGCGTATTGCCATGCGTGTCGACGCCGGTTGTGGCACACTTTGCTCACCAAGAGAGAGGAGGTGGTCCAACTGCACGACATACGATTCGGGACCTTGGAGGTGGCTGGCCGCTAGCGGCGACACCGTTGCGTCAGCTGGACCGCTTGCGAATCGCAACCAGTCCACCCCCGTGAAGATCGTTCGAGCTGGGTCCCGCTCGACGCGACCGTGATCTTCCGGGTCCAGCAGATGAGCGAGGCGTGATCGCCCCGCTCGAAGTCGGTCCATCGCGTAGACCCGTGGTGGACCGTGGTCGAGAAGCAAAGCAAGTGCAAACAAGTGCAAGTGCAAGCAAGTGCAAGGCACTTGGAAGGGAATGTGGGAGGAGATCGGCGGTCTCCTCCCACATCCGCGTTCGGCACCAGGGCGCTACGGTGGGAGCCGTGGAACGGCCAGGCAAGTTCGAGGATCATCGCTGGGTCGGCGACAAGCGGACGCTCGTCGTCTACGACGTCGACAACCTGGCGGACGCCTCGATCATCGACGAGCTGATGGAAGCCGGCACCTTCGCGTCCTTCGGGCCCGACACGTTGGTCGAGGCCAGGAACCGGGGATACCGCCCCTTCAATGGCACAGGATTCTGAGCAGCTCGAGCGGATCACGGTCCGGTCGAGCGGAGGGGTGGAGCTCGACGGTCACCTGAGCCGGGCCGCGACCGCCGATCGGCGCAAATCGGCGTCGGTCCTGTTCCTGCACGGCTTCCCCTCCGCCGACGTGTGGGCCGACAAGATCGGTGCCGACATGGTCGAGCTGTGCGAGCGGATCACCAGGGACCAGGACTGGAACGCGCTCACCGTCCGGTTCCGGGGGTGCGGAGAATCGACCGGTGAGTTCAGCCTTGCCCGCTGGGTGGACGACGCGTCGGCCGCCATCCGCTTCCTCAAAGCCGAGACGAAGCCGAACGGCCTGTGGGTGTGCGGATTCGGCACCGGTGGTGCGGTCGGTCTCGCCGCCGCGGTCGAGGATCCCGATGTGACCGGGGTCGCCGTTGCCGGCTCCCCGGCCGACTTCGACGACTGGGCCGAGGATCCGGACCGGCTGCTCGGTCACGCCAGGGAGGTCGGGGTGATCAAGGGCAGCTCGTTCCCGCCGAACGTCGACCGGTGGAAGGCCGAGCTGAGGGAGGTCAGGGCCGTCGAGGCGGCAGAGCAGCTGGCGCCGAGGTCCCTGCTGGTTCTCCACGGCTCCGAGGACGAGGCGGTGCCCCATTTCGACGCGAGGCTGGTGGCTGATGCCCACGGCTCCGCCGACCTGCGGTTCATAGCCGGCGGCGGGCACCAGCTGCGCCATGACCCGAGGGCCATCGCCGTCCTGCTCGGTTGGCTCGACCGTCAGTCGCTCGACCTGAGCGACCGCTGATCGGCGCAGCGCAGCCGTCCCCTCAGCGGGTCCAGGGCGGTGCGGTGTCGGGCTCTATGCCGTAGTGGCCGATGGCCTCGGCCACCACCGAGCGCTCGACGGTGCCCTCGGCGGCGAGCTCGGTCAGCACGGCGATGGCCACGTTGGCCGCATCGGTCTCGAAGAAGGCCCGGAGGGCCGGTCGATCATCGGATCGGCCGTAGCCATCGGTCCCGAGTGCGTTGAATCGGCCCGGCACGAACCGGGCGACCTGCTCGGGCACCGACCGGATGTAGTCGCTCACCGCCACGACCGGTCCCGGTGCATCGGACAGGAGGGACGTGACCAGTGGCGTGCGGGGCTCGTCATCGGGATGGAACCGGTTCCATCGCTCCACCTCCAGCGCCTCCTCCCGGAGCCGCTTGTAGCTGGTTGCGCTCCACAGCTCGACCCCGACCCCCCAGCGCTCTGCCAGCTCCGCCTGGGCTTCGGTCGCCGCAGCGTGGGAGGGACCGGAGAAGAGCAGCGTCGCTCGGGCCGGCACGTCGTCCGGAGCCGGCGCCCACTTGTACAGCCCGCACAGGATCCCCTCATCGACGCCTGCCGGCTTGGGCGGCTGAGGGTAGTTCTCGTTGTAGATCGTGAGGTAGTAGAAGATGTCCTCGTTGTCGACGTACATCCGGCGCAGCCCGTCCTTGATGATGGCCGCCAGCTCGTAGGCGAAGGACGGGTCGTAGGCCTGGCAGGCCGGTATGGCCGTCGCCATCGCCAGGCTGTGGCCGTCCTGGTGCTGCAGTCCCTCGCCGGCGAGTGTCGTCCGCCCGGCGGTGGCTCCCATCAGGAACCCTCGGGCCCGGGAGTCGGCGGCAGACCAGATCAGGTCCCCGACCCGCTGGAACCCGAACATCGAGTAGAACGTGTAGAACGGCACCATCGGCACGCCCCGGTGGGCGTAGCTCGTGCCGGCCGCGATCCAGCTGGCCATCGACCCGGCCTCGGTTATGCCCTCCTCCAGGATCTGGCCGTCGGAGTCCTCGGTGTAGGAGAGGAGGAGCTCGTGGTCGACCGGCTCGTAGAGCTGGCCGTGGGGGGCGTAGATCTCGAACTCCCGGAACATGGAGTCCATGCCGAAGGTCCTGGCCTCGTCCGGCACGATCGGCACCACCCGCTCGCCGAAGCCGGGCTCTCGCATGAGGTCCCGCAGCATGTTGGTGAAGACCATGGTGGTGGAGACCGCACGACCGTCCGAGCCTTCGTCCGTCGATTTGAAGGGGGAGTCGGAGGGTAGGGTCAGTGGCCGTCGGACCGTGGTGATGCGCTGGGGGAGCGGCCCGTCGAGCGCCTTGCGCCGGCCCATCATGTATTGGTAGGCGTCCGAGTCCGGGGCTGGACGGAAGTAGGGCGGCAGGCCGTCGTCGAGCGCCGATTCCGGGATCTCGTCCTGGATGTTCAGCCGATCCCGGAGCTCCAGCATCTGCTTCTGGGTCATCTTCTTGATCTGATGGGTGGCGTTCCGGCCCTCGAACCCCTGCCCGAGCGTCCAGCCCTTGACGGTCTTGGCCAGCACCACCGTCGGTTGGCCGATGTGCTCGGTCGCGGCCTTGTAGGCGGCGTAGACCTTCTGGTAGTCGTGGCCGCCCCGGGGCAGGGACCGCAGCTCGTCGTCGCTCAGGTGCTCGACCATCTTCCGCAGCCGGGGATCGGGTCCGAAGAAGTGCTCCCGGATGTAGGCCCCCGACTCGACGGCGAACCTCTGGAAGTCG
>JAHELU010000060.1 GCA_024644005.1 Acidimicrobiales bacterium | reverse complement strand
GTCATTCCGGCACCACGGTGGCACGGCGGGGGCCGGCGTCGCACGTCGAGATCGGGCCCGGCGATGGCAGAGGCGGGTCGAGCGGCCGATGGGTGCCCCCGACCGGGCAGCCCACGCGCCAGGGCGAAGTTGTCCGTCCACCGTGCCACGATAGCCGCCATGTTCGACCGGCCCGGCGCCGTCCGGCCGTAGGTTTCGGCGCTGCTCGGACCGGGTAACGCCGACGCCATGGCCAAGATCGCGTTCCTGCTCGCTGACGACTTCGAGGACAGCGAATACCAGGAGCCCCGCAAGACGCTGGAGGAAGCCGGACACGACATCGATGTCATCGGCATCGAGGCCGGTGAGGTCACCGGCAAGAAGGGCGCAACGGCCACCGTCGACATGGCCGCTGGCGACGCCCCCGCGGACGAGTACGATGCCCTCGTCATCCCCGGGGGCTATTCCCCAGACAAGCTGAGGGTCCACGGCGACGTGGTCGAGCTGACTCGCACGCTGGCCCAACGGGACATCCTGGTGGCTGCCGTGTGCCACGCCCCGAGCCTGCTGATCGAGGCCGGCGTGGTCGAGGGTCGGACGATGACGTCATGGCCGTCGGTCCGGACCGACCTGGCCAACGCCGGGGCGACGGTGGTCGACGAGGAGGTCTGCATCGACGGCCGGTTCATCACGTCCCGGAAGCCAGACGATCTCCCCGCATTCGGCGAGGCCATCCTGCGGGCCCTCGCCGACAGCTGACCGGCTGAACGGGCTCGCTCGACGCTGTCGGATCAGCTCCGGGGCGGGTCCTGGTCGCCGCCCAGGCGCTCCGGCTTCATGGTCTCGGCGCCGGGCCCGGCGGGGCGATCCGCCTTCCCGATGGGTGGTCCCGCAGCGGACCCGCTCCCTCCCGGGCGGTGGATCGTGTTGCCGCGCCACGTCTTGTTGCCGACGACCATCATGACGACGACACCGAGCACGAGCACGGCGCCGCCGATCGCGACCAGCGCGGCGATCACGACTCCTCCACGTCGTGATCGGGGCGATTGCCGGGCGGCACCGGCCCCGTCGGACCGGAACGGTCGGGTCGGTCGCGGCTTTCGAGCTCGGACTCGGTGGCATCGGGGTCCAGAGCGGGCACCTGTCCGCTGCGACGGAGATTCGGATCCTGGGGCTTCGGCATGGCATTCCTGCTTTCTGCGCTGGCGAGTAGCGGCGGCGTTCCCACGGCCGGCCCCGGCTAAACACGGGCCGGGTTGGCGGACGGCGGGCGGACGGCGGGCGCTGCTGCTGCGACCCACCCGGCGCCGATCGCCACGACCGGCTTCGGCGACCGGTCTGCAGAGCGAGGGTCGGCTCCACGAGTGGGATTTTTTCCGGCTCCCGGCCGGCCAGTAATGTCGAGCGGTGTCGACCGAGGAGTGATTGACCATGGCCCTGACCACAAGCGACTACGTCGAGAGCGCCCCCCGGGTCGTCGACTCGCCCATCATCTCTGCCGACTCCCACATCACCGAGCCGGGGTGGACCTACATCGACAACGTCGATCCCGCCTATCGGGACCGGGTCCCGTTCATGACCGACGAGCCTCCTGACGGCGCCACCTTCCACGTGCCGGGCATGACCTACAAGATCCACCTCGGTCTCCACTCGGCCGCCGGCCGGGCCGCCGACGAGCTCTCAATGAAGGGCACGCCGTTCGACGGCCTCCATCGGGCCGGCTGGGATCCGGCCGAGCGAGTGGCGGCGCAGCAGCGGGACGGCCTCGACGGCGAGGTCATCTACCCCTCGGTCGGCATGCTGTTGTGCAACCACCCGGACCTCGACCTCAAGAAGGCCCTGTTCGACGCCTACAACCGCTGGATCGCCGAGTACTGCGCCGAGGCCCCGCATCGCCTCTTCGGCTGTGGCCAGACCGCCCTCCGCACGCCGACCGAGGGCATCGCCGACCTGGAGGCCATCAGGGCCGCCGGGCTCCGGGGCGTCATGCTGCCCGGCACCCCCGGCCCGGCATACGACGACGGCCCCGACTACGACGACCCGGCCTGGGACGAGCTCTACCAGGCCGCGATCGACCTCGGGCTGGTGCTGTCGTTCCACATCCTCACCGGCCGGTCCTATCGGGCCAGGGGACCGAAGCTCAACAACTTCATGTCCATCATCCGGGGCAACCAGGACCTGATCGGCACGTTCGTCTTCGGTGGGGTGTTCGACCGGGTGCCCGACCTTCGCATCGTCTGCGTCGAGGCCGACGCCGGCTGGGTGCCCCACTACAGCTACCGGATGGACCACGCCTACGACCGGCATCGCAACTGGCTCAGGGGCGCCGACCTGCAGCGCCGGCCGAGCGAGTACTTCGCCGACCACGTCAAGGTCACGTTCCAGGACGACTGGTCGGCATTCCGGATGGCCGAGGCAGGTCTCATCGAGCCCGAGCAGCTGCTGTGGGCCAACGACTATCCCCACAGCGACTCGACCTGGCCGTACAGCCAGGACATGCTGGCCGCCCAGACCGCAGCGCTGTCGGACGACGCACGAGCCAAGATCCTCGGCGGCAACGTGGTGGAGCTGTACCAGTTGCAGGACCTGTTCGCCTGAGGTCCGGAGGTGGCTGCGATGCTCACGTCCGATCAGGTCAGGGATTACGAGCGCGACGGGTTCCTGGTGCTCGCCGGGCAGATCCCCGAGGGTGACCTCGAGCGGTTGGAAGCGGGATTCGCTCGCAACCCGCCACTCGACGGCACGCTCGATCCCGCCGCCCCGACCTACCCTGAGCCCGGCCGCTACACCCTGGCGCTCAACGCCTGCAAGGATCCGGATCTGGCCACCCTGATCGAGCATCCAGCCGTCGTCCCGGCCGTGGCCGACGTGCTCGGCGCCGAGCCGAGGCTCACCGCCTACGTGATATACGATCGAACCCCCGGCGGACCGGGGATCCCGCCCCACAACGACTACAAGCGATGGCGGCCGGTCGGCTCCTCTATGAACTGGGCGTTCACGATCGTGCCGTTCTGCGACTTCGACGCCGATGCGGGTCGGCTGCTCGTCGCCCCTGGCTCCCACCAGCTGGAGCGGGTAACCGTCGGACCGGAGCGACCGCTGGAGGTGGCCCCGCCGACCCGTCCCGCCGATGCGGACTTCGTCGACCCCGAGCTGGAGCGGGGCGACCTGTTGCTGATGAACATGCATCTCTGGCACCGGGCCGACGGGAACAACGCCCGGCACCACCGGGTGGGCGCCTTCAACAAGTACGCGGCAGCCGACGCCCCGCCGGCCACCGGCTACTTCCTCTTCGACGACGATGTCCACGCTGCGCTGTCGCCGGACGGCCGCCGGCTGCTGGCCGTCCACAGCGACAAGCCGATCGCCACCACCAGGCTGCTGCTGATGCGGCAGGGCGACGAGCCGGAGTTCCTGGTCGTCGGAGAGAACCCCGGCCTGCCGGGGGGCCAGACGTTCGTCGAGCGGGCGATCCCCGACTGGGACGGGGGCAACTACATCGCCGCGCTCCAGGCCGCCATAAGGCGGGATCTGCGAATCGAGCTGCCCTGGGTGTCCTACGTCGGCGACTTCGACGAGGGCGATCACCTCTGCCGGGTGTACGCCTACACCCTCACGGGCCTCGGCTTCCCCGTGCCGTACGACGAGGGTCGATGGCTGACCAGGGACCAGTTGGCGTCATCGATCGACGAGCTGGCCGGGGGCTACGAGCTCGACGCAGCCGACCGCTGGCTCGACCCGTCGATCGTGCGGGGCAAGGGACTGACCCAGGCCCAGAGCCGGGTCGACCAGTACGCCTACTGACGCGATCGACCCGTCAGCGGCTGAGGGTCCGGTCCTCGAGCATCTGATCGATCTGGTCGACCGCGATCCTGGCCATCGACGGGTGGGTGAGGATCCAGAACCGATCGTCGACGATCGCCTCGAGCACCATCGGTCCCACATCGTCCGGGTCCATTCCCTCGGCCAGCGATCGGGTCAGCAGGTCCCAGAACTTGCGGCCGGTCTCGGTCTCGACGTGCTGGGCCGCCGACGCTGCCGGCCGGTTGCGCTGGCTGTGGACGATGTTGGTGTTGATCGGCCCGGGACACAGCACCGAGGCCCGCACGTTCGACCCGGCCAGCCGCAGGTCCCGCTCCAGCGTTGCCATCAGCGCGACCACCCCGTGCTTGGCGACGTTGTACGGGCCAAGTGACGGGCCGGCGTACAGCCCGGCCATCGACGCTGTCGAGTTGATGTGGCCCTCGCCCTGCGCTTCCATGATCGGCAGGAAGACGTGGACACCGTAGATCGGACCCCACAGGTCGATGTCGAGGGTCCACCGCCAGTCCTCGATCGACGTGGCACCCACCGGGCCGGACACGCCGATGCCGGCGTTGTTGCACAGGACGTGGACCGCCCCGAAGCGGTCGATTGCGGCCCCGGCCAGGGCCTCGACCTCCGTCAGTTGGGAGACGTCGGTCTGGACGCCGATCACCGCAGTGCCGGCCGCGTCGAGCTCGGCCACGACATCGTCGAGCGGTCCCTGCTCGATGTCGGCCACGACCAGGTTCATGCCCTGCTGGGCCAGGCAGCGGGTGATGCCGCGCCCGATACCACTGGCGCCGCCGGTCACGACCGCGGTCTTGCCCTGCACGTCCATCTCGGTCCCATCTGCTCAGATCTGCTCCGGTCCATGGTGCCGGGCCCGGGTCCCGTTGCCACAGCCGCGCATCCAATTGCTCGGCCCACCCGGGCGTCGCACCCTCGGCTCCTTCAGGTGGTTCGCCAACCTGCCGATCAGCACAAGCATGGATGCGTCGACCGCCGGGACGGCGACAACGCGATCTGGCGTCGTTGGCCGGGAGGAGTGCTCGGGCGACCAGCGCGCACCCGGACGAGCGGGACATCATCGCAACGCCGCACTGGCGGAGCTGTGCGGTCGACGGGACAGGGGCGAGCGGCTACCGGCAGCAGCCACCCCCCTCGACCTGTCCGGGCTG
Organism: Acidimicrobiales bacterium; assembly: GCA_024644005.1. Lineage (GTDB taxonomy): Bacteria > Actinomycetota > Acidimicrobiia > Acidimicrobiales > SZUA-35 > JAHELU01. The sequence goes on along the minus strand of JAHELU010000060.1, from coordinate 17,864 downwards.
CGGCTCGTCGAGGCGGACTTGTCCGGTCTCGACCTCAGCGGCGCCGATCTGACGTCGGCCCAGCTGATCGGCTGCAACCTGAGCGGGACGCGGCTGATCAGGGCGAACCTCACCGGTGCCGTCCTCCACAATGCAGATCTGTCCGATGTCGAGCTGCTCGGCTCTGACGTCTCGGGAGCCGACTTCACGAGCGCCACCGCCACGAGAGCCGGTTTCGGCCAGGTCGTCGGCCGTGAAGCGGTGTTCCTCGGGGTGAAGGCGTCTGGGACCAGCTTCAGCGAGGCCGACCTGACCGGCACAGACTTCCACGCCGCCGATCTGAGCTCGACCAGGATGCTGAACGCCACGCTCGACGACGCCAACCTCGCCGGCTCGAACCTCGGTGGCGTCGACCTGACCGGCGCCTCGCTGACCGGCGCCACCTTGCGGGACGCCGACCTGCGCGGAGCCCTGCTCCGGAACGTGACGGGGTTCCAGAGCGCGGAGTGGATCGGCACCGACATCCGGGACGTCGATTTCACCGGCGCGTGGCACCTCCGGCGCCACATCCAGGACGAGAACTACATCCACGAGTTCCGGTCCCAGTCCCGGTTCCACGAGGTCATGTACCGACTCTGGTGGATCACCTCCGATTGCGGCCGATCGCTGCTTCGGTGGTCGATGTGGACGGTGTGCGTTGCCCTCGTCTACGCCGCCCTGTACTCGAGGGCCGACGTCGACTGGGGGGCCCACCAGACGCCGCTGTCACCCGTCTACTACAGCGTCGTGACGTTCACGACCCTGGGCTACGGGGACGTGCTGCCGGGATCGGCGGGGGCGCAACTGCTCGCCATGTCCGAGGTCGTACTCGGCTACTTCAGCCTCGGCGGCATGATGAGCATCCTGTCGGACAAGATGGCCAGACGGGCCGGCTGAGCCGGACCACGAACGAGAGAGCACTTCCAGAGATGGCACTGAGACTTCGCAAGAAGAAGGACGAGCGGTCCACGAGCGAGCTGCAGTCGGTGCTGCAGACCAGCGAGCTGCCGACGTTTCCCATCGTGGTGATCAGGACGCTCGAGGCGTTGCGCGACCCGGATTCGTCAGCGGCCGACGTCGCTGCCGCCCTCAGCGTCGATCCCGGGCTGACGGTCGAGTTGCTGAAGCTGGTGAACTCGGCCGGCTACAGCCCCTCGAGACCGGTGACCAGCGTCGACCAGGCGGTGGCGGTGGCCGGATTCGGCGCGATCGAGTCGATGGTGCTGTCGGTCGGGGTCGGTCGGGTCATGCCTCGGGGCGAGATCGAGGGGATGGACCATTCCCGCTTCTGGCAGGCCGCCGGCCGCCGGGCCACCACGGCTCGGGCCTTCGCCGTCGAGCTCCATCCGGCCACGATCAGCCTGTCGTTCACCGCAGGGCTGCTCCAGGACATGGCCGTGCCGTTCCTGGCCGCCAACCGACCTGACTATGCGCCGCTGCTCCAGGCCTGGAACGACGAGGGCGAGGACCTGCACGCGCTGGAGCAATCGGCCTTCGGTTGGAACCATGCCACGCTCGGCGAAGCGCTGTGCATCGAGTGGGGCCTGCCGGAGTCGCTGGCCGAGGCCATCGGCGGCCACCACGACCGCGATCAAGCGAGGTCGCCGGTAGCCGTGCAGCTGGCGTCGCCGCTCCGGGAGATCGAGATGGCATCGGTGACCGAGGCGATCGTCGCCAGGGCCACCGAGGAGTTCGGTCTCGAGGCCGATCGGGTCGTGGCCATCATCGAGCAGGCCGAAGCCGACGCGGTCGAGGTGGCGAACCTGTTCCTCTGATTCCCTCACACGAGCCCGGACCGGTCGGTCGTGATCGACCCTGGTCGACGAGCTCGTACGGTGTCAGCGCCATCGGGGCACTACTGTCGGTGGCATAGCCGGCGGCGATCGGAGCCGACCCCGGCCGACCCGAGGCCCAGAGGAGGGTGCGATGCCAGCCACGCCGTTGGCCTATCCGTTCGACGTCGACGTGGCGCTCCTGGACGGCACACCGGCGGCGGTCCTCGGTGGGAAGGGAGCCGGGCTGGCCGAGATGACCTCGGCCGGGCTCCCGGTGCCGCCCGGCTTCACCCTGACCACCGAGGCCTGCCGGATCTTCCTTGCGAGCGGCTGGAGCGAGGACTTCGACCGGGCGGTCGAGACCGGCATGGCCACACTGGAGGCCGAGACCGGCAAGCGGTTGGGATCGGCCGATGCGCCCCTGCTGGTCAGCGTTCGCTCTGGAGCGGAGATCTCGATGCCGGGCATGATGGACACGGTGTTGAACCTCGGGATGAACGCCGAGGTCGAAGCGGCCCTGGCTCGGCTCACCGGTGACCCGGCCTTCGCCGCCGACACCCACCGGCGAGCGCTGCTGTCCTTCGCCGAGGTCGTGCTCGACGCCACGGACGAGACCACGCTCGTCGCCGGTGCGATCGAGCGCCCCGCCGAGCTGATCGCCTGTCTCCGGGACCGGGGCCACGAGCTGCCGGCCGACCCGCTGGCCCAGATCAAGCTGGCCGTCCGGGCGGTGTTCGAGAGCTGGGACGCCCCCCGTGCGATCAGCTACCGGGAGGTGGAGGGCATCGATCCCACGCTCGGTACAGCCGCCACGGTCCAGACCATGGTGTTCGGCAACCTCGGATCCGACTCGGGGACCGGTGTCGCCTTCAGCCGCAACCCGATCACCGGGCGAGCGGAGCTGATGGGCGACTTCCTGGTCGGGGCCCAGGGCGAAGACGTGGTCGCCGGGGACCATGTCACCGAGCCGTTGCGCAACATGGCGGATCGGTGGCCCGCGGTCTACGCCGAGCTCCACCGGCTGGCGGGGCTGCTCGAGCACCGGCACCGGGACATGGTGGACATCGAGTTCACCGTCGAGCGGGGCCGGCTGTGGCTCCTCCAGGGCCGGCCGGGCAAGCGCAGCCCCATCGCTGCGTTCCGAGCCGCCATCGACATGGCAGAGGATCCCGACTTCCCGGTCGATCGGGCGGACGCGGTTGCTCGCTGCCGTCGCTATTTCGCCGACCCGCCCCGCGAGTCGTCAACCGATGCGTCTGGCGACCTACCGGTGATAGCGAGCGGCCTCGCCGCCTCCCCCGGGCGGGGGGTCGGTGTGCTGTGCCTCGATCCCGATCGGGCGGTCGGGCTCAGGGATCAGGGCGTCGACGTCGTCCTGGCCCGCCGTGAGACCTCACCGGCCGATGTGCACGGCATGGCGGCGTCGACCGGCCTGTTCACCACGCTGGGCGGTCAGGTCAGTCACGCCGCCCTCGTGGCGAGGGAGTGGGGGCTCCCCGCCGTGGTCGGCGCATCGGAGGCCCAGTTGACCGAGGGGGCGGTGATCGGCCCCGGCGGTCGGGCCGAGGCGGGGGAGACCGTGACGGTCGACGGCGATCGGGGTCTGCTGCTGCTCGGACGGTCGACGGTCGACGGCGGCGAGGCGCCAGAGGTGAGCATCGTCAGGGCCTGGGCTGCGGCGCTGGAGGACACGGGCGACCGGCCCGACGCGCCCGCCGATCGGGCGGTGGAGGTGGCGGGCTCGTCGCCGGCGACGATCGGCCCGGGCGAGGCCGGCTTCCGTGCGCTCCACGGGCTCCGGATACGGGGCATGGCCACCGCAGATGTGCTGGTCGCGGTGTCCGGTCTCGACGAGGGAGCGGCTCGGGCTGCGCTCGACGAGCTGGTGGCGCTCGAGCGAGCCAAGTACCTCGAGCCGCGGGGGATGTGGGTCATCACCCCGGCAGGGCGGGAGGCCCACCGCTCGCTGCTCGCCGAGGTGGTCGAGTCGCTCGACCTCGGCGCCGTTCCCTACGACCGGTTCCTCGAGCTGAACGACGACGTCAAGCAGCTGTGCACCGACTGGCAGGTCAGGGACGGCGAGCCGAACGATCACGACGATCCGGACTACGACCGCCGGATCATCGACCGATTGTCGGCCCTCGACGAGGTGGTCCAGCCGGTGGTGGCAGCCATCGGCGAGGTGGTCCCCTGGATCGGCAGGTACGGGGCTCGGTTGACCGCGGCCCGAGACCGGCTGCTGGCCGGCGACACCACGGCGCTGACCGGGGTGCTGTGCGACAGCTACCACGACGTCTGGATGGAGCTCCACGAGGACCTCATCGCCACCCAGGGGATCGACCGGGCGGCGGAAGGCAGCACCTGAGCCGGACCCCGGATCGCCGGGCCGTCGGCCCATCTTGACCGCAGGTCGAGCGTTGGTCACTGTGGTGACCACTCATGGAACACGATCCGGAATCCCTCCGCAGGTACCCCCATCCGTCGAGCCGTGCCGCGGTCCTGGCAACCGACGGCATGGTGGCCACCAGCCAGCCGCTGGCCGTCCAGGCCGGCATCGGCGCACTGGTCGATGGCGGCTCCGCGGTCGATGCCGCCATCGCCGCCGCCGCCACCCTGACCGTCGTCGAACCGTGCTCGAACGGCCTCGGCGGCGACGCGTTCGCCATCGTCTGGGATGGGGAGCGCCTCCACGGCCTGAACGGCTCCGGCCGTTGGCCTGCCGGCAACGACACCGAGGAGCTCCGGGCGGCCGGGCACACCGAGATGCCGCACCGGGGGTGGACGCCTGTCACCGTGCCTGGCGCGGTCGACAGCTGGTCGATGCTCCACCAGCGCTTCGGTCGGCTGCCGATCGAGCGGCTGCTGGAGCCGGCCATCCGCTACGCCGAGCACGGCTACCCGGTCTCTCCGGTGGTGGCCCGGCAGTGGGAGGCGGCTTTCGATCTCTACCCCCGGGAGGGGCTCGACGAGCTGGTGGACTGGGCAACGGTCTTCGCCCCGGACGGCCGAGCTCCACGGGCCGGTGAGCGCTGGGCCAGCCCCGGCCACGCAAGAGGGCTGCGGTGCCTGGCCGAACGTGGGCTGCGGGACTTCTACGAGGGCGAGGTGGCGGACGCCATCGCCGCCTACGCCACTGGCACCGGAGGCCGGCTCGACGGCGCCGACCTGGCCGACCACCACGGAGAGTGGGTGGAACCGATCAGCATCCGGTACGGCGGTCACGAGGTCTGGGAGATCCCACCGAACGGCCAGGGCATCGCCGCGCTGATGGCGCTGGGCATGGTGGCCAACACCGAGGCGCCCTCCAGGGCCCAGATCGACGCCACGAGCTGGCACTACCAGATCGAGGCGATGAAACTGGCGTTCGCCGACTCCGACGCCAACGTCGCCGACCCGTCGATCAGCGACGTCCCGGTGGACGGGCTGCTCGACGAGGGCTATCTCAAGGCCCGCTCCGCCCTCATCGGGGAACGAGCGGGCCCGGCTCCCCGGGGCGAACCGGCCAGAGGGGGCACGGTCTACCTGTGCACCGCCGACCGGGACGGCACCATGGTCAGCTTCATCCAGTCCAACTACATGGGGTTCGGCAGCGGCGTCGTCGTCCCGTCGCACGGCATCGCCCTGCAGAATCGGGGGGCCGGCTTCGTGCTCGATGCCGATCACCCGAACGTCGCCGCTCCCGGCAAGCGGCCCCGCCACACGATCATCCCTGGCTTCCTGACCCGCAACGGTGCACCCGTCGGGCCGTTCGGCGTCATGGGCGGCGAGATGCAGCCGCAGGGCCATCTCCAGGTCGTCACCGGCATGATCGACCACGGTCTGAACCCCCAGGCCGCGCTCGACGCCCCCCGGTGGCAGGTCGAGCGGGACGGCCGGGTCCTGGTCGAGCGCCAGACCCCGGATGCGGTGGTCGACGGGCTCCGGGATCGGGGTCACGACGTCACGGTCGAGCGGAGCCGGCTCGGCTTCGGTCGAGGTCAGATCCTCCGCCGCGCCGACGACGGCGTCTATGCCGCAGGTTCCGAGCCACGGGCCGACGGCTGCGCGGCCGGGATCTGACCTCGGACGGCGCACGCGAAGGTGAGAACCCAGCCGGGCTCCAATACGCTCGGCTCAGCGACCACCGTCGCAGCCGTCCCGGCCCGGACAAGGACACGATCATGACCCTCGAACCCGAACGACCATCCTCAGGGGTATCGGCATGCATCGACCGGGCCAGGCAGGCCATGGCCCTGTTCGCCGACGCCGATCAGGGCCGGGTCGACGCCGCCGTGACCGCGGTGGCGTGGTCGCTGTACAACCCGGACAACGCCCGGTCGCTGGCCGAGCTGGCGGTGGCCGACACCGGGCTCGGCAACGTCGGCGACAAGTTCACGAAGAACCAGCGGAAGACGTTCGGCACGCTACGGGACCTCCTGCGGGCCCGCACGGTCGGGATCATCGAGGATGATCCCGACCGGGGGATCAGGAAGTACGCCAAGCCGGTCGGCGTCGTCGCCGCCATAACCCCGTCGACGAATCCCGCCGCCACCCCGATCAACAAGGCGATGATGGCCATCAAGGGCGGCAACGCCGTCGTCATCGCCCCGTCGCCGAGCGGCTGGAAGACCACCGCCGCCGCCGTCGACCTGGCCAGGGCCGAGCTGCGCAAGATCGGAGCGCCCGAGGATCTCGTACAGGTCCTTGCGGCCCCGGTGTCCCGGGAGGCCACCGAGGAGCTGATGGCCGCAGCCGATCTGGTGGTGGCCACCGGATCGCAGAACAACGTCCGTCGGGCCTACACCAGTGGCACGCCGGCCATCGGCGTCGGGGCGGGCAACGTGCCGGTCATCATCGACTCCTCGGCCGATCTGGCAGCAGCTGCGGTCAAGATCACGGCGTCGAAGACGTTCGACAACGCGACGTCGTGCTCGTCGGAGAACTCGGTCATCATCCTCGATGACGTCTACGACCAGGCGATCGCCGAGCTCGTGGCGGCCGGCGGTCACCTCGCCACCCCGGACGAGGCGGAGCGGGTGGTGACCAGATTGTTCCCCAACGGGTCACTCGATCGCCGGTTGATCGCCAAGGACTACGCGGAGGTGCGAGCGGCCTTCGAGCTCGGAGGCGACGACGCCGATCGGTTCGTGATGGTCGAGGAACCGGGCCCGGGCCCGGATCGGCCGATGACCGGGGAGAAGCTCTCGTTGGTGCTCACCGTCTACCGGGCGAGGGACTTCGGCCACGCCATCGAGCTGGCCGAGGAGGTGCTGGCCGTCCAGGGCATCGGCCACTCGGTAGGCATCCACACTTACGACCGGGAGCACGCAGCCGAGGTGGCGGCCCGGTTGCCCGTGGTCCGGGTACTGGTCAACCAGGCCCACACCTTCGGCAACGGCGGCTCGTTCGACAACGCCATGCCGTTCACGCTCAGCATGGGTTGCGGCACCTGGGCCGGCAACTCGATAAGCGAGAACCTCAACATCGACCACTTCATCAACATCACCCACCTGGTACGGACGATCGAGCCGGACGAACCGACCGAGGACGAGCTGTTCGCTGCCCACTGGCGGGCCGTCGGCCATCAGCCCCGATAGCGCGCCGTGAAGCTGACCGAGTACCAGGCGAAGAAGCTGCTGGCGGCCAGGGGCATCCCGGTCCCGCCCGGTCGCCTGGTGACCACCGTCGACGATGCACGAGCGGCGGCGGCCGACCTGGGAGGGCGGGTGGCGGTCAAGGCCCAGGTCAGATCGGGCGGTCGAGGCAAGGCCGGTGGCGTCGTCGTCGTCGACGCGCCGGAGGGGGCGGCCGCCGCAGCTCGGCGGCTGCTGGGCTCGGAGCTGAGCGGTGAGCCGGTGAGCGAGCTCCTGGTGGAGCAGGCGGTCGACATCGCATCGGAGTCGTACCTGTCGGTGATGATCGACCCGTCGGCCGGTCGGCCACTGCTGCTGCGCTCCGAGCAGGGCGGGATCGAGATCGAGTCGATGACCGAGGCCATCGAGCGGACCATCATCCCCGCCGGTGGCTTTCGAGCTCCGGACGAGCTGACGGCCGTCGTCGTCGACGCCTTCGTCGAGCTCGACGCGCTGCTGATGGAGATCAACCCGCTGGCGATGACCCGGTCCGGCCGGTTGGTGGCGCTCGACGCCAAGATCGAGCTCGACGACGCTGCCGGCTTCCGCCAGGACCATCCGGCCGACCCCGGCGATGCCACAACCGAGCGGGAGCGGAAGGCGGCCGAGCTCGGCCTTCGATTGATCGAGCTCGGTGGCGACATCGCCGTGCTGGCCAACGGCGCCGGCCTGACGATGGCCACCATGGACGCGATCGTGGCCGCCGGTGGGGCCCCGGCCAACTTCCTGGAGATCGGGGGTGACGCCTACACGAAGGCGACCCCGGCCATGGAGCTGGTGCTGTCACAACCGGGCGTCACGAGCCTGCTGGTCAACTTCTGCGGCGCGTTCGCCCGCTGCGACGTCATGACGGCGGGGGTCGTCGAGGCCTGGACCGCGCTCGCGCCCGACATCCCGATCAGCTTCAGCATCGCCGGCACCGGCCAGGACGACGCCAAGGAGATGGTCCGGGCCATCGGGCACGAACCGCACGAGACCATGGAGGGAGCCGTGCTCGCCGCGGTCGCCGCCGCCTCCGGCGCCGCGAGACGGGACGGCCCCGCCGAGTGGGCGAGCCAGGGTCGATGATCGTCACCGGCACCCACCGGGTGCTCGTCCAGGGGATCACCGGCAAGCAGGGGACGTTCTGGACCGAGAGGATGCAGGCCTACGGGACCGACATCGTCGGCGGGGTCAACCCTCGTAAGTCCGGGACCGACCACCTCGGGGTGCCGGTGTTCTCCTCCGCGGTGGAGGCCGCAGCCCACTTCGCATCGACCGGGGAGGGTGGCGTCGACGTGTCGGTCCTGTTCGTCCCACCGGCGGGAGCCAGGGCGGCCACAGAGGATGCCATCGCCGCCGGAGCCGCACTGGTGGTGGTCCTCACCGAGTTCGTCCCCGTCCACGACACGATGGCCATGGTGGCGGCGGCCACTGCGGCCGGCAGCCGCATCATCGGACCGAACACTGCCGGTGTGGTGACCCCCGGTGAGGCGTTCGTCGGGTTCATGCCGGCGTTCGACGATCGCATCTTCACGCCGGGCCGGGTCGGCATCATCTCTCGCAGTGGGTCGCTCGGCACACTGACCGCGGTCGAGCTGACCCGGGCCGGTATCGGTCAGTCGGCGTTCCTCGGCATCGGTGGTGACCCGGTGTCCGGCACCACCACCGCCGATGCGTTCGCAGCCCTCGACGCCCACGACGGCACCGACGCCATTGCCATCATCGGCGAGATCGGGGGCCGCAAGGAGGAGGACGCAGCGGCGCTCGTCGCCCGATCGACGAAGCCGGTCGTGTCGTTCATCGCCGGCGCAGCGTCCCCGCCGGGGAAGCGCATGGGTCACGCCGGCGCCATCGTCGAGGGCGCCACCGGTACCCACCGATCGAAGCGGGCCGCCCTGACCGAGGCCGGGGCGACCGTGGTCGACGTGCCCTGGCAGCTGCCGGACGCGCTCGCAGAGCAGCTGGGCTGACCGCCGGTCCGGCCCGACCCGGACCTGACTCGGTGTCGGTCACGGTCCTGGGTCTCGATCGCGGGTGTCGGCGCCGGGTCTCGGTCCCGTCTGTCAGTGCTGGTGCCCGGTGGCGTAGTGCTCGGCCAGCGGATCCCGGCCGAAGTCGGCGCTCAGGTCCCGCCACACCGTGTGCACGTGGTTGCCGCCCCGCTGGGCGTTGTCGTACTCGGCCAGCAGCTCCCGGCCCTGGATGCGGTAGTAGTGCGGATCTCCGACCTCCAGGCCCCCGGCCCACAGGAAGGACAGCTGGTCCAGCCCGTCGCCTGCGAACTTGGCCAGCTCACGATCGGCCAGATCGTCGTGAACCCGACCGACGTAGGTGGTCAACAGCGCACGGAGCAGCTCCCGCTGATCGGGGCCGAGGTCCCCGGCCGGGATGCCCTTCGGTGACGACGAGAAGGCCAGCGCATCGAGGTGATGGTCCTCCAGCCCGAGCGACTCGGCGGTCCGTGCATCCATCCGGGCCAGTCGCTCGTCGAGCTCCCGCTCGAACCGTCCTCGCCAGACGTAGGGCAGCGAGAGCGGCCGGTCGCCCTCGGTGAGCGTGGTCCGGTTCACGCCGACGATGTCGACCGGGGGGACAGGGGAGACGATGGCTCGGGCCGACCGCTCGGCGTCGAGCGAGCGAGCCAGCTCCCGGCCGAGGTCCTCCACGCCGCCCAGCGGCCTATGGAGGTGCGGTCCGAGCAGCGGGGACCCGGCGGGATCGGCGCCGAGGAAGCAGGGGGTGGTGGAGACGATCCGCCCATCGACCATCGTGAAGTGCAGCGAGACGTGGTGGCCCCCGAACCGCCAGCTCCACGCTCCGACGGGGCCCGGCCGGCCGAACACGGCAACCCAGTACAGCAGCGGGTCCCGGCCTCGGGGCCGATCCCAGTCGACGGCGAAGCCCTCCAGTCGGTCGAGCACGTTCTCCAGGCCGATGATCACTGCGGCGGAGTTGAACCCGGCCTCCGAGAGTCCCGTGGCGAGCAGTCGGTACAGAAGCTGGTGCTGGGCCGAGTCCATCTCGCTCAACGGCAGGCCGCCGTGATCGGTCGGTGTGTAGAACCACCGCTGCCGCTCCTCGTCCGAGGGGAACGGCCACACGGCGCGTTCTCGTTGGGGGTCCGACAGCGCCGCCAGGAGATCGTCGGCCGCATCGATCATCGTCTTCGACAGGTCCGTGGTCGGCACCGTCACCTCCATTCAGTCCCCGGGCCGGTGGAGCCCGAACACGGTCTCGGGATCGCCGGGCTCCCAGTCGTTGGCCACCTGACTCCGGTGGCCGATCGCCCGGCATCGGTCGAGCAGTTGCCGGCCGAGAGCCAGCTGGGTCGGTTCCCAGCGAAGCAGGCCCTTGACCACATCCTGCTCTTCGGTGAGGGCCTCCGCCAGCATCCAGCCGTCCTCGGCGGCCTTGGCCGTTCCCGCCGCCGCGTGCGGCCTGACGGCGAACGCTGCGTCGCCGATCAGGCAGACCCGGTCGAAGGCCATCCGGTCGACATCGATGTCGTAGATCGTCTGGATGGAGAGGCGCTCCGCAGCATCGACCACGGTGGCGATCTGCCAGGGGAGGCGGGCCGCGGCGTGGGCCCGGGCCTCTGCGACGTGGTGATCCGCCACCGCCCCGGGAGGTATCGAGAGCTCCCGGCGGGCGCCGGACCGGTCGGTGAGGAGATCGTCGAGCTCACCGCCCTCGAGGTAGTTCCGGTACCACACGAAGTTGAGCAGCCGATCGCCTGGATCCACGGAGCCGCTGACATCGGGGATGGGGTACACCAGGATGTGGCTGTTGGCGTGGACGAAATACGTGATGGCGTCGCCGAGCAGGCCGGCCACCTCGGGTGGGACATCGGCCTCGGGAACCATGCCCCGCCAGGCCACGTACCCGGCGTAGCGGATGCCGGCCGTCGGCTGCAACCTGGCTCTGACCATCGAGCCGATGCCGTCGGCGGCGACCATGAGGTCGCACTCGAACGCAGCGCCGTTGCCGAATCGAGTCGACACCGCCCCGTCTGACTGGTGGAAATCGACCAGCTCGTGACCGAGCAGGTATCGCTCGGCGTCGAAGCTCGCCAGCAGCTGCCGGTAGACGGTGGTCCACGAGCTGAACAGGTACCGGTGGTCCTGGTCGTCCACCACGGACCCCTGACGGTCGAGGTAGCGGATCTTCCTGGTCTCGACGCTGATCGTGTCGAGGTCGACCCCTGCCCGGTCGGACAGGTACCGGTAGGTGGCCCTGAGGAAGCCGATGCCCGCCCCCCGTTCCTCGAGCTCCCGGGACGAGCGCTCGAACACCGTCACGTCATGGCCGGCGTCCCGCAGCAGGCAGGCCACGGTCAGCCCACCGAGCGAGCCGCCGATCACTGCGATCCTGAACCGGGTCACCGGGATCGGTCAGCCGGGGACACCGAAGGTGGCGATCCGGTCGACCCGGCACTCGAACAGGACCCGGCGCTCCTCGATCGAGGGATCCCTGAGCCCGTACTCGTCACCGTCGCCGACGTACTTCTTCCAGATCTTGTTGAGTTGCTCGGTGACCCGGGTTCCCTCGTCGGGATCGTCCTCCGAGATCTCCCGCTCCACCGTGACCTTCAGGCTCATCCAGTGGTACATGTTCTCGGGGTTCATGATCAGGATCGAGATCTCGGGATTGTCCCGGATCCACTGGGTCTTCTTGCGATGGGCCGCCACGTTCACCAGCACCTTGTCGCCCTCGTAGTCGAACCACATCGGGGTCAGGTTGGGTCGGCCGCTCTTGCCCATCACCGCCATCACACAGGCGTATGGCTTGTCCATCAGCTGCTTGTAGGTGTCGTCGAGATCGCCGATCGAGTCGATCGAGTCCCGCTCACCGACGCCGAACTGGTTCGGTTTCAGGCCCTCTGACACGTCGATGAACTTCGATACTTGCACTGGCATGCTGGCTCTCCAGGTCGTCGTCTTCGGCAGGGTTGGTTGCTCCGGTATAGCACCCGGCCGACACGAGGTTCACGCCCGGGTGCTGTGCCAACTGCGTCACCGTTCGGGTGCGGTGCTCATCGCCGTTCTTCTCGTCACCCCCGGGTGACGGTCAACAGATGGCGGTAGGAGTCGGGATCGACCGCGACGTCGATCAGTCGTGGCTCGTCCCAGCCACGCTCGAGGGCCCTGGCCAGTGCCGCCCCGTCCGACACCGCCGTGCCGGCCAGTCCGAGGGCCGGGGCCATCGCCGCGAAGTCGGTGTACCGGTAGGCGACCGCCGGAGAGCCGCCCTGTCCCGGCTGCTGCTTGATCCGGATCAGGCTGAGGGCGCTGTCGTTGAACACCACGACGGTGATCGGCAGCTCGAGTCTGGCCACGGTCTCCAGTTCTGCCAGCGTCATGCCGAGGCCGCCGTCGCCGACGAAGCACAGCACCGGCTCGTCCGGCCTGGCCAGGGCGGCTGCGATGGCGGCAGGGAGGGCGTAACCCATCGTGGCGAGGCCGTTGGAGATGAGCAACCGCTTCGGCTCGTCGACGGGCCAGAACGGCATCACCGCCAGGAAGTGGGCGCCGGCGTCGACGGTCGTGGTGGATGTCCTCGGGATGCGTTCGGCGGCCGCCGTGACCACCTCGACCGGTGTCAGCCCGCTCGAGCTCGTTGCGGGGGCGTCGTCCGGCCGGGCGAGGGCGGCCAGGACCGCCCGGCGGTGGCGACTGCCTGCGTCCGGTGGCCACCGATGGTCGCCTACCAGGGCCCGCTGGAGCAGCTGGACCGGATCGCCGACGAGCTCCAGCTCGATCGGGAGGTAGGGATCGGCGGTCGGGACGGCGGTGAGCGAGACGACCGGGGCGTCGTACGACCACGGGGCAGGGATCGGCTCGACGGGGTCGAGGCCGACGGTCACGATCAGGTCGGCCCGGTCGATGATGGGCCGCTCCGACGCGCCGTTGGTGAACAGCCCGGCCGACAGCCGATGCTCCGACGGAACGACGCCGACCGCCTGGTACGTGGTCAGGACGGGCGCCCCGAACCGCTCGAGCTCGTCGACGAGCTGCCGGCCCGACTCGGCGGCCCCGAGTCCGGCGATGATCAGTGGCCGGTCTGCGGCCGCCACCATCGCACCGGCCGCAGCCAGCAGATCCGTGCCGGATCGGCACGCCGAGCCGCCGGGCTCGGCCCGAGACCCGGCACCGGCAGGGGAGAGGTCGAGGGCGGACTCGACGCCGCTCGGCGGGGCCGTCTCGTCGTGGTCGAGGTGGACCGTCCCGGCTGGTGCAGCCAACGACTGGCCGACGGCCTCGACCAGCGCCCGGTGGTCGGTCGCTCCGGTCAACGTGGTCGTCAGCTTGCAGACAGGTTCGAACATCGCCCGCTGGTCGATCCGCTGATGAGGGACCCGCTCGGCGCTCCTGGCCGGAACGGTGTCGGTGACCAGGACCAGCGGATGGCGGTCGAGCGTGGCCTGGGCGGCGCCGTTGACCGCAGACGCCGCTCCCGGGCCCCGGGTCACCACCGCCGCGGCCGGGCGCCCGGTCAGGTGGCCGTATACCGACGCCATGATGCAAGCCGCCGTCTCGCCATGGGCGAGCACGAAGCGGATCCCGCTGGCCTCGAGCGCCCCGACCACGTCGAGGTTCGGCCCGCCACCCGGCACGCCGAACGCCAGGTCCGAGCCGTGGTGGCGGAGTGCGGCGGCCAGCCGGGTCGCCCCCGGTTGGCTGGTCATCGAGCGGTCAGGCCGTGCCGGCCGAGGAAGCTCGTGACGACCGGTAGCACGAGCGCCGGTCGGCGGATGTCCTCGCCGTGCCCGAGGTCGGTGAAGGCGTGGAGCGCCGATGCCGGCAGCTGGCCGTGGGCCTGCTCTATGAGCGGCCAGACCGGATCTGCCGTACCGCCGAAGAGCTGGACGGGCAGGCCGGTGGTGGCCACCTCGTCGACCACGATCGGCCAGTCGGCCCCCGCCTTGGCCAGCGCCGCCAGGGCCTCGGCGTCGTTGTCCAGGAGCACGGTCCGGTCGGCGTCCGGGATCGTCCGGTCGAGCATCTGCTCCAGCCCCGACACGTAGGCTGCGATGCCGCCCGACAGCGTCTCGGCCAGCGCCAGCTCGGCCTCCGGGCTGATCGCCGGCCCGTAGGGCCCGGCCCCGCCGGCGATCAGCGCATTGAACCGCTCGCCGAAGTGGGCGGCGGCCATGAAGCCGATCCGGCCCCCCATCGAGTAGCCGAAGAAGTCGGCCCGATCGATCCCGAGGCGGTCGAGGACGGCGACCACATCGGACGCCATGTCCTTGGCACCGTAGGAGCCCGGATCGTGGGGCTTGCCACTGCGCCCATGCCCTCGGGCATCGAGGATCACCATCGTCCGGTCGCGCTCGAGCGCATCGACATAGCCGACGTCCCGCCAGAACCGGCCCCGTCCGAGCCGGCCGTGCTGGAGGACGAGGGGCGGCCCGCTGCCGGCGACCTCGTAGAAGATCTCGACGCCGACGTTGTCGATCGTCGGCACTACAGGATCCCCTCGGCCCGGAGCCGCTCGATCTCGTCTCCCGACCAGCCGAACTCGGTCAGGATCTCGTCACTGTGCTCGCCGGCCTCCGGGCTGTGGCGGCGTATCACGTTGGGTATCCCCTCGATGTTGGTGGCGTTGCGGACCACCTCGATCGGTCCAACCGAGGGATGCTCGACCGGCGCCGCCACCCCGAGATGGCGGACCTGGGGGTCAGCGAACGCCTGGGCGACGTCGTTCACCGGCCCGGAGGGAATCCCGACGGCGTTCATCCGCTCCACCCACTCGGCGGTGGGTCGCCGAGACAGGGCCTCGGTGATGGCCGCATTCAGCTCGGACCGGTTGGTCGAGCGGGCTTGCGGAGAGGCGAACCGGTCGTCCGAGAGCAACTCCGGTCGATCGATGACCTCACAGAACCGCTTCCAGATCCGACCCCACGGCGCCGCGATGTTCATGTAGCCGTCACCGGTGGCGTACATGCCCATCGGTCCCAGGGTCGGATGATCGTTTCCCGCCTGGGGTGGCAGGTCCCGCTCGACGGTCCACCGTGCGGCCTGGAAGTCCAGCATCCCCAGCATCGACTCCAGCAGCGAGGTGTGGACCCATCGGCCGACCCCGGATCGCTGCCGCTCGTGGATCGCCACCAGGATGCCGATCGCCAGCTGCAGACCGGCGGTCACGTCGGAGATGGCGACCCCGGCCCTGACCGGCCCCTGCCCGGGGATGCCGGTGATGCTCATCAGGCCGCCCATGCCCTGGGCGATCTGGTCGACGCCGCCCCGCTCGGCATACGGTCCGGTCTGACCGAATCCCGAGATCGATCCCATGACGAGCCTCGGGTTGAGGGCGGACACCGTCTCCCAGTCGAAGCCGAGGCGATGCTTGACCGGGGTTCGCATGTTCTCCACCAGGATGTCGGCTCGGCCGATCATGCGATGCAGGACCGCCTGGCCCTCCTGGCGCTTGAGATCCAGGGTCAGGCTCCGCTTGTTGCGGTGTAGGTTCAGGTAGTCAGGGGAGTGATGACCGCCTGCGGTCGGTGAGGGGTTCGGGGCCTCGATCCGAACCACGTCGGCCCCCCAGTCGGCGAGCTGGCGGACGGCGGTCGGTCCGGCTCGGGCGATCGTCAGATCGAGGACGACGAGATCGGCCAGGGGCAGGTCGTGCGGCCGCGGTGGTCGTGACGGGGGGTTCATGACGGTGCCATGGCCATCGGGCCAGGGTAGTCCCGACGCTTCCGGCCGATCGAGCGCCGCAGCACCGGGTCGGTGTGTCGGTCCGCTACAACGGTGACATGACCGGGAGCGGCACCGCATCGGATCCATGGGTTGGAGCCCCGAGCGGCGGCCAACCGGCTCGACCGAACCTGCTGTTCATCATGAGCGACGACCATGCGGCGCACGCCATCTCGGCGTACGGCAGCCGGATCAACTCGACCCCCAACCTCGACCGACTGGCCAGCGGCGGCATGCGGTTCGACGCTGCGTTCTGCACCAACTCGATCTGCGCCCCGAGCCGGGCGGCGATCCTGACCGGCACCTACAACCACGTGAACGGCGTCACCACCCTGGACACCCCACTCGACAACGAGCTGTGGACCTTCCCCCAATCGCTGCAGGCGGCCGGCTACCAGACGGCGCTGTTCGGCAAGTGGCATCTCGGCCACGGGCCCTCCGCCGACCCGGCCGGGTTCGACTACTGGCGGGTGCTGCCCGGGCAGGGCCACTACCACAACCCGGTGTTCCTGGATGCCGATGGTCGGATCATCGAGCGGGGCGGCTACGTGACCGACCTGATCACCGACGACTGCCTCGAGCACTTGGAGCAGCGGGAACGGGATCGGCCCTGGGCGCTGTTCTGTCACCACAAGGCCCCCCATCGATCCTGGCAACCGGATGCCGCCCACTTCACGATGTACGACGACGTCGACATCCCGTTCCCCGAGACCTTCCGGGACGACCACGCCGGACGGGCCGACGTGGTGTCGGCGGTCCGGATGAGGATGCTGGATCTCGATCCGGTCAGGGACCTGAAGGCCCCCGTTCCCGTCGGTCTCTCCGTTGACGAAGAGGTGGAGTGGCGCTATCAGCGCTTCATCAAGGACTACCTGCGGGTCGTGGCATCGGTGGACGACAACGTGGGCCGCATGCTCGACTGGCTCGACGACACCGGCCAGGCGGCCGACACCGTTGTCGTGTACACGTCCGATCAGGGGTTCTTCCTCGGCGACCACGGCTGGTTCGACAAGCGGCTGATGTACGAGCAGTCGCTCGCCATGCCGTTGCTCGTCCGCTATCCGGAGCTGGTCACCGCCGGGTCGTCATGCGATCAGATCGTGGTCAACGTAGACCTGGCGCCGACGTTGCTCGAGCTGGCGGGGTGCCACATCCCGGCTGCGGTCCAGGGCCGGTCGTTCGTGCCCCTGCTGGCCGGCGGTCGCCCGACCGATTGGCCGCAGGCGATGTACTACCGGTACTGGATGCACAACGACTCGGCCCACGGCTGTCCCGCCCACTACGGCATCAGGACGAGGCGATACAAGCTGATCTGCTACTACAACCAGCCGCTCGACCAGCCGGGCGCCAGGGGCCCGGCTGGCTCCGTGGAGTGGGAGCTCTTCGATCTCGTGGCGGATCCCTTCGAGGTGGACAACCTGTTCGGCCGACCGGGCCTGGACCGGCTGACGGCGGAGCTGATGGGGGAGTTGCGCCGATTGCAGGACGCCGTCGGCGACGCGCCTGCCCATGGGTCAGGACACTAGCGGTCATCCGGGTCAGGGGCAGTCGATGGTCGGGGGGCCGCAGGCCACCACCGGCGGCGGTGGGTTCGGCGACTCACTCGGCGGCGGTGACGTGGTCACGGTCGACGGCGATCCGGTCGAGCCGGTGGTCGACGCAGTCGACGCAGTCGACGTCGGTCTCGTAGTGGTGGGCTTGCTGGTGGTGCTGGTCGAGCTGGGTCTCGTGGTGGTGGTCGAGCTGGGTCTCGTGGTGGTGGTGCTGGTCGAGCTGGG
>JAHELU010000059.1:18978-23048 GCA_024644005.1 Acidimicrobiales bacterium | reverse complement strand
CGAAATAGAACCCGCTGATCGCGCCGTTGCTCACCACCAGACTGTCACGTCCGACGGCTCGGATACCAACAGCCAGTGAATCTGTTCCCGCCGAACCGTTCGTGCCGTGACCACGAGCGCTCTGTCGTCTCCGGGGACCCAGGACCGGCGAGGCGAGACCGGTTCGGGTCGCGGCCCTCAGTCGTTGACCGCTCGCGCCCGGTCGTCGCCGTCATCGAGCTGGGACTCGATGTAGATGGGGCGGGCCTTGTCGCGCTTGGGGGGGCGGCTCCGCTGGGCGGGGCTGGTGAACGTCGCCTGCTCAGACGGCTCCGGCGCGGCGAGCGGTTCCCCGACCTCGTCGCTGGTCTCGATATCGGTGATGATCGGATCACCGACCCACGTCGACCCCGCTGCCGCACGGTCGCCGTCGGCTGCGGGCTCGCGCTCCGGGTCGTCCCCGGACCCGGCCCCGGGTGGGAGCAAGGATGCGTCGAGGCTCAGCGGCTCCACCAGCTCGGGGATCGGCTCGAAGAACTCGTCTTCGAACACACCGGTGCCGAACCGATCGTCGGCGAGCAGCGCGAGATCGTCGCCTGCCCGATCGCCGCTCCGCTCCGGCTCAGCCTGCAGCACCGCATCGCCCGCCGATCCATGGGTGGACCGGGCGGATTGGGCGGCGCGGGCCGACCGGGCCGTTTCGGCCACAAGCGGCCGCCGTCGAGCCTCGAGCTGGCGGAGCGTGCGCGCACCGATGTAGGCGGCGACGCCGAGGTAGGCGGCGAAGCACAGGGCCGTCAGCACGAACAGCCGAACGAACGGGCCTCGAAGCGCGATCGCCATCAGCAGCGCGGCGAAGGTCGCCATGGCGAATCCGAGCATCAGCTGGAGGCGGCGCCGCTCCACCGGCTGGGCCCGCCAATCCGAGACGGGACGGGGCCGGTCGGCCCAGCGGGACCGCAGCGTGGAGCCCTCTTGCCCGGCCGGTCGGCTGAGCACCGCCTGCTGGTACCGGAAGTGCCCGATCGAATCGCGGCGTGAACGGCGGAGCAGGTTGGTGAGGATCGGTCGCCCGAGCATCCAGGTCCAAGCGGCGATGAGCGCACCGGCCACGACGAACTGGAGCGTCGTCGAACTCACATCGAGCCGCTCCCATCGCCGCTCCGGGCGGCATCGGCGGTCCGGCGATACGGTCCTGAGCGACCACCGGTCTTCTCCCAGAGG
Organism: Acidimicrobiales bacterium; assembly: GCA_024644005.1. GTDB lineage: Bacteria > Actinomycetota > Acidimicrobiia > Acidimicrobiales > SZUA-35 > JAHELU01. The sequence continues at coordinate 21,845 of JAHELU010000059.1, read as the reverse complement.
GCGATCTCACCGATCACCATCGTCTTGTCCGCCGACTTGCACATGTCGTAGATCGTCAGTGCCGCCACCGAGCAGGCGGTGAGCGCCTCCATCTCGACCCCGGTCCGATCGACGGTGTCGACGGAGGCCTCGACCTCGACGTGGTCGTCCTTGATGTCGAAGTTGACCAGGATCGCCCCTATAGCAACGGTGTGGCAGAGCGGCAGCAGGTCGGAGGTGCGCTTGGCCGCCTGGATCGCCGCCACCCGGGCCACGGCCAGCACGTCACCCTTGGTGACCGCCCCTCGTGCCACCAGCGCGGTGGTCTCGGGCTCCATGTAGACCCGACCCCGTGCAACGGCCCGTCGGAACGTAGCCTCTTTCGGCGTGACGTCCACCATTCGGGCTCGGCCAAGTGGGTCCAGATGGGTCAGTTCGCGATCGGCCACAACACCAAACCTAGTGCCAATACAGTGAGAAATGTGGTTCTTCAGCCACCGAGCTGGCTCATGGACTTCGACGGTCGGAGGAAGTGGACCTGCCCGATGGCATGGCCGGCCCACTTACGATCGACCTCGCCGGCCACCGCCCGCGCGATGTCGTCGTCCGTGCCGCCGTTTCTCAGCAGCTGCCGCAGGTCGACGTGCTCGAGGGCGAACAGGCAGTTCCGGATCTGGCCCTCGGCGGTCAGCCGGATGCGGTCGCAGCTCTCGCAGAACGGCTCGGTGACGCTGGCGATGACGCCGAACTCGCCCGTGCCGTCGGTGTAGGCGAACCGCTCGGCCGGGCTCGTCCCCCTGGCGATCGGCTCGAAGTCGAACTCCTGGCGGGCCTGCTGGAGGATCTCGTCGTATGGGACCACCCGATCGCCCGACCACTCGCCTTGGGCGTCGAGCGGCATGAACTCGATGAACCGGACCGTGAGCCCTTTCTCCCTCCCGAGTCGCAGGAACGGCACGATCTCGTCGTCGTTGATGCCCCGCATGAGCACGGCGTTGACCTTGACCGGGTGGAATCCGGCTGCGAGGGCCGCATCGATGCCCTCGAGGACCTTGGGCAGCTCGTCCCGCCTCGTCAGATCGATGAAGCGCTGCCGATCCAGGGTGTCGAGACTGATGTTGATCCGCTGCAGTCCGGCGGAGCGCAGATCGTGGGCGAACATCCCGAGGGTGGCGCCGTTGGTGGTCATCGACAGGTCGACGCCGAGCTTGGCCAGCTTGGCGACGAGGACCGAGAGCCGGGCTCGGACCGTCGGCTCTCCCCCGGTGAGGCGGATCGAGCGAACCCCGAACCGATCGACGAGCACGCGGGAGACCCGCTCGATCTCTTCGAAGGTCAGGATGTCGGACCGGTCGAGCCATTGCATGCCCTCGGCCGGCATGCAGTACTGGCAGCGGAAGTTGCAGCGATCGGTGACCGAGATCCGCAGATCGGTGTGCACTCGCCCGAAACGGTCGATCAGCTCGCTAGCCACGGTCTCAGGCTACCGCTGGGCGCCCAGTCTGGAGCAATCGCCGGCCAGTACCCGGCAGGGCACCGGTCACTCGAAGTAGATGACCTCGACCGTGTCGCCGGCGTCGACGCCCTCACCGTTGGGCAGGATCGCCAGCCCGTTCGCAGTGGCCATGGCCATCAGCTGGTGGGATCCCTGGCCCCCGGACAGCCTGGCCCGGCGCCGACCGGACTCGTCCTCGGTGACGAACACCCGGCTGAAATGGGTCTTCCCGTCGCGGTGGCGCTTCATCGGCTCGTCGGCGATGGCCTGTATCCGGGGCCGCTCGGCATCGAGGCGACCCATCATCCGCCGCAAGCCCGGCCGGGCGAACAGCTCGAAGCTCACCATCGACGACACCGGGTTGCCCGGCAGTCCGAATACCGGCGTCTCGTCGAGCAGGCCGAACACCAACGGCTTGGCCGGCTTGATGGCCACCTGCATCCAGGAGAACTCGCCGAGCCTGGTCAGCACCGCTTTCACATAGTCGAAGTCGCCCATGCTCACCCCGCCGGACGTGATGACGGCATCGCAGGTGGCCACCCCGGTCCGCAGCGCCCGCTCGATCGCCTTCTCGTCGTCCCGGATCAGCCCGAGGTCGACCGGCTCGAACCCGGCCTCCTTGGCCAACGACAGGAGGGTGACGCGGTTGGAGTCTCGGATCTGGCCCGGCTGCAGCGGCTCCGGGCCCTCGACCAGCTCGTCCCCCGTCGACATGACCCCGACCCGGGGCCGGCGGTAGACGCGGACCGCCATCCTGCCGAGACTGGCCAGGACGCCGAGGTGGCCAGGTCCGAGGATGGTCCCTGGGTGGAGGATCTCGGCCCCCTTTGCGATGTCGTCGCCAGCGGGGCGGATGTGGTTGCCGGCCGGGACCTCGGCCATGATGTCGACGTCGAACCCGGCTGGCTTCGTCAGCTCGACCATGATGATCGCATCTGCTCCCTCCGGTACGGGGGCGCCGGTCATGATTCGCATCGCCTCACCGGCGGCCAGCGGCCGAGGGGCGACCGAGCCGGCGGCGATCGTGGCCACGACGGGCAGGGCGATCGGGCTCTCCTTGCTGGCGCCGGCGGTATCGGCCGCTCTGACCGCGAACCCGTCCATGGCCGTGTTGGCGAACGGTGGGATCGCCTCGTCGGCCGCCACCGTCTCGGCCAGCACCATGCCGAGGGCCTCCGAAACCGGGATGTCAGCCGGGGGGAGGACCGCCAGATCGCGATTCACCTTGGCTTGGGCTTCTTCCAGAGCGATCATGCATCAAATTTAGGGCGACCGGCCGCCGAACGCACAAGGTCCGGACGGTACCGACGGGCTGCCGGAAACGGCGGCGTCAGCCGGTCAGGCCGTGACGGTTCGCGACCTCGGCCAGGATCTGCCGGAAGCCGTCGCCGAG
>JAHELU010000059.1:0-18968 GCA_024644005.1 Acidimicrobiales bacterium | reverse complement strand
TCCTCCCGCTCGAGTGCGAGCTCCACGACGGCTCGCAGGTAGTCGAGCTTCTTGCCGGTGTCGTAGCGCCCCTCGGAGAAGGTGAACCCGAGCAGCTTCTCCCGTTCGAGCAGGCGCGACATGGCGTCGGTGATCTGGATCTCGCCACCGACCCCGGGTGCCGTCGCATCGATGTCGTCGAATATCGACGGGGTGAACAGGTAGCGGCCCATGATCGCCAGGTTCGACGGCGCCAGCGCCGGTTCCGGCTTCTCGACCAGCTCGGCGATCTGGACGAGGCGCTCGCTGATCTCGCTGGCCGCGGCGCAGCCGTAGGCGGAGATGTCCTCCTTCGGGACCTCCATCAGGGCCACCACCGAGCAGTGGTGCTCCTCGTACGCGTCGATCATGCCCCGGACGACGCCGGCTTCGGGCCGCATGATGTCGTCACCGAGCAGCACGACGAACGGCTCGTCACCGACGTGGTTGCGGGCGACGCCGATGGCGTGGCCGAGCCCGAGCGCCTCGCCCTGACGGACGAAGTGCAGCTGGGCCAGCTCACCCAGCGCCCGGACCTGCTCGGCCTCCGCCGTCTTCGCCTTGGCGACGAGTTGGTCCTCGAGCTCCGGGAAGCGGTCGAAGTGATCCTCGAGCACCTTCTTGTGCCGGGAGGTGACGACCAGGATGTCCTCGATGCCGGCATCGACCGCCTCTTCGATCACGTACTGGATGACCGGGCGGTCCACGACCGGGAGCATCTCCTTCGGGACCGCCTTCGAGAACGGGAGGAACCTGGTCCCGAGGCCCGCGGCCGGGATGACGGCCTTCCTGACCGGTTTCGGCCCGTCGGTTCTGCGCTGATTCGATGACACGACGTGACCTCCGTCGGCGGTTGGGGCGGGTGTTGGCCGAGATCCGGATCGGCGGGGATCCGACCTCACCGACCTTAGCGGCCCGGGCGGGAGGGACCCCACAGGCCCGGATCTGTGGGCCGTTCAGCGGACCGTGCGTTGCGATGGGAGCGGTTCGGGGCCGGGTACCATTGATGTTTGGAACGATTCTGTCGAGTCGTGCCAGGTCGCTGTTCCATGAACGCCCCGGAGTCCGTCCGTGCCTGTCTATGAATACAAATGCACCGTCTGTGAACGACGCTTCGATGTCGAGCAGTCCTTCACCGACGACCCACTGACAACCCTCGCCGGTTGTGAGGTGGATCGATCGGGTGATCACCAGCTGAAGAAGGTGTTCAGCTCGGTCGGCATCTCGTTCAAGGGCGACGGGTTCTATCGCAACGACGCCCGCCAGAAGGCGTCGAGCTCGTCGACCGGCTCGACGGGCACCACCAGCGAGTCGGACACCTCGTCCGCCGCTGCCGACGGCGGGAAGGACGGGTCGGGCTCGTCCGAGAAGTCGAACGGGTCCTCGAACGGATCCGGCAACGGCTCGTCCGACAAGTCGAGCGGTTCCTCCACCGGATCGTCGACCAAGTCCGCCAGCTCCACCTCCGACTGAGGTCGCGAGCGAGACCACGACCGCAACGGGCCGGGGCGAGCTCAGTCGTCCTGCGGGCCCCCGTCGGCGACCGAGGGAATGATCCGCGGCGTCCACGGCCGCGGCTCGTCGAAGTGGTGCCCGACCAGGCGACCCAGCTTGGCATGGGCCACGAACCGGTCCGGCCCGTCGAAGTCCGGCATCTCCAGGTAGGCGGCTCCGATGGCGTCCGGGACGTGGGCGTCGCTGCCGGCACCGACGAACAGATCGTGGGCCTCGCCGTACTCGGTGGCCCGGCGATTCAGCGACTCCAGGCTCGTCTTGGCGTTCCGCCCTTCGATACCGTCGACGAGGCCGGCCCCGACCAGCCGCTCGATGTCGTCGGGGCGCAGGCAGTTCCGCATCGGGTCGAACGGGTGGGGGATGTAGACGACGCCTCCCTGGTCCCGGATTCGCTTGGCCGCCTCCTCCAGGCCGAGACCCTGGGGGAGCCGCTCGGTCAGGAACAGTCCGATGATCTCCCCGGAGCCGACCCGGAGCTCCTCCCCGACGACCACCCGGCACGGCAGCTCGTCGGCCAGCTGCTCCGCTCCCGCAGTCGCGTTGTGGTCGGTGATGCACAGCACGTCTATCGCCGCTTGCTCGACGGCCGCCGCCAGCTCCTCCGGTGTGGTGGTGCAGTCGCCGGACCACATCGTGTGGCTGTGGCAGTCGACCCGGATCCAACCGTCCGGTTTCGGCTCGGCCAGGTGGGGGTGCCGGTCGACTGCGACGGCGCTGGGGGTCACGCCGCCCCGGACAGCGCGACGCCCCCGATCACCACCGGCGGGGTCGAGACGCCCGACGGCAGGTGAACGACCTCGCCACCGATGGCGGTGATGTCGAGCAGCAGGCGCTGGAGGGTGGAGGCGATCGTGCACTCGTTGACCGGTTCGGCCAGCTGGCCGTTGCGGATCATCCGTCCCTCGACGCCCACCGAGAAGTCGCCCGAGACGGGATTCACCCCGGAGTGCAGCCCGGCCAGGGTGAACACGAGCAGTCCGAGGTCGACCCCGGCGATCAGCTCGTCCAGGGTGCCGGCTCCTGGCCGCACCGCCAGGGCGTGCAGGCCGGGGGACGGCAGGCCTCTGGTTCCCCGGACCGCGGATCCGGTGGACCCGTGGCCCGAGCGGCGCCCGGTGTAGGAGTCGTGGAGGAAGCCCTTGAGCACGCCATCCTCCACGAGGGGCACCGGCCGGCAGGCCAGGCCCTCGCCGTCGTGGGAATCGGCCCCCATCGACCGCAGATCGGTGGGGTCGTCACTGAAGCTCAGGCCGGTGGCGGCGACGGTCTCGCCCACCCGGTCGACGAACGGGGACCGACCCTTGAGGACCCGGTCGCCGGTGAGCGTCCCGGCCACGAGGCCGAGCACCGTGGCCGCCAGGTGGGGGTCGAGGACCAGGTCGACGGTTGCCGTCTTCGGCTTGGTGGAGCCGAGCAGATCGACGGTCTGGCTGACGGCCCGATCGACCACACGGTCGAGGTCGAGGTCGGCCGGCTCCCTGGCGCCGTCGTACGCGTACCCGGTCTGGGTTCGCTCGCCATCGAGGGCCAGCGCCTGGACCGAGACCGACGAGGAGGTCGCCCTGGTGGATGCGGTGATGCCGGCCGTGCTGGCGAGCGCGAACGCCCCGACACTGTCGCCGTAGGCCGCGACCCTGACCCCGGTTATCCGATCGTCGGCCGAACGGACCCGGCGCTCCAGCTCCAGGGCGAGATCGATCTTGTCCTGGTTCGGGGTCGCTTCGACGCCGTCCCGCCAGAGGTCGATGTCGACGGCCTCGACCCCGTCCGGCTGGGCGATGCCGACGTGGGGATCGGTCTGGGAGAATCGGGCGTTGTCCCTCGCCTCGGCCAGCATGTCTGTGACCACATCGTGGTCGAGCGTGCCTGCACTGGCGAACCCCTCGCGGCCATCGGCCAGGACCCGCACCCCTATCGCATGGGTCTCGGCCGTCGTCAGCGACTCGACCTCTCCCTCGTAGGCCCGGATGGTGGTGGACCGGCCATGGGAGCAGGCGACCTCGATCTCCTCATTCGCCACCGCCTGGTCGACGATCCGCTCGGCGATTGCCAGCAGGTCACCAGGGCTCATGGTGCGCCGGCGCCGGCGGTGCCGCCGATGGTGAGCTCGGCGACCTTCAGCGTGGGTACGCCATCCCCCACCGGGACGCCCTGGCCGTCCTTCCCGCAGGTGCCCGGAGGGCCCATGGCGAAGTCGTTGCCCACCGCCTCGATCTGCTGCAGCACCTTCGGGCCGTTGCCGATCAGCTGTCCCTCCCGGAGCGGGGCGGTGATCTTGCCCCCCTCGATCATGTAGGCCTCGACCATCCCGAACACGAAGTCGCCGGAGGCGGTGTTGACCTGACCGCCGCCGAGGCGGGCGACGTAGACGCCGTGCTCGACGCTGGCCACGATGTCGGTGGGATCGGTCTCACCACCGGCCAGGTAGGTGTTGGTCATCCTGACCATCGGGAGGTGGCGGTAGCTCTGACGCCGGCCGTTGCCGGAGCTCGGCCGACCGTCAGCCCTGGCCCTGAGCCCGTCCCACATGTAGTCGACGAGGATGCCGTCCTCGATCAAGACGTTGCGGCGGGCCGGGTTCCCCTCGTCGTCTATGGCGTAGCGGCCCCACTCGTCGTCCATGGTGCCGTCGTCGACGAGGGTGACCAGCGGCGATGCCACCTGTGTCCCGAGCCGGCCGGCGAAGGCCGACGCTCCCTTCTTGACCAGATCGGCCTCGAGGCCGTGACCGCAGGCCTCGTGGAAGAGCACACCGCCGGATCCCGGGCCGATCACGACCGGGAGCGTGCCAGAGGGGGCGGGACGGGCCTGCAACTTCGTGAGGGCCCGCCGTGCGGCCCGCCGGGCCAGGTCCTCGACGTCGTACCGATCGAAGAGCTCCCATCCGACGGAGAGCCCGACGGTCTCGGCGCCGGTCTGGAGCCCGGCGTCGCCGGAGGCGACGCAGCTGACCGAGAACATCGTCCTGGTCTGGTCGTCACCGGAGAGAACGCCGTCGGAGTTGGCCACGAGAATGCGGCGACGGCTGTCGGCGTAGCGGGCGCTGACCTGGCTGATGGCCTCGTCGCTCGATCGCGCCACCTCGTCCGCCCGCTGCAGCAGGTCGACCTTGGTTGCCTTGTCGATGTCGGCCGGGCGGATCGCCACCCGGCCGGGCGAGGTGCCGACCGTCTCGAGGTCAACGGCGGCGGTGGTTTCTCCGGAACGCCGGGCGGCATCGGCGGCTGCCCTGGCTGCCGCCAGCAGTCCCCGCTCGGTCAGATCGGCAGTGTGAGCGAAGCCGGTCGACTGGTCGGCCACCACCCGGATGCCGACCCCCCGGTCCCGGGAGGAGGCCAGGCTCTCGATCCGTCCGTCGTCGAAGTGGCCGGAGCCCCGCTGCACGTCCTCTGCGAAGACCTCGGCGAACGTCCCTCCCCCGCTGAGGGCCACACCGAGGACCTGGTCGAGCAGCTGCTCGTCGAGGAGCGGAGCCCCATCCCCCGAGGACGATGTGGCGCGGTCGGTGCTGCCTGCGGCGCTTCCATGGCGCGGCGGGGATGTTCGAGCGTTCGACTGAGTGGTCACGAGCCAAGGATAGCGACCGGTTTCGATCCGCTACGAACCGGTCCCAGGCACGACGTCGGCCGCCTGCGACCCCCACCGAATCCCCGAATACCCGACAACGCCTCCGTTTGCGCCGCCCGCTACCGTGGGGGGTGCATCGTTGGCGGCATCCGCTCGTTTCGAGCGAGCGAACCGAATCCAGCCCTCCGGTACGAGTGAGGCATAATGATTCTCGAACAAATCTCCAGTCCTAGTGACCTGCGGGACCTCGACCAGGTCCAGCTGACCCAGCTGTGCGTCGAGATCCGTGAGTTCATCGTCGAGAAGGTCAACCAGAGCAAGTCGGGCGGGCATCTCGGCTCCAACCTGGGAATCGTCGAGTTGACCGTGGCCCTGCACCGGGTCCTCGATTCGCCGAAGGACGTCATCCTGTACGACACGGGACACCAGGCCTACGTTCACAAGATGCTGACCGGTCGGCTCGCCGGTTTCGACTCGCTCCGGGAAGCGGGCGGGATGTCTGGGTATCCGAGTCAGGCCGAGTCACCACACGATTGGATCGAGAACAGTCACGCGTCCACCGTTCTCGGGTACGCCCACGGGCTGGCCACCGCGTTCCGGGCGGACCCGGCCGGCGCCGATCGCCGAGTGGTGGCCGTGCTCGGCGACGGCTCGATGACCGGCGGGATGGCCTTCGAGGGGCTGAACAACCTCGGCCACGCCGGCGCAGACGTCACGATCGTGCTCAACGACAACGGCCGCTCCTACGCCCCGACCATCTCCCTGCTCTCCGAGAGCCTGGTCAAGATCCGATCCAACCCGGTCTACATGAATCGGCAGCGACGGTTCGAGCGGTTCGCCGAGAAGCTGCCGCTCGTCGGCGAGCTGTCGCTCACCGGCATCCGGGCCTCGAAGGCCGCCATCCGGGAGGCGTTCGAGCCGCAGGCCTTCTTCGAACAGCTCGGTGTCCGGTACATGGGCCCCTTCGACGGCCACGACATCGCCGAGGTCGAGAAGGCCCTGCGGAACGCCGGCGAGTTCAGTGGCCCGGTGGTGCTGCACGTGCTGACCCAGAAGGGTCGTGGGTATCCGCCGGCCGAGAACGACTCGGTCAAGCACATGCACGACATCGGCGCCGTGAAACCGGAGAGCTACACGGCGGCCTTCACCGAGTCGCTGATCAAGCTCGGCGAGGAGCACGAGGACCTGATCGCCATCACCGCCGCCATGCCTGACTCGACCGGTCTGCTCCCGTTCCGCGAGCGCTTCCCCGACCGGGTGCTCGACGTCGGCATCGCAGAGCAGCATGCCGTGACGGCTGCGGCCGGGATGGCCATGGGCGGTCTCCGCCCGGTCGTCGCGCTGTACTCCACCTTCCTGACGCGGGCGATCGACCAGATCAACCTCGATGTGGGCCTCCACCGCCAGCCGGTGATCTTCTGTCTCGATCGGGCGGGAATCACCGGGGACGACGGGCCGTCCCATCACGGCATCCTCGACCTGGTCCTGATGTCGAAGGTGCCGGGCATGACGATCCTCTGCCCGTCCTCGTACCAGGAGCTGCAGCAGATGTTGAGCGACGCCTACGACATCACCGGCGGGCCGGTCTGCATCCGCTGGCCGAAGACGCCGCCGCCCATCGTGGCAGACGAGCTGGTGGGTCGGGGTCTCGAGGCGAGGCTGGAGCGCGCCGGCTCCGACGTCTGCCTGATCGGCGTCGGCAAGATGTTCGGCGCGGCCCAGCACGCAGCCGATCTGCTGGCCGCCGACGGGATCTCGGTTTCGGTGTGGGATCCCAGGGCCGCGAAGCCGCTCGACCGGAAGATGCTCGACCACGCCGCCCAGCACGAGCTGGTCGTGACGATCGAGGACGGCCTGGCCGAAGGCGGCATCGGCTCGAACATCGCCGCTGCCCTGTCCGGTCGAGGCCCCCAGATCAAGGTCCTCGGCGTTCCCACCGAGTACCTCCCCCACGGGAAGGCAGACGCGATCCTGGCCGACCTGGGCCTCGACGGGCCGGGCGTCGCCGCCACCACCCGAGATCTGCTCGCCCGCTGAGCGCGGATTCAGCCGGCGGTTGACCGGTGGGGAGTCGAAGCGACCTGGTCGATCGGCATCACCGTGGACCGTTCGCTTCGGGGTCCTCGGATGAGCTCTCCGCCTCACCCGGTTCGCCATCGTCGGAGCGCTCGTCATCGTCGGTCTCGGCGGTGTCGAGGGTGATTGCGCCGTCGATGGCGTGGGCCTGGAGCTCTTCGAGCGTGACGTACTCGAGGGCAGCCATGTGGGTGCCGGCCAGGTAGACCGGCGGGGCCTTCCCGTTGTCGAGCGCCTCCTTCCAGCGGCTCGCGCAGAGGCACCACTGATCGCCGGCCTCGAGCCCGGCGAAACCGAACTCGGGTTGGGCCGTCGACAGGTCGTTGCCCATCGAGGCGCTGAACGTCAGGAAGTCGTCGGTCATCAGGGCGCAGACCACGTGCACCCCGGCGTCCTCGCCGCCGGTGTTGCAGCAGCCGTCCCGGTAGAAGCCGGTCAGCGGATCCAGTGAACACGGTTGGAGCTCGGTTCCCAGTACGTTGGCTGCCATGGCTACCAGTGTGCCCAGGTTTTGGCCGCCGGGGAACGGATCGTGGTGGCCGATCCGGCCGGGCCCGTCCTGGTGGATCCTGTTGTGCCTCGGCGCGGTGCTGGTCGGGAGCTGCTCTCTCGACCGGGCCGCCGAAGGAGCCCTGGCCACCACCACACCACCGGCGACACCGGGCCTTGCGACCATGCCCGTGGCGACCCCGGCCTCGACGACACCGGAACCGACGACACCGGCCTCGACGACGCAACCGGCCGTGAGCGACGACGCGACCACCCCGGAGCGACCGGCCTGGCTCGGTCGACGGACGCTGCCGACGGACGCTGCCGGCGTCGTGGTCCCCCAGACCACCCCCGAGGAGCTGCGGGACCGTCGCCTGGCCACGGTCGACACGCTGCTTCCCCCGGTGGAGCGGACGTTCACCGCCTCGGCAGCACCGCTCGGGCCGGAGGTGCTGGAGCGATCGACCTGGACCGAGGGCTGTCCGGTGGAGCCGGCCGACCTCGTCCACCTCACGCTGACGTTCTGGGGGTTCGACGGCCAGCCCCACACGGGCGAGATGATCGTCGCCCAGCGGGTGGCCACCGACGTCACGAGCGTGTTCGAGATCCTGTACCAAAACCGATTCCCGATCGAGGAGATGCGGGTGGTGACCGACGAGGACCTGGTCGCCCCGCCGACCGGCGACGGCAACAACACGACCGGCTTCGTCTGTCGGCCGGTGACCGGGGGAACCAGGTTCTCCCAGCACGCCTACGGTCTGGCGGTCGACATCAACCCGTTCCACAATCCGTACCGGCGGGACGGGCTGGTGCTGCCGGAGCTGGCTTCCCACTACCTCGACCGCGCCAGCGGCCGGCCAGGCGTCATCGTCGAGGGCGACGTCGTGGTCGACGCCTTCGACGGGATCGGCTGGCACTGGGGTGGTCGTTGGCAGACGTTACAGGACTACCAGCACTTCTCGTTGAACGACCGGTGAGGTCGGGGCCTGCCCGTCCGGCCCACCGGGTTGCGCCCCCGTTCCCGAGCGGTGAACATGGCCTCTTCCCAAGCAGCAGACGACGAGGAGCCAGCGATGACCGACGCATTCGACCTGACGGACAAGGTCGTCGTGGTGACCGGCGGGAGCCGGGGGCTCGGCCGCTCGATGGTGCTCGCCTTCGCCAGACGGGGGGCGGACGTGGTCATCACCAGCCGGAAGCTGCCGGCCTGCGAGATGCTTGCCGAGGAGGTCAGGGAGTCGACCGGCAGGAAGGCGCTCGGTGTGGCCTGCCACGTCGGTCACTGGAACCAGTGCGACGAGCTCTTCGACACGGTGTACGAGCAGTTCGGCCGGTGCGACGTCCTGGTCAACAACGCGGGCATGTCACCCCTGTACGACTCGCTGGGGGAGATCTCCGAATCGCTGTTCCAGAAGGTCATCGACGTCAACTTGAAGGGCCCGTTCCGGTTGGCGGCCCGGTTCGGGGAGCGGATGGTGGCCGACGGCGGCGGTTCGATCATCAACGTCAGCTCGATCGCCGCCGTGCGACCGACCCCGGTCGAAGCGGTCTACGGTGCCGCCAAGGCCGGCATCAACAACATGACGGTCTCGTTCGCCAGGGCGTTCGGGCCATCGGTCCGGGTCAACACGATCATGCCGGGGCCGTTCATGACCGACATCTCGAAGGCATGGGATCTCGACGCCTTCGCCCAGACCGCCGAGCGGGAGATCCCGCTGAAGCGGGGCGGTGAGCCGGACGAGATCGTCGGGGCTGCGCTGTACTTCGCCTCGGCTGCGTCGTCCTACACGACGGGTGCCGTCCTGAAGATCGATGGCGGCACGGCCTATTCACCGGCCTGAGTCGAGCACGCCAGCCGGGCCCGGACCGCCCGGTGGTCGCCGGATGTGCCCGGGACGTCGACAGTAGAATCGACGATGCCATGACCGCTCCGGCCACCCGAACGACCACCGGCCTCGGGGCCAACTACCGGCGGCTGTTCGCCGCCGCCAGCATCTCGAACCTCGGCGACGGCATCGGGACGGTGGCCTATCCCTGGTTGGCGTCGGCCGTGACCAGGAGCCCGCTGCTCATCTCGCTCGTCGTCGTCGTCCAGCGGCTGCCCTGGCTGATCTTCAGCCTGCCGGCGGGCGTGATCACCGATCGCTATGACCGGGCCAGGATCATGGTCGGCTCCAATCTGGCACGGGCGGGGCTGACCACCGCGGTGGCGCTGGTCGTCCTCGGTCGCCAGGGGTCGCTGCCGGGGCCGGACGAGCTGGAATCGGTGGCAGCGGGCGGCGGCACCGACGTCGGCCTGTACCTGATGGTGGTCGCGGCCACGATGCTGCTCGGTGTCGGTGAGGTGCTCTACGACAACGCCAATCAGAGCTTCCTGCCCCACATCGTCGAGCCGAGACAGCTCGAGAAGGCGAACGGTCGGCTGTGGAGCGCCGAGCAGATCGCCAACTCCTTCGTCGGACCGCCGGTCGGGGCATGGTTGCTGGTCGGCGTGTTCTCGCTCCCCTTCTTCGTCGACGCCGCCACCTTCGCGATCTCGGCGGGCCTGATCGCCATGATCTCGCTACCGGCGACGGCCGCCCGCCGGGGCGCCACCGCCGCGACCGGTGCGACCGGGCCGGCCGTGGCCCGGCCGAGCTGGACCGCCGACATCAAGGAAGGATTCCTGTGGCTCTGGCGGCACGAGTTCCTGCGCTCGTTGGCCATCATCCTCGGCGTGCTCAACATGCTGGGCACGATGAGCTTCGCCGCCCTGGTGCTGTTCGCCCAGGAGGAGCTGTCGACCGATCCGAACGAGTTCGCCATCCTGACCATCGGGTCGGCGGTCGGCGCGGTCATCGGGGGATGGACCGCCTCGATGATCTCGCAACGGACCGGCACGGGGCCGTCGCTGTGGCTGGCCCTCGTCGGCGGCGGGGTGACCAGCATCGTCATCGGTCTCACGTCGTCATGGGTGGTGGTCGCCGTCATGTTCGGCATCTTCATGCTGCTGGCCGTCGTCTGGAACGTCATCACGGTCAGCCTGCGCCAGACGATCATTCCCGACGAGCTCCTCGGCCGGGTCAACAGCGTCTACCGGTTCTTCGCTTGGGGCATGATGCCGCTCGGGGCGCTCCTCGGCGGCGGCCTGATCGCCGCGATCGACGCCATCGGATCGAGGTCCATCGCGCTCCGGTCGCCGTGGCTGGTCGCCGGTGTCGCCCAGCTGGTGCTGCTCGCCGTTGCGGGGCCGAGGTTGACCACGTCTCGTATCGAGGCGGCACGGGCCGGCGCGCTCTCGGCCGACTGATCAGGCCGGCGTCACACTGACCGCATCGTCGACGACCGATCCTGCGGCCCGGTTCCGCTCCGCACGGTCGGTTGCGACGACCTGGCGCACCCCCTAGGCCAGGTAGGAGCCGTTTCGCATCGTGCCCAGATTGGCGTAGAACCCGTCGCTGGTCAGCTCCCTGGTCCGGTAGTTCAGCCCTGGCCGGTAGCCCTGGACGCTACCGGTGGCTCTGGCGTCCCGGAACAGCCCGAGGAAGGCGGCCGGGTCTGTCGGGTCTACGGCGTCGCCCTTGCCCCGCTCGACGGCATCGCCGGTGGCCCGCCACCGGACGATCATGTTCACGAGGCCGGGGTTCGCATTCGGACCGAAGGCCTGATACGTCTCGACCAGTGGCAGCTGGTTGACCCGCAGGGTGGCCGTGCGGCTGCGGCGGTCGATCCTGAAGCTGGCCCGGGGGATCTGGGTGGTCCAGAACAACCCGTTCGGGTTGATGCCGGGCTGCATGTCGACGACCTGCTCGAGTGGTCCTGGGTCTCCCGAACCGCCCCCACGATGAACTTCCTGCGGGTGAACCCTCGCGGGTCTCGGCTCACCACGGACTCGTTGGCCGACTCGGTTGTCATGTTCCCTCCAGACACCCCGCGCCGAGCTCGTGTCCGAACTCGACCGCCACCGAGGTTAGGTGTCCACATCTTGCTGGTCGATGCTTGTCGCCGCCCTGCATGTCCCACCGAGCCGATCGACATGACCGATGACGGTCCAGTAACCGGCGACCGGCTCAGGTGGGCCAGGCAGCGCCGTTGACCAGGCAGGTCGGTCGCTCTCCGGCCAGCGCCTGGAGGGCCTGCTCGATCGCCATCGCCAGCATCCTGTCCCGACCGACCTCGGTGGCCGAGGCGATGTGGGGCGTCACCACCACGTTCTCGCGGTGCAGCAGGGTGTGGGACGGATCGAGCGGCTCCGGCTCGGTGACATCGAGGCCGGCACCCCGGATCCGGCCCGCGTCGAGGGCCTCGACCAGGGCGCCGTGGTCGACGAGCCCACCCCGGGACGCATTGACGAACAGCAGCCCTCGCTTGCACCGGCCGAACGTCTCGGCGTTCATCACGTGCCGCGTGTCCTCGGTGAGCGGCGCGTGGAGCGACAGCACGTCGGCTCTGGACAGCAACCGGTCGAAGTCGACCGCCTCCACCGGCACGCCCGGATCGGCCGAGGTCACCGCCGCCGCATCGAGGTAGGGATCGCAGGCGATGACCGTCATCCCGATGCCGTTGGCGATCCTGGCCACCCGGCGGGCGATCCGCCCGTAGCCCAACAGCCCGAGCGTCAAGCCGTCCAGCTCGGTGGCGGTGCTGAGAGCGGCGTAGTCGCCGGTACCGGCCCGTAGCCGGTCCTGGTGGGGCCCCAGGGTCTTCGCCACCGAGAACAGCAGCGCCATGGTGTGCTCGGCGGTCGAGACGGTCGGGCCCTCCGGCGTGTTGGTCACCAGGACGCCCCGAGCCGTGGCCTCGTCGAGATCCACGGTGTCGACCCCGATGCCGGTCCTGGCCAGCACCCGCAGGTTGGGAGCCAGGTCGAAGCGGGCTGCATCCCAGCGGATGCCGCCGACGATCGCCACCTGGGCCTCGGCCAGGCCGGCATCGTCGGGACCGACCACCTCGACCCGGCCGCCGGTCCACCGCTCGACGGCGGCCACCGGGCGATCGATGTGCATGATGGGCGTGCTCATCGACCCCGGTTGCCGAGGAAGCCTCGGAGTCGGTCGGCGAGGTTGGCGTCCGGTTGGACCTTCTCGGGGCTGATCAAGCGGGCCGGCACGAACCCGTCCGGCAGGAAGTTGCCGGCGTCCAGCACGTAGTGGATGGGAAGCTCTGGGTCGAGCCCACTGTCGTCCCTGGCCTGCTCGTCACCGATGCGGTCACTGACGAGCGGCCGCAGCCGGAAGCGCTGGCACAGGTCGTCGAGCCGTTCGATCATCGCTGCGGTGTGATTCCACTGCCTTGGGCTGAGTGGCGTTTCCGCCACCCAGCCCTTCTCGGCGAACGGTGTGATGCACACGCACTGGCCGCCCTCGGTCCGGATCAGGTCGGCCGCCCATTCGGCGGCATCGTAGGACCGCTCGGCCAGCAGCGGGTCGTGGATGACCAGGGGGACGAAGGCACCGTTGAACGGTCGACCGTCGTCGAGCAGGGCCTTCATGAGCGCCTCTGGCTCGTCCGGCAGCCACGTGGCGGTGCCGATGTCCGCAGCCTGGAAGCCCAGCGAGCGGTCGATCTCGCCGGGGCCCGCCGGGCCGGGCTCGTCCTCCGGTTGCGGCCCGCGACCCCACGAGACCGGAGCCTCACCCGTAGTGGCCGGATCGTACGACACAGATTCCGAGGCTGCACCGATTCCGGCCCGATTGCAAGCCGGTCCGGGAACTGCCGCCACGTCGGGGCCCGAGGGGTGCACTAGCCTTGGGGAGTGAGAGCGAGATGGCGCCGGGCGCTGCCGGCGATCGTGGGTTCGGCGGCGATGGTCCTCGTCGGGTGCGGCGGCCCCGCCGAGAGCCGGTCCGCAGCGCACGGGGTCGACCCGGCACAGGACCGGGTCTCGGCGCACGCGATCTCGCTGTATCGGGTCGCCGTCGAGCTGTGCGGCGGCGCCGACGTCCAGCGGGCGACCGCGGTGGCGGTCGACGATGATCTGGTGGCCACCGTCGCCCACTCGCTGGTCGGGGCGAAGCGCGTGACGGTCCGATCCGTCGACCAGCGAGACATCGGAGCCACCGTCGTGTACCTCGATGCCGATCGCGACATCGCCCTGCTCCGCATCGACGAGCCCAGCGCACGGGTGGCAGTGCTCGGCCCGCCGGCCGAGTCCGGGGCGCGAGTCACGATCGCCAGCTTCGCCGAGGAGACCGGGCCGACCGACAAAGCCGCAGTGATCGTCGACCTCGTCGAGGCCACGCTCGATGGCCGCGGTCGGCGGGCGGCGATCGAGCTCGACGCCGCCATCGAGCCGGGCGACTCCGGGGCGCCGGTGCTCGACGACCGGAATCGGATGGTCGGCATGGTCTTCGCCACCGCCAGGGACGAGCCCACCGGCTGGGCGGTCGCGGCGCTGGAGATCGAGGCGGCCCTCGAGGAGCTCGACCGAAGCGGGCCAGGGGAGATTCCCCCGGCCTGCTGACGATTCGAGTGTGACGAGGCGGTACCGGTACCGCCTCCCGCTCAGCCGAGCTCGCTGCCGACGATGCTGACGAAGCTCACGCACTCGCCGGGGGCGCCACCCAGGTTGTGGGTCATCCCGAGCCGCCGGCCGCCCTCGGTCACCGACTTGATCTGGCGATCCTCTGGGGCCTCCTGGCGGAGCTGGAGCCAGCACTCGAACAGCATCCGGAGCCCCGACGCGCCGATCGGGTGGCCGAAGCTCTTCAGCCCACCGTCCGGATTGACGGGCAGCTCGCCGTCGAGATCGAACGTTCCGGCCATCACTTCCTTCCAGCCCATGCCCCGGTCGGCAAAGCCGAGGTCCTCCATCAGGACCAGCTCGGTGGGGGTGAAGCAGTCGTGGACCTCGGCCATGGCGATCTCGGCCCGAGGGTTGGTGACCCCGGCCTGGGCGTAGGCGTCAGCGGCACTGGCCACGACCTCGTTGAAGGTGGTGTAGTCGTAGTCCGGGTCGATCGGCCCGGCCGCCGGCCCGGCGGAGAAGGCCAGCGCCTTCACGTACAACGGCTTGTCCGTGTAGCGGTGGGCGTCCTCGGCCCGGCAGATGATGGCGGCGGCGGAGCCGTCCGACACACCGGAGCAGTCGAAGATGCCCAGCTGGCCGGCGATCAAGGGAGCATTGCAGATCGTGTCCTTGCCCACCTCCTTGCGGAACTGGGCCCTGGGGTTGCGGGCCCCGTTGAAGTGGTTCTTCCAGGCGATCCTGGTGAGCACGTCCTTCATCTCGTCGGTGTCGACCCCGTACTTCTTCGCATAGGCCGGGGCGAGCAGCGAGAACATGGCCGGGGCGGTGAGCTCCGGCTTGGTTCCGTCGCTGGGGATGACGGCGCCGGTCAGACCGGACATGCCGTTGTCCTTCAGCTTCTCGACGCCGACCGCCGCTACGAGGTCGTAGGCACCCGAGGCCACCGCATAGCAGGCGTTGCGGAACGCCTCGGAGCCCGTTGCGCACATGTTCTCGACCCTGGTGACCGGCTTGTAGTCGATCTTCAGCGCTCGGCTGAGCGTCAGACCGGACACACCGGAGCCGAGCGTGCCGAACCAGTACGCGTCGACGTCGTCCTGGTGGATCCCGGCGTCGGCGTAGGCCGCGGTCGACGACTCGACGAGCATGTCCTCCACCGATCGGTCCCAGTGCTCGCCGAAGTTGGTGCAGCCCATGCCGATGATGGCGACCTGATCCTTGATGCCTTTCGAAGCCATATCCCTACCTCGTGTTGCCTTTCCTGTGCCGCCGGTGGCGGTGATCTCGATCCTGTGCTCGTTGCTGCTGCGGTGTGGCGCCTAGCTGTCCGCCGGCCGCGCTTTCCAGAAATAGTTGTGGATGCCGTTCGCCGTCAGCAGGCGACGGAACGTCATCGAGACACGGTCGCCGATCTTGACGCTGTCGGGATCGGCGTCGGTCAGTTGGCATTGGAACCGGCCCCCGCCGTCGAAGTCGATGACGACGGCGATCACCGGGGGTGACAGCGAATAGGCCAGACGGTCGATGGTGAAGGTGACCACGGTCGCCGGTACGTCGGCCATCGGGATCGGCTCCATCTCGTCGACCGCGCCCCCCTTGACCGACACCCGCTGGGGTGGCAGGTGGATCGCGCCGGACGAGGCGTCCTTCGAGCCGACGAAGGCGTACTTCCAGCGCTCGGCCCGGAACGACGGCGGGGCCGCCGGTGCCTCCGGGTCCGGCCGCCGGGGCGGCTCCCGATCGAGGTAGCCCCGCCAGGTCAGGAACGCGTTGTAGTCGAGGGAGTCGTTACCGGCGTCGACCTGCTCGGTCACCGTCTTGGCGGGCTGGTAGGACGAGATCGCATCGGTGGTCCGACAGAAGCCGACGTCCACCCCGTCAGCCAGGTGGATCACCATGATCGTCTGATCCGGGTCGGCGGCGTCGAGCACCGAGGCCAGGACGAGCCCGGCGTGGGGGGTGCCGGTGTTGCCCACGACGGCGCTGAGGTCGTCCACCACGTTGGTGGCGTCGACACCTGCCGCCCGGGCCGCCCCCCTGACGGCCCGGGCGTGCAAACCCGAGAGCACCACCGCATCGACGTCCGACGGCTCGAGCTGGCACTCCTTGAATGCCGCCCCGGCCGCCTCCGTCACGAGGGGGAGGTAGGCGTGCTCTCCGAATCGCTCCTCCCAGACCCGGGAGTAGTTCCACTCCGGGAGTCGCCACCGGTCTAGGAACTCGGCGGTGGCCGATGCGCCGCCGAGCCATTCGGCGATCACCGGACCGTCGGTCTCGTCGCCGATGAGCCAGGCCACGGCGGCGTCGCCGGTGTTCGCCTCGTCGGACGAGCCGGGCCGACCGCTCCTGACATCGCTGGCCACCACCAGCGCCGGGCGCGACGAGTCGAGGGCCGATCGCAGCGCAGCGTTGACCGACCGTGGCGAACCGCCGACATCGCCGGCGAACACCCGCGATGGCAGGTCGAGGGCGGCATGGACGACCGTGGCGTTCGTCTTGTCGAGGTAGGGCGGGGTCGAGGTCGAGAAGTACAGCGACTCGGGGGTCAGGCCCTCCGGCGCGGACCGCATCGTGGAGCGGCAGGCCTCGACCGCCATCGAGGTTGCGTCCTCGTCGTAGGACGCCACGGCTCTGGTGCCACGACCGCCACCCGTCCCCAGCGCAGCCGTGATGGCCGCCTTCTGCAGTCGGTAGTAGGGCAGGTAGGCCCCATAGGCGATTATGCCTCGCATACAACCCCCTGGTCGGTTGCGATCGAGCCTAGTTCGAGCGCCATCTGGCTGTACATTTTCACAGCCGTGCCGCAGGAGGTCGGCGCCGCAGTCGTCACCTTGGTCAGGTGTAGAACGGGTTCTCCCCGGCGGCGTGGTCGGTGGCGTCGATCACGTCGGTGATCTCGGGCAGGGCGTTCATCAGCATCGACTTGATCCCGTCCCGCAGGGTCATGGCGCTGGCCGCACAACCCTGGCAGCCGCCGCCCATCGTGACGTACACGGTGGACTCCTCGATGTTGACCAGCGCTGCGTAGCCGCCATGGGAGGCCAGCGCCGGGTTGACCGCCTGGTCGAGCACGGCCTGGACCTTCTGGGGGAGCTCGCCGCTCAGCTCGATGTCGAGCCCGTAGAGCGGATCGGGGGTGTTGGGGTTGCGGATGACGAGACCGCCGGCGGCGCTGTTGGCGGGCACGTCGAGAACCGAGCCGATCATGTTGTCCACCGAGCCGGCGGGCACGATCACGGTCAGCTCGCCGTGGTCGCCCTGGCTGTAGACGACGTCGTCGTCCGCCTTCTCGGCAACGGGGACGAGGTCGAGGGCATAGACGAAGTCGGTCATGTTGGAGCCGGTGATCTCGACCCGGAGGGCGGTGCCCGCCGGATCGTCCTCCCCGGCACGAACAT
Source organism: Acidimicrobiales bacterium (assembly GCA_024644005.1). Classification (GTDB taxonomy): domain Bacteria; phylum Actinomycetota; class Acidimicrobiia; order Acidimicrobiales; family SZUA-35; genus JAHELU01. The sequence goes on along the minus strand of JAHELU010000059.1, from coordinate 1,457 downwards.
CGAGAACGGTGGCCAGCGCAGCCTCGCTCACCGTCAGTGGGGTGGCGGCGTCGGCCGGCGAACCGGCGACGATCGGCTCTGAGGTGTCGGCTGCAGACATATCATCCAGGATAGTGGGACTGCCGCCGGCTTCGACGATTCCAGACCGACTGTGGCTTGTGGCACTGGCGGTCCGGTTCGCCGTGGTGGTGTTCCTGGTGGCCGGCCCGCTGACCGATGAAGCGACCGACCTCGCAGGGTGGGACGCAGAGCGGTTCCAGGAGATCGCCGATCGCCGGGCTCCGGCATGGGCGGAAGTGCCGGTCGAGTACCCGCCCGGATCGGTGATCGTGTTCGACGTGGTGGCCGGCCCGGACGTCGTCGCCACCCACCGGACGCTGGTGGTGGCGTCGTTCCTACTGGAGCTGGCAGCGGTGGCCCTGCTCTGGCGGTCGGTCGACCCGTCGGCGGCGAAGGCCTTCCTGCTCCTCGGCCTCCCGCTGGTCCCGATGGGCCTGCAACGCCTCGACATGCTCGTCACGGTGGTTGCGGTGGCCGCTGCGGTGGCGCTGATCGGACCCCGGCGTGGTCGCCGGCCAACCGCCTCCGACGGGTGGTTCGCAGGGCTGGTCGCCATCGGCGTGATGGTCAAGCTGTGGCCCGGGCTGCTGGTGGCCGGGGCGTTGGCGCTGGGTCGCCGGTCCGCTGCGATGGCGGCGGCCGTGACGACGGTGGCCGTGGGACTGGTCTGGTTGGCCGCGGTCGGTGCCGGACTCGACCCGATCGATCAGGTGCTCTCCCTCCGGGGAGCGACCGGCTGGCACGTCGAGAGCCTGCCCGGCACGGTCGTCGCGCTGCTCACCGGGGCCGAGCAGCGGTTCGAGCTGAACGCCTATCGGATCGGCACGATCGACCGAGGCCTGGTGACCGCCGGGCGGGTCCTGGCAGTGGGGCTCGTGGCAGCGCTGGTCGTGAGCGCCCGGACCATCCCGGCGGGGGCTCGACCGGCGACGGTCCGACTCGGCCTGGTCATGCTCGGATCGACCGCAGCCCTGCTGGCCACCGCTCCCCTGCTGTCGCCGCAGTTCCTGCTGTGGTTGACCCCGTGGGGCGCGCTGCTGGTGGCCGGTGGCGGTGCTACGCCGAAGGCCCGGTGGACATCCGATGGCCAGATCGCCGTCGTGCTCGGGCTGCTGGTGCTGGCCGTCGGGCTGACCGGCGGCACCCTGACCGTGTTCGGGCCGGACGACTTGACCGGCCCTGTCCCCGCGTTCGCGCTGGCGGTCCGCAACCTGGTGCTGGTGGCTCTCCCCGTCGCCTGCTTCGCAGCGCTACGGGCGGGACCGGAGGGGGAGCTCACGCCTCCCGGACAACGGACGGGAACACCCGTTGGGGGACGGGCGCCCCGGCCCACACCCGGGACGTCCTGATCCGCAGGTCCACCAGGTGCCCGAGGTAGCGGACGCCCTCGGACAGCG
>JAHELU010000232.1 GCA_024644005.1 Acidimicrobiales bacterium | reverse complement strand
GAGCCCGTATCGCTGGAGCGGCTCAGGAGCCTGGTCGAGCAACCCGGCGTGGAAGTTGAACGCCGCTCCGACCGCCAGCACCGGCATCCGGATGTGGTCCTTGAACTCGTAGGCCCAGACCTCCTGGCGGGGGCATCCGAGACCGACGCACACGATCGACGCACCGCTGTCGTTGATGTCGTCGATCAGCTCATGCTTCTCGCCGACCGACAGCGTGCGGAACCGGGATGCCCTGGCCCTGGCGATGACCAGGCTCGGGAACCGCTCCTTCAGGTTCCTGGTCAGGTCGGCCAACAGGTCGTCGGTCCCACCGAGCAGGTAGATGGCCAGGTCGTGGCGCTCCGCCGCACGGCAGGTCTCGAGCATCAGGTTCGGGCCGTACACCCGATCGCTGAGCCCTGCCTTGTGGAGCAGGTTCAGTCCCCATCGGACCGGCTGGCCGTCTGGGACGACGAGCTCCAGGCTGTTCAGTCGGTGGCGGTGCTCGTCATCGGTCGCGCCGGTCATGACACCGTGCACGGCGAGGGCCGAGACGGCTAGCGGGCGGCGCTCCGCAGCTGCCGCGACGATCTTGTCGACCGAAGCCTCGTAGTCGACGGCATCGACGTAGACCCCTAGGAGGTTCTGCTTGCCCTTGTCGATCATGTCTCCACCCGGCGGCTACGACGCAGCCAGCGATTCGGACGCCCACCGCTCCCGGTTGGCCTCGTAGATCTCGGTCAGGATGTCTCTCACGTTCTTGGTCAACGACCACTCGGGATAGTGGGACCGGAACTTGGTCACGTCGCTCACGTACCAGATGTGGTCGCCGGTCCGGTTGTCCTCCGCGTAGCTGTGATCCAGCTCACGACCGGCGATCTCCTGGCAGAGATCGATGGCCTCTCGCATCGAGCAGTGGCTGAACCGGGCACCGCCGATGTTGTACACCTCACCGGAGCGCGGGGCCCGGTACACCTGGTCGAAGGCCTGGATGAGGTCGTAGGAGTGGATGTTGTCCCTGACCTGCTTGCCGTTGTAGCCGAACACCGTGTACGGGCTTCCCGTGGCGGTGCACTTCATCAGGTAGGCCAGGAACCCGTGGAGCTGGGTGCCGCTGTGGTTCGGGCCGGTCAGGCAACCGCCCCGGAACGCTGCGGTCTTCATGTCGAAGTACCGACCGTACTCCTGGACGAGCACATCGGCCGCCACCTTCGATGCCCCGAAGAGGCTGTGGAGGCTGCCATCGATCGACATGTCCTCCCTGATGCCGTTCACATAGGTGTGGTCGGGTGCGATCTCCCACCGGGTGTCGGTCTCGTGGAGGGGTAGCCGGTTCGGCGTGTCGCCGTAGACCTTGTTGGTCGACGTGAATACGAAGACCGCTTCCGGGCAGTGGTTCCTCGTGGCCTCGAGCAGGTTGAGGGTGCCGTTGGCGTTGACCGTGAAATCGACAACAGGGGCCTGGGCCGCCCAGTCGTGCGACGGCTGGGCTGCGGCGTGGATCACCAGCTCGATGTCCCGTCCGTACCGCCGGAACGTCTCGTCGATGAGCCCCGTGTCTCGGATGTCCCCGTCGACATGGATATAGGCGCCGCCGAGCTCCGCCTCGAGCTGCTTCTGCTGCCACCGGGTCGATGCTTCGGGTCCGAAGAACTCCTGGCGCATGTCGTTGTCGATCCCGACGACCGTCATGCCGACGGCGGCGAAGTGCCGAGTGGACTCTGACCCGATGAGACCGGCCGAGCCGGTGACGATGGCAATGCTCATGTTCTCGCTCACGTGTGGCTGTCGGTCGACCTGGCTCGCGGCGACGGCCACCGGCAGTCGGTTGACGCATGGATCGACCGACTCCCTATGACCGCCATGACCGGACCCGACCCGGGGGCCGGCCGGTTCCACAAAACTGAGTCTCCCGCAACCTCTTGTCGTACCGGGATGAGTATAGGGGCTGAGGTGGCCGGAGGCTGCCAGCCTCGGCGAACCGGTGAGCGAGCGGGACAATTCGGGTCCGAGCCACTAGAAAGCGGTGATGGAACCAGGTACGCACACAGGCTTCGAGATCACCGTCGAGGAGCCGGGGATCCTCGTGGTGACCTTCGACAACCCCGGGTCGCTCAATGCCTCGACCGCCCCGATGAAGCGGGAGCTGGTCGAGACGATCACGCAGGCCCAGATGGACGACTCGATCCGGGTGCTGCTGTTCACCGGCTCCGGTCCGGCGTTCTGGGCCGGAGACGATCTCAGCGGCCGGAAGCCGGACCGGTCCAATGCCGTCATGCCTCCCGTCTTCGGCGGCCACCACTCCCCCACAGGGACCTACAACGGCCTCCGGGTCATCTCCCAGGCCGTCAACACCGCGGTCCGGGATCTCGACAAGCCCACCGTCGCAGCCATCAACGGCTTCGCCATCCAGACCGGGCTGTCGTTCGCGTTGTCCTGCGATTTCCGGGTCGCCGCCCGGTCGGCCACGCTGGGCAGCGCCACCCTGCGGTTCGGGTTGCTGCCGGATGAGGGGGGCCACTACCTGCTCGTCCAACACCTCGGGCTCGCGGCCGCCATCGACTTCGTGATGCGGAAGCGGATCGTGGACGGCGAGCAGGCCCAGGCCCTCGGCCTGGTCAACGAGGTCGTCGACGACGACCAGCTCATGCCCACCGCGCTCGACCTGGCTCGGGAGCTGGCCGACGGTCCGCAGGTGGCCATGCGCATGCTCAAGCGCTCGCTCTACCTGGCGGCGGAGCAGACCTGGGCCCAGTCGCTCGAGGACATCGCGGCCAGGACCGCCGTCACCGACCACCATCCCGACGCCATCGAGGGCGGTCGGGCGTTTCTCGAGAAACGAAGCGCCCGGTTCAACGCAGCGCTCGAGGGACGGTCGGTCGCCGAGCGCTGATGGGGCCCGTCAGATCCGGTAGACCCGCCGGGCGGTGCCGGCGAAGAGGTCGGCCCGCTCCGCCTGGTCGTAGGAGGCCGAGAGCTTCTTGAACGCGTTCCACAGCACCACGTAGCCGGTGGTCTCACCGTCGACCGGATAGTTCGACTCGAACATGCACCGGCCCGGCCCGAAGGTGTCGATGCACCAGCGAAGGACGTCGCCCCAGATCTCGACCACCCGGTCGGAGTCGGGGGGCCGGGCTTCGTGCTCCCACCCCGTGCCGTAGCGGGTCATGCCGACCCCGCCGAGCTTGACCGAGACGTTGGGGCACTGGGCCAGTGGTCGCAGACCGGCCCGGAGCAGGTCGAGCACGTTCCCACGGCGGCCGGCGTACCGGCCGACGCCCAGTGGGCCCCCGACGTGGTCGACCACGATCGAGAGCTCGGGGACCGTCCTGGAAAGATGGAGCACCTGGTCGAGCTGGTGGTGGTACTGCCAGGCATCGAAGCTCAGTCCCAGGGCGGCCAGGGCCCGAGCCCCGTCCAGGAAGCCCTGCTGTCGGTAGAGGTCTGGCGGCGGTTGGACGCGGGAGGTCGGCACCGCATCGTCGTCGGCTCTCGCGCCGGAGTGGCGTATGCCTCGGAATCGTCCCCTTGCGGCTGCCACGTGGGTCTCCAGCACCCCGGTGACGGCCGACCCGAGGGTCAGGTCGGCATGGCCGACGATGGCGGCGATCCTGGCCCCCGGCGTGCGATCGCTCTCGTCGGCACGGCCGGCGACGTACTCGGTCTCGCCGACGGGGCGGAGGTGTTCCGGGCCGGTGGTGCGGTAGTTGGCGCCGCAGTCGATGAACACCGTCTCGACCACCTTGTGGCCGGCCCCGGTGTCGAGCCGGAGGTCGCGGAGCTCGTAGCACCCGTAGCGCGTCTCGGTGTCCCACAGGTGGTGGTGGGGATCGACGATCTCCAGCTCCGGCTCGAGCGCCGCCTCCGTGGTCTGCGCCAGCCATGCCCGATCCATCATGATCGGAGAGCGTAGCCGTGGGCGGCGGTACTGCCGGACAGGTCGTCGCGACCGACGACGAGGGCGGCGGCGGCCGCCGGCAGCGGCACCCAGACGGCGTCCAGCTCGAGCCGGTCTGCGCCGCCGTCGATGGCTGGGCTGCCGGAGATGAAGGAGTCGAGCCAGCGATCGTTCGGCCGGTCGCCCCAGGAGGCGAGCACCCCGCCGCTGGCTTCGAGCACGCAGGCCCAGCTCGAATGGACCACCCGGCAGACGTGCTCGCAGGTGGCTCGGGGACCGATCGCGCCGGGCCCGTGTCGATCGCCGACGGCCTCACGGTCACCGAAGGTCGCACCGGACCGTCGAAAGTTGTACTGTCGAGAGCGGCAGCGGTCCGGAGCCCGGGCCGGATCGGAGCCGTTCCAGTCGCCCGGAATGGCCGGTTCGGTCGTCACGGCTTCGGGCCGCTCCACCCGGTCGTCGGCCGCCACCACGACGACGATCACAGCGCAGCCCGCCAGGGCTCCAGATCCAGATCGGGGTAGATGTCACCCATCTGGGTGACGGTCCGGTCGGTCCAGAACGGGTGACCGGGCCGTGGCACACCGAACAGGGCGAGCTCGTCCGGAGTGCAGGCCTCGGCGAAGCGCCGGAAGTCGGGGCTGTTGACCAGTGGCGGATGGGCGTCGAAGCCGATCCAGTCGGTTCCGGCCGGCTTGAAGGCGATCACGGCGACGTGCCGCTCTCGACCGGGCTGCACGTCGGTGCCCCGATGCCAGACGTCCGACCGGTATGCCAGCAGCGAGCCCCGCCGACCGGGGGCGCTGACCTCGGCTGCGTACAGCTGCGGTTGATCGGCGCGATGGACCGGGCCCCGGTCGGGCGGCTCGCCCTGCGACCGAGATCGGGGAACGAGCCGTGGCGCCCCGTTGGTCTCGTCGACGTCGGTGAGGTAGAGGAAGCACTCGAGGTGCCAGAAACCGGGTTCGCTCCTCGTGGGAACCAGCGCGTGGTTCTGGTCCCGGTGCAGCGGCTGCTCGTAGTCGGTGTGGTCGCCGTGCTTCGACCAGAGCCTCGACTGGTAGATCCGGAGATCGTCGGTGCCCATCGCCAGCTCGGCGAACGAGACGATCCTGGGATGGATGAACAGTCGGTTGAGGTCCGGTGCACTCGGGAGCGGGAAGAGCGTGGTGCCGTCGAACTGGGCGGCTCGGAACCGGGGCTCGGTGGCCGCCACATCGGCCCGTCTCGTCGGTCCTGTCGGTCGGGGGATCTCGAGATGGTCGATCTCGACCAGAGCCCGGTCGACGTCATCGGTCGGCACCAGCCCGTCGATGAGGGTCCACCCGTCCTCCCGCCAGTCCCGAGCGGCGGTCTCGAGATCGACGTCGGTCACCATCAGAACCGGTACCCCAGCGTGGCCGGAGCCGGTAGCTCACCGCCGATGACCTCGGCCGCCCGCAGATCGGCCAACCGCTCAGGCCCGTACCCCGCCAGCTCGGCGATGACCTCGTCGGTGTGCTGGTCGAACAGCGGCGCGGGACCGACGCTGGCGGGACGGACCCCATCGATGCGGAACGGGCTGGCGACGTGGCGGACCGGACCGGTGACGGGATGGTCCACCTCCTCCAGCAGCCCGGCGATGGGTCCGACGGCGGGAGCGGTCCAGGGATCGAGCACCTCGACGGCGCGCCCACCCTCGGCGGTCACCGCCGCCACCAGCTCCTCCGCCGGGAGCCGACCCGCTTCCTCGGCCAGACCGGCACACGGGGGCGGACCGACGATGGCCACCCACCGGTGGTCGGCGGTGGCCCAGATGCCACTGACGGCCACCCCCGGCTCGCGATTGCCCATCCGACCGACATCGCGCCCCTCGCGATCGGCGAGGACGAGGGCATCACCGTGGAGGCTCCAGGTTGCGTCCTGATGGGACAGGTCGATCTCGCCGCCACGCCCGGTCACGT
>JAHELU010000231.1 GCA_024644005.1 Acidimicrobiales bacterium | reverse complement strand
GACCCTGACCGCCGGCATGCTGGGCGCAGCCGGCGGCTCGGTGGCGGCCCTCGTGCTCATGCTGGTGGCGAAACCGGACCAGCGCCGGCTCGATCAGGTTGCTCACGATGCCCGCCACGACGCCCTGACCGGGTTGCCGAACCGGGCCGAGCTGTTCCGGGTGCTCGACGAGTCGATCATCGACGCCCGCCGGGACGAGATGGTGTTGGGCGTCCTGTTCCTCGACCTCGACCGTTTCAAGATCGTCAACGACTCGATGGGCCACGAGGTCGGTGACGAGCTGCTCAAGATCGTGGCCGAGCGACTCCGATCGACGATCCGCAGCACCGACGTGGTGGCCCGGCTCGGCGGTGACGAGTTCGTCGTGGTCTGCCGTGATCTCATGTCCCCCGATTCGGTGGTGGCCATGGCCGAGCAGATCCTGCGTCGGTTCTCCGATCCCGTGGCACTCAACGGCCAGGACCACCGGATCGGCACCAGCATCGGCATCTCGATCGCCAAGCCGGGTGACCACCGCTGGGCCGACGATCTGGTCCGCGACGCCGACGCCGCGATGTACCGGGCGAAGGAGACCAAGTCCGGCTATGCGGTCTTCGACGACGCCCAGCGCCTGCTGGTCATGGACCGCATGGACATCGAACGGGACTTGCAGCTCGCGTTCGAGCGTGACGAGCTGGCGGTCTACTACCAGCCGATCGTCAACGTGATGGGCGCCGGCCTCTACGGCTTCGAGGCGCTGGTTCGCTGGAACCACCCCGAACGTGGGCTCCTCGATCCGGGGCAGTTCCTGCCGATCGCCGAGGAGGCGGGCATGATGTCCAAGCTCGGCGAGCTCGTCCTCCGGGAGGCCTGCGCCCAGGCTGCGGTCTGGAACCACATCGCCCCGGCCGCTCGACAGGTCAAGATGAGCGTGAACCTCGCCGAGCAGCAACTGGTCGACACCGGCCTGCCCCGCAAGGTGGCGGATGTGCTGACCTGGGCGGGACTCCGGCCGGAGCAACTGGTGCTCGAGATCACCGAGGACGTGATCGTCGACCACCTCGACGGCCTGCAGTCGCTCCGGCAGCTGCGTCGGCTCGGCGTCGAGTTGTCGATCGACGACTTCGGGACCGGGCAGTCGTCGCTGGCCTACGTGAAGCAGTTCGACATGGTGACCACGCTGAAGATCGACAAGCGATTCGTGCGGGACATGCGAACCGGTGACGCCGATCGGGCGATCATCGAGGCGGTCGTGGCCATGGCCAAGGCGCTCGACATGCGGGTCATCGCCGAGGGCGTCGAGTTCGAGGATCAACGGGACGAGCTGCGTGACCTCGGTGTCGGGCTGATGCAGGGGTTCCTGTTCAACCCGCCGGTCGGTCCCCACCGCATCGATCCGGAGCTCTGGTTCGGCGTTGTCGACCAGAAGAGGCCGGCTCGCCGCTGACCGCCCCGACGATCAGCGGTCGGGTGGTGGGGGAGCCACGAAATCGATCAGCTCCTCGACCGCTCCCACCAGCGACGGCTCGAGGTCCCGGTAGGACGTGACCCGGCCGAGGATGGCCCGCCACAGCTCACCGGTCGACCCCCCGAATCCGAGGGCGGACCGGATGCCCTCCTTCCAATCGGTCCCCTTCGGTACCGTCGGCCAGGCCTCGATGCCGATGGCGGCGGGCCTGACCGCCTGCCAGATGTCGACGTACGGGTGTCCCCTGATCAGCACGTTGTCTCGTGCAGCGGTGAGCTCACCGGGAGCGCCTCGGGTCGCGGCCAGCGCGATCCGGTACTCCTTCGTGTCGGCCACCAGGTGATCGAGCAGGACGCCGAGGCGCCGCTCGGGGGTCGGGCCGAACTCGGCGACGACCGCTTGCAGGTCGTCCGCCCCGTGCAGCGGCTCGACCACGACGCCCTCGGCCCGGAGGTCGTCTCCCCATATCTTCTCGACGAGCTCGGCGTCGTGCAGGCCCTCGACCATGATGCGGCTGGCTGCGGCCACCCTGGCCGAGGCCCGCTCCGGGGCCAGCGAGCCGGACGCGGTGAGCGACGGCCCGGCGGGGGTGGCGGCCGGCCGGACCAGGGTCACGGTCCGCCCGCCGACCGAGAACGCCCCGGGAGCCACCGGTAGCGCATGCTCTCGCCCGTTGCCGTCCTCGAGCACCACCCGTTGGGGGGAGAACCGCACGATCCTCCCGACGCAGCCGCTGGTCCGGTGTCTGACGACGAGACCGCGCTCGGCCGCGACGGTTGGCCACTGGGGGCGTGATCGACGGCCGCCGTCGGCGTCGATCGGTCCGCTGAGTATCCCGGCCTGCGCCCCGGCTCGGGTTCCCGGCCCTCTCCCGGACTGTCCTGGCATCGCTCGCTCCTCGGTCGCCCGGACCCTAGGTCGCCCGGACACTCGGTCGCCCGGACACTCGGTCGCCTTAGGTCGCCCGGACCCTAGGTCGCCCGAACACTCGGTCGCCCGGACACTCGGTCACCCGGACCCTAGTCCGTCGACGGCTCGGGAGCGTCGAGGTGCCTGGCGAACGGCCGGGCCATCAGGGCGTAGCCGAGATCGCTCGGATGGAACCGGTCCTCGGCGAGCCGCTCGCCCGGCGGTGGGCCGGGCTCCCGCCACGGGTCGACCACGGTGTGTCCGCCTTCCGATGCGGCGTCCTCCACCGCCCGATTGGCCACGCTGGCCCTCGGCGAGCCGCCGGCGACGAGCCCGACGACGCTGCCCGGCGGCAGCGCGGCGACGAGCGAGCGGAGCCGATCGCGCAGCGCCTTGGTGTCGGCCGACCACACGACGTCGTTCGTGCCGATGCAGCAGATCGTGAGGCTGGGCGGCGCCAGCTCGGCGAGGATCGGCAGCTGCCGCTCGAGCCCGTCGGTCACCCTGGCTCCCGACTGGGCCAGGTTGACCACCCGCCAGCGCCGCCGGTCACGACGATCGAGCGAGTCCCGCAGCACTCCGACGTAGCCCCGATCCGGAGCCGAGGCCCCGATCCCGATGGCGGTGGAGTCGCCGATGACGGCCAGCAGGGGACCGTCGCTGCGGACCGCCACCTGATTCTGCTCGCTCCACCAGCGGGTGTAGGGGCCGATCTGGGCCGAGACCTGCCGAATGCCGGGGATCACCAGCCCCAGGGAGCGCAGGGCCAGTCCCGGCGGCTTCGGATGGAGGGGTGGCACGCTGTTCACCGCCCCAGTGTGGCCGCCGTCGAGCAGAAATCGGTCGGAGCGAGCGAGTTCACCGGACCGATCGGGACGGCCGGGTCGACACGCCGATCGACATCGATCGTGCCGCCCGCTGCCGCAGTCGCTCCTGGGTCGGTAGCGTCCCGGGCCGGCCGACCGTAGTGTGCTGGCGTGATCCTGGTTGACGCCGTCGACGTGACGATGACCAGACCGGACCGAGCGCTGTTCGACCGGGTCTCGCTGACGGTGTCGACCGGCGATCGGATCGGGGTGATCGGAATCAACGGGACCGGCAAGTCGACCCTGCTGCGGGTGCTGGCCGGCACCGTCACCCCGGACTCCGGCCAGGTGCGGTTCGGCCGCGGCGTCACCGTGTCGGTGCTCGACCAGGAGGCCGTCCTGCCGCCCGGGTCGGTGTTCGCCGCCGTCGACGGGGGTGATGGGTCGAGCGAGCGCTGGGAGATCGAGGAGGTCCTGCAACGGATCGGCATGGGTGACCACCTCGCCCGCGACACCGGCTCGCTGTCGGGTGGCGAGGCCAAGCGGGTGGCGCTGGCCAGGGCCCTGGTCCAGCCGGCCGATCTGCTGATCCTCGACGAGCCGACGAATCACCTCGATCTCGACGCCATCGAGTGGCTGGAGAACCGCCTGGCCGCCCATCGAGGTGGCCTGATCCTGGTCACCCACGATCGTCACCTGCTCGACCGGCTCACCACCCGCATGCTCGAACTGGACCGCGGCGCTGCATTCGTCCACAACGAGGGCTACAGCGGCTACCTGGAGGCCAGGCAGGCCCGTCAGGTGGAGGCGGCCACCGCCGAGGCGGTTCGCCGAAACCTGGCCAGGACCGAGCTGGCGTGGCTCCGGCGCGGCGCGCCGGCCAGGACCTCGAAGCCCAAGGCCAGGATCGAGGCGGCACGGGCCCTGGTCGACGGTCGAGCGGAGGGCCCTGCCCGGCCCGCAGATCTCCACCTCGAGTTCCCGACCCCCCGGCTCGGCGACATCGTCATCGAGCTCGAGGCCGTCGAGCTGGCGACCCCGGACGGTCGGGTCCTGTGTCGGGACCTCGAGCTCCGGCTCGACAACCGCGAGCGGCTCGGCATCGTCGGGCCGAACGGGGTCGGCAAGACCACGCTCCTCGATGTGCTCGCCACCCGCCGCAAGCCCGATCGGGGCACGGTGACGATCGGTTCGACGGTGCAGATCGGTTACTACGACCAGATGGGGACCGCGCTCGATCCGACAGCCCGGGCCCGTGACGTGGTGGCGGGGCCCCACCGCAGCCCCGACTGGACCGACGCCCGGCTGTTGGAGGCCTTCTGGTTCGACGCCGATGCGCAGTGGGCCCCCGTCGCCACCCTGTCCGGCGGTGAGCGGCGGCGGCTCCAGCTGCTGCGGGTACTGGCCGACCGGCCGAACGTGCTCCTGCTCGACGAGCCGACCAACGACTTCGATCTCGAGACGCTGCGAGCGCTCGAGGACTTCCTCCAGGACTGGCCGGGGGCTGCGGTGGTGGTGAGCCATGACCGGGCCTTCCTCGAGCGGGTGGTCACCGACGCGCTGATCATGGACGGCTCCGGTCGGGCGTTCCGCTATCCCGGCGGTTTCGCTGCGTGGGACGAGGCCCGTCGCTCGGTGGCCGCTCGACGCCACGCGGTGCCGACCGCCGGCCGGGCTCCGGCGCAGCGAGGCTCCCCGGCCCGGAACCGCTCGTCCCCGCGACGAACCGGGTCCGGCCGCTCGGCGAGCACGATCGGCCATCTCCTCCGGCAGGCCGAGAAGGAGCTGACCAGGCTGGAGCGGGACAAGGCGCGGCTCGAGCAGCGACTCGTCGAGGCCGGTGACGACCACGAGCGGTTGGCGGCGATAGGCACCGAGCTCGCCGAGGTGACGGCGGCGCTCACCAGCACCGAGGAGCGGTGGATGAGCCTGGCCGAGGAGCAGGAGAGCGGTCCCGGCTCGTGACGGCCGGCCGGCCACACCCGGCCGTTTTACCGATGGGCCGGCGATCCGGCCTATCTTCGGTGATCGCAGTGAGCGGCTACCCGCCCATCGGCAGCGGACAGCCAGACGAGAGGTGACAGCGTGCGTACCGAAGCGGAGTTGCGGCGGCTGACCGGCATCAAGTGGTCGCGCTACGGCCACGACGTGCTGCCGGCCTGGGTGGCCGACATGGACCTCGCCCCTCCCGAGTGCGCAGTGGAGGCGGTGCAGGCGCTGGCCGCCCGCGGCGACTTCGGGTACAACCTCGATGCGGCCCACCAGCTCCCCGAGCGGTTCTGCGAGTGGCAGCGGCGCTATCACCGCTGGGAGCCGGCGATCGAGGAGGTGACGTTGTTCAACGACGTGCTGCACGCCATCGCCGTGTCGATCTGGCTCCACAGCGGGCCGGGGGACGGCATCGTCCTGCTCACCCCGATCTACCCGCCGTTCCTGAAAGCCATCGACGGGGCGGGCCGTCGGCTGATCGACGTCCCACTGGACCCGGACGGTTGGCGACTCGACCGCCAGCGGCTCGAAGCGGCGATCGACGACACCACGTCGGTGCTGCTGCTGTGCAGCCCCCACAACCCGACCGGCCGGGTCTTCGACGACGAGGAGCGCCAGGCCATCGGGGAGGTGGTGGTCGAGCACGATCTGCTGTTGATCAGCGACGAGGTGTGGGGCGACCTGACCCACCCCGGCCACCGCCACAATCCGATGGCCCTGGTCGACGACGAGGTGGCCCGACGGAC
>JAHELU010000058.1:13729-23374 GCA_024644005.1 Acidimicrobiales bacterium | reverse complement strand
CCGCAGGGTTGCCGAAGGCAGGAACTCCGTCAGGACGGCCTCCGGACGTCCGGCACTCATGGCGCCTCCCCCAGGGCGGGCGGGACCTTGAACCGGTGATCCTCGATCTCCGGCCCTGCGGCGAGGGCCTCCTCCCGGACGTGGTCATCGGGGGCGACCGCTTCGACGACGTCTGGTCGGAAGACGTTCACCAGGCCGAACGGGTGGGAGGTGGGTGGCACGTCGGCCACGTCGAACTCCTCGAGCTGTCCGGCCAGGTCGAGCACGGCGTCGAGCTGGCCGGTGAACTCCTCCAGCTCGGCATCGGTCAGCTCGAGCAGCGCGAGGCTGGCCACCTTGGCCACGTCGTCTCTGGTGAGGGGCTCTCTGGCTGCTGGATCTTCGGCGGGGTTGGGCACGTGTCCAGGCTAGTGGCGTGACCAGCAACCTCTGCGGTGTTCGGTGGGTCAGCCGAGCGTCAAGCGTATGGATCGTCGGTTGCCGGTTCGGCCCACCACTCCTCGGGGGCCGGGGTCCAATCGGGGTCCGGGTGGATGCAGTCGACCGGGCAGGGGTCGATGCACTTGTTGCAGCCGGAGCACAGCTCCGGGATGATGATGACGTCGATGTCGTGGTTGAAGATGGCGCCGAACGGCTTCGGACACGCTCGGAAGCAGGCATCGCAGTTGATGCAGATGTCCATGTTGATCCGCAGCGGCGGGTTCTTCCACAGCTCTTCACGCTGCCGAGACTCCAGGCGCCGCTGTCGCCCGGTTTTCTTGGTCGCGGGCTCGGGCATCACCTCGACGGTACCGGATACGATCTCACGGTGGCCAGCTACCCGTTCCTGTCGCCAGAGTGGATCGACGCCGCCAGGGCGCTCCGCGAGGAGTACGCGGAGCAGGTTCCGACGTCGCCGGTCCAGGCCAGGGTCAACATCGTCATCACCGACGTGCCCCATGGCGACGACCCGACGGTCAACGGTCACATCGACACCAGCTCCGGGCAGACCATCATCGAGCACGGCCACCTCACCGATCCGGAGCTGACCGTCACGGTCGACTACCCGACGGCCAGGGCGGCGTTCGTGACCCGGGACCAGCAGGAGGTGATGCAGGCCTTCCTGACCGGCAAGATCCTGGTCGACGGCGACGCCTCCAAGCTGTTGGCCCTGCAGGCGGTGCCGCCCACCCAGATCGATCCGGTCGCGGTCGAGATGTACGAGAAGTTGGACGCCCTCACGGCCAAGGACGCCTAGGCCTCGATCTTGCATGGTGAGCCCACGACCTGGTCCTTCACGGTTGCTGGGTCCCCGAGAGGTCAGGCCGGTCAGCAGGGCAAACGCTTCCCGACGAAAGATCCGGGCTTGTGGCGGACGAGCTCCCGGGTGTCATCCGATCGATCAGTTGGCCGAGATGATCTCGATCTCCGTGCCGGATCGGACCGACGTGCCGGCGGTCGGTCTCGTGGTGAGCACCTCGGCCCCGACCGAGCCGTTGATGACCACGCCGAAGCCTGCCGCCCGCAGCTCGTCGATCGCCTCCGAGACCGGTCTGCCGGTCAGGTCGGGCACGATGACGAACGGCCGGCCGAGGGAGACGGTGACGGTGACGGTCTCACCCCGGGCCACGAACGAACCGGGACCGGGATCGACGCCGATGACGAGCCCTTCGCCGACCGCCTCCGAGTAGGCCTCGGCCGTGGCGAGGACGAGGTCCTGATCCTGGACGGCCAGCCTGGCCTGCTCGAGGGTGAGCCCGGCCAGCGGCGGCACCTCCCGGGGGGCCGGCCCCGAGCTGACCAGCAGGTCGATCGTGGTGCCGGTCAGGAACTCGGCGCCCGGCTGGGCCGGTACGCCCTCGATCGTGGCCTCCAGCACCACACCGGCCTCGACGTCCTCGTTCGGGGCCTCCACCACCGACCCGACGGTGAGCATCGCCGCCTCGATCGCGGACCGGACATCGGCCTCCGACCGGCCGATCATCTCCGGGATCACCCGGCGCTGGGGACCGAGCGAGTAGACCAGCTCGACCTGCCCGCCCGGCCCCATCTGGGAGCCCGGTTCGGGGTCCTGGGACAGCAGCTGTCCGGCCTCGGTCCCGTCGACGAACTCCTCGGTGACCACCACGCTCCACCGGTTCGACTCGACCGCAGCCTCGACCTCGTCGGGCGTCATGCCGTCGAAGTCGGCCACCGGATAGGACGGGATACCGAGGGGTATGGTCGCCACGTCCTGGCGTTGCGATTCGGCCAACAGCCGGCCGGCGGTCACGGCCCCGGCCCCCGCTGCGGCCAGCAGGACAAGGCCGATGATCCAGCGTCGCAGCCGGGAGCCGGACCGCTCGTCGTAGCGGTCCCGATCCGGGCCGGCGTACTGATCCGGGCCGGCGTATCGATCCGGGCCGGCGTACTGATCAGGGCCGGCGTACTCGTCCGGGCCGGCGTATTGATCAGGGCCGGCGTACTGGTCCGGGCCGGCGTACTGGTCCGGGCCGGCGTACTGGTCCGGGCCGGTGTATTGATCCGGGTGACCGAGGGCCAGGTCGGCATCGTCGCCGCCGTCGATGATCACCTCACCGTCGTCGTTGATCCAGACGTTCGGCTCGTCAGGGACCCGACCGAGCCCGGTCTCGGTCAGGTCGACCAGCGTCAGCGGATCGGGGTCGGGCAGGGTCCGGCAGACCAGCAGCAGCGCGTCCCGCAGCTCGACGGCCGTGGCCCGTTCGGCGGTGTCGGCCATCCCGGCCCACGCCAGCGGCTCGGCCAGCACGCCGAACGAGCCGTCGACCGGGAGATCGACCTCCTGACGCAGCATCATCGTGCCGAGGGCGTTGTCCCTGACCAGCGGCACCTCGCCGGTCAGCGCTTCGATGAGGCAGATCGCGAGCGAGTAGACGTCGACGAGGCCGTCTATCGCCCCGACCGTCGCCTGCTCGGGAGCGGCGTAGCGGGCCGTGCCGATCAGCACCCCCTCCGGCTCGGTCCACGCCGCCTCGGCAACGGCCCGGGCGATGCCGAAATCGGCGATCCTGACCCGGCCGTCGTGGCCGAACAGGAGGTTGGCCGGCTTGATGTCGCGGTGGACCAGGCCCTGGCTGTGGGCGACGACGAGCCCCTGGGCGGTCTGCAGGCCGATGTAGGCCGCCTGGGCCAGGCTGATCGTGCCCTCGGCGTCGAGCAGGGTTCGCAGGGTCCCGCCGCCGAGCAGCTCGGTGACGATGTAGGCCCCGCCGTCGGCACCGTCGTCGTCTCCGCTCCAGTCGAAGACCGTGAGGATGTTGGGATGGCTCAGCGTGGCGGCCAGCTGGGCCTCGCTGCGGAAGAGCTTGGCGAAGCGGACGTCGTCGGTCAGGCTCGACCGCAACTGCTTGACCGCCACTCGCCTCCCAAGACGGAGATCGGTGGCAAGGTAGACCTCGGCCGATGCGCCGGACCCGATCCGCGAGACGAGCTCGTAGCGCTC
The DNA here is from genome assembly GCA_024644005.1 of Acidimicrobiales bacterium. Taxonomy (GTDB): domain Bacteria; phylum Actinomycetota; class Acidimicrobiia; order Acidimicrobiales; family SZUA-35; genus JAHELU01. The sequence continues at coordinate 19,932 of JAHELU010000058.1, read as the reverse complement.
GCCCAGCGTCCTGCCCACTGCATGGTCGAGGTTGGCTCCCGACATAGCAGTCGAGCGTAGTGGCAGCAGCCCTCGGCTTGGCAGACTGTAGACGATGAACCGTGACAGCCGATGATCTCCCAGACCCGCCAGCGGTTCGCCATCGCCGGCATGCTGGCCGTCGCGCTCCTGGCGCTGATTCTGGCCGCCGCCTACCAGGACGACAACAAGCTCGACGAGCCCAGGATCGTCGGCGCCGATCCGGCCACGTCGGCCGCCGCCGGGGGCCAGGCGGCCGAGCCCGCCGTCTCTCCGACCTCGCCGAGCGACAGTGCAGCCGGGGCGATCGAGGGGTTCCTGCCACGCTCCGGTGAGGGCAGCGCCTGTCGCGAGGAGATCGGGGTCGACCTCGCCCCCGGGTTCGGGGCCAAGCTGACCATCAACGGGATCGTGATCCCGCCCGAGCAGATGAACGTCAACCTCGACGAGAACGGGGAGATCTCCGAGGTGATCACCGCCTCCCGCTCACTCGGCTACTACACGTTCAAGCCCGACGACAACTGCCCGAACGGGACCTACATCCGACCGGTCGACAACGTGCTCGAGGTCTGCGTCTTCCGCCTGTCCGACGCCACCCAGGCTTGCGCGGTGAAGACCGAGAACGTGTTCGACGCCACCTAGCGGCACCAGTGGTGGGCCAAGGCGGGCATGCCCAGGAGGGAGCCCGGTCAGTCGGGTAGCCGACCGGTCTCGAGCAGTGCCTCGAAGCCCGCCTCGTCGATGATCGGCACGCCGAGCTCCTCGGCCTTGGTGAGCTTGGACGCCCCCGGCTCCGTGCCGACCACCAGGGCGGTGGTCTTCTTCGACACCGATCCCGGGTTCTTCCCCCCTCGGGACTTGATGGCCTGGGCCGCCCCGTCCCGGGAGAAGCCACTCAGCGTGCCGCTGACCACGATCGACAGGCCCTCCAGCACCTGGGGCACCGAGGTGACCTCCGGGCCCTGGACGTTGACGCCGGCGGCCTGGAGCCTCGCCACCAGGGCCCGAGCCTCGTCGGTTGCGAAGTAGTCGGCGACGCTGGCGGCGATCGTCGGTCCGACCCCGTCGATCGCCGCCATCTCCTCGGCGGTGGCCGACACGATCGCATCGAGATGGCCGAACGCCCTGGCGAGGACCTCTGCCCCGGCCGGACCGAGGTGACGGATGCCGAGGCCGACCAGCAGGCTGGCCAGCGGCCGTTGCTTGGATGCCTCGATGGCCGCCTTGAGGTTGTCGATCGAGGTCTGGCCGAAGCCCTCGAGCTCGGCCACCGCGTCCCAATCGATGTCGTAGATGTCGCCGACATCGGAGATCAGGCCCTGCTCGATGAACAGCGCCACCGTGCTCTCCCCCATGCCCTCGATGTCCATGCCGCCTCGGGACGTGAAGTGCTCGATCCGGCCCTGGCGCTGGGCCGGGCAGGTGGGGTTCACGCAGAAGTTGTGGGCCTCGCCCTCGGGCCGCACCAGGGGCGTGTCGCAGGCCGGACAGCTCTCGGGGAAGGTCCACCGCTCCAGCCCCGCCGGCCGCTCGGCCAGTACCGGGCCGATGACCTCGGGGATGACGTCGCCGGCCTTGCGCACGACGACGGTGTCTCCCGGGCGGACATCTTTCAACCTGACCTGGTCGTCGTTGTGGAGGGTTGCCACCTGGACCGTCGACCCGCCGACGAACACGGGCTCGAGCACGGCGAACGGCGTGGCCTTGCCGGTTCGGCCGATCGAGACCTGGATGTCGAGCAGCTTGGTGGTCCGCTCCTCGGGCGGGAACTTGTAGGCGATGGCCCACCGGGGCGCCTTGGCCGTGGCCCCGAGCGCCTCCTGGCGGGCCAACCGATCGACCTTGACCACCGCACCGTCGATCTCGTAGTCGAGGTCGTGGCGGTGCTCCAGCCAGTGGTCGGCGAACGCCACCACCTCGTCGACCGTCTCGACCCGGCGTCGCTCGGGGTTGACCGGCAGGCCCAGCTCGGCGAGCCAGTCGAGCGCGTCCCCGTGGCCCTCGAGGGACGGGCCACCCTCGACGACGCCGAGCTGGTACGACCAGAACGCCAGCCCCCGGCCGGCGGTGATGGCCGGATCCTTCTGCCTCAGGCTGCCCGCCGCCGTGTTGCGGGGATTGGCGTAGCGGGGGAGGCCGGCCGCCTCCTGCGACTCGTTCAGCTTCTCGAAGGTGGAAACGGGCAGGTACACCTCGCCCCTGACCTCGACCACCTGCGGGGCCGGACCGGTGAGCTCGTTCGGGATGACGGCGATGCCCCTGATGTTGGCCGTGATGTCCTCACCGACCCGACCGTTGCCCCTGGTTGCGGCCTGGACGAGGACCCCGTCCTCGTAGCGGAGAGAGCAGGCGACACCGTCGATCTTGAGCTCGCACACATAGCCGACCGGGGCTGCCGCCGCCGCGGCGGCGATGGCCGCGGCTACGTCGACGACCGGGCCACCGTCTGCCTCGTGGCCGGGGTCGACCCCCGGCGGCCCCTGGTCCAGCTCGAGATCGAGACCGCGGGCCACCCTGGCGGCCCAGCCGTTCAGCTCGGCCCGGGTGAAGGCGTTGTCGAGGCTCATCATCGGGAGCTCGTGGGTGACCGGGGCGAACGTGGCGGACGGGGCGCCGCCGACGGTCTGGGTCGGCGAATCGGGGACGATGAGCTCCGGGTGCTCGGCCTCGAGGGCCTCGAGCTCCCGGACCAGCAGGTCGTACTCGACGTCGGGGATCTCGGGGGCGTCCAGGCGATGGTAGAGATCGTTGTGATGGCGGATCAGGCGCCGGAGCTCGTCGAGCCGTTCCTGCACTGAGGTCGTTTCACCCACCTCTCCGAGAGTAGCCAACTTCGGTGACGACGGGATCGGTGGCCTCGATCGGGCACACTGAGCCCGATGATCCTCGACAGACTCGGACTGTGGCCGGCACGGGCCGTCTGGCTCGTGGCGCCGGCCACGATCGGCCCGGTCCTCGGGAGGGCCTTCGAGGGACGGGCGTCGACCCCCCGATTGCTGGTGGAGATCGGCCTGTGGGCCGCCTGGTTCGTGGTGCTCGTGGCCCTGCTGACGCCGTCGCCCCGCAGCCTGACGATCTCCCGGATCGCCGCCCCGGCCACCGTCGGCGTTGCGGTCCTCGCCGCCAGCAGCGCCGGCTGGGGCGGCACCGCAGGCCTCGCCATCGCCTGGGCCGCCGTCGTCACCGCGATCGCCTTCCTGCCAACCGTCGGCGACCGCATGATCAATGGCTCGGCCTACGGATCCGAGCGTCGCATGGCCCTCCGCCCGCCCGGCTTCGCGCTGCTCGGCCCGGTCCAGCTGGCGTGGCTGGTGGCGGCCGCCGGCCTGGTCGTGCCCCCGGTACTGCTCCTGCGGGAGTGGTACGTCGCGGCCGTCGTCGCGGCGGTGATCGGTGCGGCGGCCGTCTGGGCCGGGAGCCGTGTCCTGCACCAGCTGGCCCGCCGCTGGATCGTGTTCGTGCCGGCCGGCTTCGTCATCAAGGACTCGATGCTCCTGGTCGACGCCGTCCTGTTCCCCCGGAGCCAGGTGTCGTCCGTCGGGCCTGCGCTGGTCGGCGAGGGGTCGGACCACGACGGGCCGGAGCGGATCGACCTGTCCGGGGGGGCGATGGGTCTCGCCATCGAGGTGGCCCTGAAGCAACCGATGCCGATCACGCTGCGGGAGCGCGGGGAGGCTCGCAGCCTGGAGGTGACCAACATCGTGTTCACGCCGACGCTGCCGGGCGCGATGCTGTCCGAGGCCCGCATCCGCGGCCTCAAGATCGGGACGGCCTCGACGCCGGCCTGACCGCCCTACCCCACCACGGACGGGTCGGGGACCACGGTCCGCACCAGGTACTGGAACGACACCCAACCGACCTCCGGGCGCTCGGCCCACTCGGCCATCGACTTCGCCGCCTCGTCGGAGATCGGCTTGGCCGAAGGAGCCTTGAGGTGGGTCTCGGCCACCCGCTCCGCCATCACGTAGAACCCCATGGCCTCGGCCACCGATCGACCGACCGTCAGCAGGCCATGGTTGCGGAGGAAGCAGAGTCGGGTGGTGCCCATCGCCTCTGCGATGCGGCTGCCGGTCTGGTAGTCCATGACGTTGACCTCCTCGCCCCGGAAGATCGACTGGTCGAACACGAAGGAGCAGGCCTCCTGGCTGATGGCCCGGAACGGCTCGACGGTGGCCGCCCACGGGGTGCCGTACCCTGTGTGGGTGTGCACCGCACTGACGATCTCCGGCCTGGCCTCGTGGATCGGCATGTGGATGTAGTACGCAGTGTCGTTGATCTCGGCCTCATCGCCCCGGGTCGTCGGGCCGCCATCGACGACCGAGCCATCCGGCGCCACGAGCACGAGATCGTCGACCGTGGCCCGTTCGAACGGCACGCCATAGCGCAACAGCCAGAAGTGGTCGGTCCGCTCCGGATCCCGAGCGCTGATGTGACCGTCGCCGAGCTGGCCCCAGCGCAGCGCGGCGAACACCCGGTAGCCGAGGGCGCACTGCCGCTTCCGGTGGAGCCGCTCCTCGGCCGGATCGTCGAAGCTCGGCTCGACCGAGTCCCTGCGCAGTGACGGATAGCCCATGGCCCGAGTCTAGAGGCCCCCCGGTCCGGCCGGGGACCCACAGCGCTCAATCGAGGCCGTAGACCTCGTAGGTCACGCTGCGGCCGTCCGACGTACCGATCCCGACGGCTTGGACGTCGTTCAGCCACGCATACCCTTCGGCTCCCGTCTCGAAGGTCGGGGCGGAGCGGATCGACAGGATGCCATCCCCCTGGGGTACCCCGATGCCCTGGTAGGTCATCAGGATCGCCTCGCCGTCGTCGGTCACGAGCTGCAGGCGGACGTCGAGGTGGACGGTACGGTTCGGTCGGGCGTGGACCCAGTCGCCAGCCGGCGCGACGACGGTGCCGGAGACCCTCGGTCCCGAGAAGGTGCCACCGGTGACAGGAGCGATGTACCGGGTCCCGGTCGGGCCGTTGCGGATCACGCCGTTGGAGGTATCACCGACCTCCAAGGCGAGGGTGAACAGGTGCTCGACGTCCAGCTTGGTCTCGGCCATCGCCAAACGATAGTGGTTCACCCGGTTCCCCACCAATGGCCACCCCGAGGACAACCATCGCCCTCCTGGGTAGATGCGGCAAGCGCCGAGCTATTCGGTCCGGAATGGGCCAGACTTGCGGCATGACCGTTCTCGACGAGCTCGTGGCCGCCGCCGGTTTCGCCCTGATGGACGGCGCCACCGGCACCGAACTGTTCAAGCGAGGTCTCGGCTCCGGCGACCCGCCGGAGGCCTGGAACGTCGACGAACCGGAGAAGATCCGGGCCGCCTATCAGGCCTATGTCGACGCAGGCTCCGACATCTTCCTCACCAACAGCTTCGGTGGGACCCACTACCGGCTGGCGCTCCACAAGCTCGACGATCGCGTGGTCGAGCTGAACGAGGCAGCGGCCCGACTGGGTCGCGAGGTGGCGGATGGGGCCATGGCCGCGCAACCGGGCAGGACCATCCTGGTGGCCGGGTCGATGGGCCCCACAGGCGAGCTGATGGAACCGATGGGCTCGATGACACCGCTGGCCTGCGAGGCCGCCTTCGCCGAACAGGCCGAGGGCCTCGTCAAGGGTGGGGCGGACATCCTGTGGATCGAGACCATGAGCTCGATCGAGGAGGTCGAAGCGGCGGTGGCCGGAGCCCGCCGCGTCTGCGACCTCCCTATCTGCGTGACGATGAGCTTCGACACGGCGGGCCGGACGATGATGGGCGTGACGGGCACGGCGGCAGGCGAGCTGGCGGCCCGTCTGCAGCTGGACGGCATCGGTGCGAACTGCGGGAACAACCTCGCAGACACGGAGGCTGCGGTGCGCCAGATCCGGGAGGCCAACCCTGACGTCCTGCTCATCAGCAAGGGCAATGCCGGCATCCCCCAGTGGCACGGAACCGAGCTGCGCTACAACGGGACGCCCGAGGTCATGGCCGCGTACGCCCACCGAGCCCGGGAGCTGGGGGCGTCGCTGATCGGTGGCTGCTGCGGCAGCTCGGCGGAGCACGTGGCCCTGATGCGGGCGGTGCTCGACGGTGACGAGCCGGTCCCCGAGGTGGAGGAGATCACCGCCACCACGCAGCTCGTGGCCAAGAAGCGCCAGCGTCGGCGCCGACGAGACGACTCCGCCCGCTCACGACCGGACTAGCCCTCTG
>JAHELU010000058.1:0-13629 GCA_024644005.1 Acidimicrobiales bacterium | reverse complement strand
CCGACTATCAGGCCGGCCGCGGTGCGGCCGCCTTGTACAGCCGGTCGAGGACGGCGTCGCGCAGTTCGCCCGTGGACGGTGGCACCACCACCACGAGATCCAGGCCTCGCCGGTCGGCCGCCCGCAGGGTGGCATAGAGGGCGGTGGCATAGCCGGTGGCGTCGTCCGGCAACTGCCACGAGGGACGGTGACGGTCGGCGAACGGTGCGATCAACCCGACCCGCGCCCCGCCGGCCGCAGCATCGTCGATGATCGCCGCCGCCTGGTCGGCCTCCACCAACCGCACCGTCGCATTCGGCGCGTAGTGGGATGCCAGCATGCCCGAGGCTCGGACCGGCCCGCTCCGGCCGTCGACCACCGGAGCTCCGATCACCGACTCGATCTCAGGAGCGGCGATCCCACCCGGTCTCAACAGGATCGCCCTCGATCCGGTGACGTCGACGATCGTCGACTCGACCCCCACCGGGCACGGCCCGCCATCGAGCACGTAGTCGATCAACCGGCCGAGGTCCTCGATCACGTGCTCGGCCGTGGTCGGACTGACCGAGCCGAACCGGTTGGCCGAAGGCGCAGCCACCGGACCGCCGAAGGCCCGGAGCAGATCGAGGGCCACCGGGTGATCGGGCACCCTGATCCCGACCGTCTCGAGGCCACCGACGGTCTCGGCTGCGATGCCCGGTCCGCGGGCCACCACGAGCGTGAGCGGACCCGGCCAGAAGGCAGCCGCCAGCTTCCGGGCTTCCGGCGTGACCGTTGCAGCATGACGATCGAGGTCACCCGGGTCGGCGAGGTGCACGATCAGCGGGTGCCCGCTCGGCCTGCCCTTGGCCTCGAAGACGGCGGTCACCGCCGCCGGATCGCCGGCATCGGCCCCGAGCCCGTACACCGTCTCGGTCGGAAAGGCGACGAGCTGGCCGGCGGCGAGCGCTGCGGCCGCGATCTCGATGGCGTCAGGCGGCAAGACCTCGACCACGACCCTACGACCCCGACGACGACCGCTCGGCCACCGGGCCGGCTGGCTCATGACCGGCCACCGGGCCGGCTGTGTCATGACCGGCCACCGGGCCGGCTGGCTCATGACCGGCCACCGGGCCGGCTGTGCCACCACCGACCACGTCGTCGGCGCGGTACAGCACCATCGACTGGCCCGGGGCGACCCGGGGCTGGGGCTCGTCCCACACCACCACCGAGCCATCGAGCCGGGCCGGTCGGGGCTCGCCATGGGCCGAGCACTGGACCAGGAAGCGACCGGCGAGCGCTCGATCGGACCAGGCCAGATCGTCGATGGGCTGGCCGGCAACGAGCAGGTGCTCCCGCGGCCCGACGGTGGCCGTCGCCGCGACGGTGTCGATGTCGACGACGTACCGTCGCTCGACCTCACCACCGAGGTTCAGACCCCTGCGCTGGCCCAGGGTCACCAGCTCGATCGAGTCGACCCGACCCACCTCGTCGCCGCCGAGATCGAGCAGTCTGGCCGGTCGGAGCGGGATCCGGTCACCGAGGAAGACCTGCCGCCCGCCTCGTGAGTGGATGAAGCAGACGTCCTGGCTGTCCGGCTTGGTGGCTGTCCGCAGCCCCAGCTCGGCGGCCAGCCGGCGAACGTCGCCCTTGGTGAGGTCGCCGACCGGGAAGGACAGCCGGGCCAGGTTGGCCTGGTCCAACATGTGCAGCACGTACGACTGGTCCTTCGATCGGTCGACCCCCCGCGCGATGCGCCGCACACCGTTCGACCGCTCCACGATGCGAGCGTGATGACCGGTGGCGATGCGGTCGAAGCCGATGGCATCGGCCCGTCGGAACAGCTTGTCGAACTTGATGTGGCGATTGCACTCGACACAGGGATTGGGGGTCAGGCCCCGGCGGTGATCGTCCACGTAGGGGTCGACCACGAAGCGGGCGAACTCGTCACCGAAGTTGAAGACGTGATGGTCGATCCCCAGCTGCTGGGCCACCCGCCGGGCATCGTCGACGTCGGACACCGAGCAGCACCCGGAATCCGACTCCCCGCCCCACAGCTTGAGCGTGACCCCCACCACGTGGTGACCCTCGGCCACCAGCAGTGCGGCGGCCACCGACGAGTCGACGCCGCCGGACATCGCGACCAGGATCTCGGCCACCTCAGGCCCGCTCTCGCAGCCGGCTCACCGCGGCGGGGACGGTGGCCAGCGCAGCATCGACGTCGGCCTCGGTGGAGCGGTAGCCGAGCGACAACCGCAGCGAGCCGAACGCCAGGGCCCGATCGAATCCCATGGCCGCCAGCACGTGGCTCGGCTCCATGGCGCCGCTGGCGCAGGACGAGGCTGCCGAGGCCATGATGTCCGCCTTCTCGAGCAGGAACAGCAGGGCCTCGCTCTCGATGCCCTCGAAGCAGAGGTGACAGATGTTGGCCGTCTTGCCGGAGCGGTCGGAGCCGGGGACACCGGACTCCACCACGCCGTCGAGTCGGTCGCGGATCCCGTCAGCGAGGCGATCACGAAGCGCCCCCACCCGGGAGACCTGTTGCGCCCGCTCCGCCACCGTCTCGGTCGCCGCGACGGCCATGGCGGCGATGCCAGCCACGTTGTGGGTCCCACCGCGGCGATCTCGTTCCTGGCCGCCACCCTTGAGCAGCGGCGTGAGCTCGACCCCGGGGCGAACCACCAGCGCGCCGACGCCCTTCGGGCCACCGAACTTGTGGGCGCTGACCGACAGCAGGTCGACACCTGCTCCCAGCTCCGCGACATCGAGCCAGCAGAGCGCCTGGACGGCATCGGTGTGGACGACGGCACGGGGGGCTCGCTCCCTGACGATGGCGACGACCTCGCGCAACGGTTGGACGATGCCGGTCTCGTTGTTGGCCATCATGACCGACACCACCGAGACCCGGTCGTCGAGCGCAGCGGTCAGCCGATCGAGATCGACCCGGCCGGAGCCGTCGACCGCCACGACCCGGCCGCCGTGGTGGACCACCGGATCGAGGACGGCATGGTGCTCGATGGCCGAGCAGACCGGAACGCCACCCATCGCCTCCACCACTCCGGTCACGGCGAGATTGTCAGCCTCGGTCCCGCCCCCGGTGAACACGATCTGGCCCGGCTCGGCCCCCAGGGCGGCTGCCATCGCCTCCCGAGCGTCGTCCAGCACCCGATTGGCAGCACGGGCCATCCGATGGGCTCCGGACGGGTTCCCGTAGCCGTCGGTCAGCAGCGGGATCATCACCTCGAGCGCGGCCGGGCGTATGGCCGTCGTCGCCGCGTTGTCGAGGTAGTGGGTCATGCCCTTCAGGGTACCGAGTCGCAGGACGGCGACTCGGGGGCCGGTCGGTGCAGCACTGCGCTCACGGCGGTGACGATGACGTGCTCGTCGCCGTCCAGCCGGGCCTCGCCGTCGACGATGAGACTGTGGCCGCCGGGCTCGGCAGGCGGCCAGAGCAGGGTCACCGCAGGCCGCTGGACGCAGTTGGCCCTGGTCGTCCGACCGACCCTGGCCCGGAGCTCGACCTGCCCCTCCGCAGCGGCCACCTGGAACGGCAGATGGGCGGCATGGGGCCGGCTGTCCAGCACCGAGCTGAGCAGGTAGCCGGGGCCGCGGGCCACGATCTCGGCCGGGAGGTCTCCGGGCTCGACGGTGATGCTCATGGCCGCATCCTACAAACTCCCACCCCGATGAGGCCCACGTTAGGTTGAGGGCGTGACTGACGGGCCCGGCCGGCTTCCGGTCGAATCGGAACCGAGGACGCTCGACCTGGATCGGGCCGACGCTTACGGGCGCTCCTTCGCCGACGTCTACGACCGCTGGTACCACGACATCAGCGACGCCGACGCCACCGCTCGATTCGTGGCTCGTCGGTGCCGAGGCGGACCGGTCCTGGAACTGGGGGTCGGCAGTGGACGCCTGGCCCGCCCCCTGGCGGCTCTGGGGCTGTCCGTCATCGGCCTCGACGGCTCGGCCGAGATGCTCGACCGGTGCCGCCGGGCCGCCGGGCCGGGCTCGATCAGCCTCGTCAGGGGTGACATGCGAGCGCTCCCGTTCCGGCGGTCCCAACGGGGTTCGAGCACCGGGGTGATCGGTGGCGCGCTCATCGCCTTCAACACGCTGTTCAACCTCACGAGCGAAGCGGAGCAGTTCTCGCTGCTCAGCGAGGTGGCCGGGCTGGTCGACCATCGGGGAGCGATCATCATCGAGACCATCGACGTCTCCCCGCTGCTGGTCGGACCGAGCCGGTCCATCGGGGTCAGGGACAGGGATCGCAATGGACTGGTGGTCACCGCCACCCGCCTCGACGTCGAGGCCCGGACCATCACCGGTCAGCACCTCGAGATCTCCGATCGAGGCGTCTCGATCCGCCCCTGGAAGCTGCGATGGCTCACCACCGACCACCTCGACCGGTTGACCGCATCGGCCGGCCTGCGCCTGACCGAGCGCCACGGCTCGTGGACCGAGCAACCCGACGAAGCGCACCCGGACACCCACATCTCGGTCTACCGGCGGGCCGAGGGGCCGTGAGTCGGCGTGATCGCCCGTGCCGTGAACCCGGCCGGGAATCGGCAGTGAACCGGGCCGGGAATCGGCTGTGAACCGGGCCGGGAATCGGCTGTGAACCGGGCCGGGAATCGGGTGTGAACCCGGCCGGGAATCGGGTGTGAATCGGGCCGGGACCACTAACCTCGACCCATGGCCGAGGTCACCGTCATCACCGAGATCGAGCGCCCGCTCCCCGACGTCTGGGCCTACCTGCGGGACATCTCGTCACACGTCGAGTGGATGGCCGACGCCACCGAGATCCGGTTCATCACCGAGCAGACCGAGGGCACCGGCACCGCGTTCGAGTGCGACACGAAAGTCGGGCCGATCCGTCTCACCGACGTCATGACCATCACCAGCTGGGAGGACGAGAAGGAGATGGGCGTCCGCCACGAGGGCATCGTCACCGGCACCGGCGAGTTCCAGCTCACCCCGCTCCCCGACGACCGGACCCGATTCTCCTGGCGCGAGGACCTCTCGTTCCCGATCTGGCTCGGTGGCCCGGTGGGCGAAGTGGTGGCCAAGCCGATCCTCACCGCGATCTGGAAGCGCAACTTGAAACGACTCAAGGCTCACCTGGAGTCCTGACCCTCGCCGTCGAAGCCGGCTGCGGCAGCCCTCCCGGGGGCGCGACATCCCCCGACGGCGATAGACGCCGAACTACGATCGCCTCGGGCGACGACGATGGGTCTGACCCTCGCTACGGCGTTTATCTCACGGGAGGATCTTCGTGATTCAGGAATTCAAGGACTTCATCAACAAGGGCAACGTGTTCGAGACCGCGGTCGGCCTCATCATGGCTCTCGCCTTCGCCCCGGTGGTGCAGGGTCTGGTCGACAACATCATCATGCCGATCGTGGCGAGGATCTTCGGCAAGCCCGACTTCAGCGACATCCGCATCAGCCTCGGCGGCAGCTACGACATCACCGACGAGAACGGCGTCGTCGTCGGCCAGGGGCCGGCCTACATCGAGATCGGCACGTGGATCACCACGGTCATCGCGTTCGTCATCCTCGCCTTCGTCATCTTCCTGCTGGTCAAGGCCTACAACCGGGCCAATCCTCCGGCCGAGGAGGAAGCGGGTCCGACCGAGGTGGAGCTGCTGACCGAGATCCGGGACGGCCTGCGCGCCAGGGCCTGACAGCAGTCCTGACCGGCTCAACGATGGCGGGCCACCGGCGAGGTGGTCCGCCGCTGCCGCCTAGAGGGAGACGGCGGTGCCCTCGTCGGCCCCAGCCAGCTCCTCGCCGACGTGGCGGACCTCTGTGACCCCTTCGACGCGCTGCTTGAGGATGCGCTCGAGACCCTGCTTCAGCGTCTGGGTGGAGGCCGGGCAACTCACACAGGCCCCGACCAGCTCGACGGAAACGACCCCGGACTCGTCGACTCCCTTGAGGAAGATGTCGCCCTGATCGGCCTGGATCGCCGGGCGGATGATCTTCACCACCTGGGCGACGGCGTCGTACAGCCCATCACCGCCGGAGCCGTCGGTGCTCGACGAACCAGCGTCCGGCAGGTGCTCGGCATCGGTGGCTGCGATCGGTGACGTTTCGGGCATGGACTCCACGGTATCGGCCTACGCTGACTACGTATGAAATCGTCGGGCGGTCTCGAGACATTCCCGGTCCGGCCGGGTTCCCTGCTCGCCCATCAGGGCGGCTGGGACGAGATCCTGCTCGTCGTCGGTCCGCTGGCGGTCGTCGGCCTGCTGCTGTGGTTGGCCAACCGGCGCGTCTCGGCCCAGCTCGGCGAGCACACCGAGCCGCCGGTCGATCCCGAGCACCGGAGTCGAGCGGGCCGGGACACGCCCAACCGGTGACCACCGTCACGTCCCAGGTCGTCCTCGACGCGGACTGTCCCGGTCCTGCCGCGGCGACGGGCCCGAGCCGCCGTAGCGCAGCACCGTCGATGGTCGGACGACTCCCGGCCACTCGCTGACCGGCGATGGCAGCGATCGAGCGAACAGCCACGGTCGACGAGGTACAGCTGGCCGAGCTGCGCAAGCCCCGCCAGGACCTGCTGGTCGAGCGATCGACCGGGCCCGACAGCTGGACCGTCGAGCGTGGCCCGTTCCGACACTACGAGCGGCGGCTGACCGTCTCCGACCCGGTCGACGGGCGCTACGAGATCACGGAGCGAACGGACTACAAGCTGGCGCTGCCGGTGTGGTGGCCCTACCTGTGGCTGCCGATGCGGTTGGCCCTGGCCGACGGGCGACGCACGCCCCGTCGCCGCTGGTGGTGGCCCCGGGAGGTGGTGAGCAGGGAGACGGCCACGCTCATCTCCCACCTCGGCACCGTCGGCATGATGGCCGGCTACATGGGGGTGCTGATCGGCCAGACGATCACCTTCGCCTCCTCGGACTTCGGGGTTGGCGACGACGTGCAGGCCAACACGCTGGCGGCGGTCCGGGTCGGGGTGCTGCTGTCGTTCATCTTCCTCGGACGGGCCGATCGCATCGGCCGCCGCCCCCTCGTGCTCAGCTTCGCCCTCGGGGCAATCGTCTTCTCGTTCCTCGGATCGTTGGCCCCCGGGATGCTCGCGCTCGGCGCGAGCCAGACGGTGGCCAGGGGTCTGACCACCGGCCTGCTGACGCTGATCACCCTCGCCTCGACCGAGGAGGTCCCCGCCTCCTCACGGGCCCTCAGCATCAGCTTCATGACCCTGACCACCGGGTTCGGCGCTGCGCTCGTGGTGTGGGTGCTCCCGGTGGCCGACCTGTTCGAGGGGGCCTGGCGGCTGGCCTATGTGGTGCCGCTGCTGTTCCTCCCCCTGCTGTGGTGGATCGGCCGGCACATGCCGGAGACCAGGCGCTACGTCGCCGCCGCCGCCGTGCAATCGCCGGCCCCGGTCAACTGGTTCCGGTTCGCCCTGATCGCCGGCTCGGCCTTCACCGCCGCGATCTACCTCTCGCCCGCTTCCCAGTTGCGGAACGAGTTCCTGCGGGGTGACCTCGACTTCACCGCCACGGAGGTCTCGACGTTCCAGCTGGCCATCTCCCTGCCGGCCACCGTCGCGGTCCCCATCGGGGGGATCATCGCCGATCGGTTCGGCCGCCGCTGGCTCGGGGCGGGCGCTCTGGCGGCCAGCGCCATCCTGAGCGCGGTCTCCTACCAGTCGACCGGGCTGGTGCTGTGGCTCACCGCCGGTGCCAGCGTGTCGCTGGCGGCAGCCGCGGTGCCGGCGCTGCGGGGCTACCAGACCGAGCTGTTCCCGACCAGGGCACGGGGCCGGGTCGGAGGCATGATCGACGTGACCGCCGTGGCCGGGAGCGCGCTGGGCCTCGTGGTCGTCGGCCAGCTGTCCGTCCGATGGGACGACCTGGGCTCGGCCGTCGGGGCGCTGGTGTTCGCGCCACTGCTGGTGGCGGTTCTCATCGTCGTGGCCTATCCGGAGACGGCCCGGCGGGAGCTGGAGCACTTCAATCCGGCCGACCCGACCCTGCCACGACCCTGACCGCCAGCAGCGGGCCGGCGCCGGTCACGAGGCCAGCAGGATCCGCCGGGCCTCGGTCAGCTCTGCGATCCGGTTCGCCGCCCCCTCGCTGATGCCGCCGTGGTCGGGGTGGGCCTCCCGCACGAGCGTCCGGAACCGCCGCTGGACGACCCGCTTCGACGGCGTGTCGTCGTCCGAGCCGTCGATCTCCAGGATCTCCAGGGCCCAGGCCACCGGGTCGTTCCAGGCCCGGAGGTCGGCCATGTCGGCGGCCCGGCCGTCCATGAGCCAGGAGATGAACGCCGTGTCGACCGACCGACCCCAGACCAGGGCCGACCGCAGCGCGTCGAACACCGGCTCCCGCACCGTGGCGGGCAGCGATCCCGCTGCGTAGAGGGCACCGAGGGCCAGCTGGACCGGCCGGCCGAGCGAGTCCTCGAACTCGAAGTCGAGGGACGCGCCGTCCGACACCAGCCGCTGGGGGCTGACCGCCAACCCGACCCGGTCGACCTGGAAGCGGTGCCGGACCGTCGGCTGCACCACCCGCTGGCCGATGGCCAGCTTCTCCAGGACCGTGACCAGGTCCTCTCGCAGCTCCGGCTCGACCTTGGGGGCGTTGTGGGCGATGATGCCGGCCAGCAGCACACCGCCGGCCCCGGGGGCGGGGTCGACCGGCAGGTTCCTGCGCCCCAGCGCCACCCGCCGGGTCGGAGCGATTGGTCGAGAATGACAGATCTCGAGTTCAGCCACGATCACGGGAACAAACTTACCGGACCGGCGGCGACGACCACGGATCGTCCCCGAGGAAACCGTCACGGCACTAGGCTCGGCGGATGGCGTTCGACATCGACCACTTCCGGGTCAAGCCCGATGAGCAGCTCGACCTCTCGGAGCTCGATCCGGGCGACACGCCGTTCTGGGACGCCGACCACAAGAAGGAGGGTCGGGAGCGCCTACTCGAGCTCAACGACCGGCTGGAGGAGCTGCAGGAGCTGCTGTGGGCCAACGGCCAGGAGCGCGTCCTCGTGATCTTGCAGGCCATGGACGCCGGTGGCAAGGACGGCACCATCCGCCACGTCTTCGATGGGGTCAACCCATCGGGGGTCAGGGTGGCCTCGTTCAAGCGCCCGAGCAGCCGGGAGCTGGCCCACGACTACCTGTGGCGGGTCCACATGGAGGTCCCCGGCGACGGGGAGCTGACGATCTTCAACCGCAGCCACTACGAGGACGTCCTGGTGGTGCGGGTCGAGGGGCTGGTGCCGGAGAAGCGATGGGAGAAGCGGTACGACCACATCGTGGCGTTCGAGCAGATGCTGGCCGACGAGGGCACCACGATCGTCAAGCTGTTCCTCCACATCTCCAAGGCGGAGCAGCGGGAACGGCTCCAGGCCCGGCTCGACGAGCCCGACAAGAACTGGAAGTTCGATCCGGGTGACCTCGTCACCCGAGTCAAGTGGGACGACTACCAGGAGGCGTTCCAGGACGCCCTGTCGAGGACGAGCACCGCTTCGGCACCGTGGTACGTGATCCCGGCCGACCGCAAGTGGTATCGGAACCTGGCGATCTCGGAGATCCTGATCCAGACCCTCGAAGCGCTGGACATGAGCTACCCCGCCCCTGCAGAGGGCCTGGACGAGATCACCATCCCGGATTGACCCTCGCGCCGACCGTCATCGGCTGCTGCCCGTCGCCCCTGCGTGACCGTCGCCGACCGTCACCGACCGTCACCGACCGTGATCGTGCGGTGACTCAGCTCCCGTAGAGCGCCTCGAGCTTGCTCGGTCGGTGCGTCGCCTCGATCAAGCGGGTGGTCCCCGACCGGCCCCGCATGACCAGCGACTGCGTGGTGATGGAGTTGGTGCCGAATCGGACCCCTCGCAGCAGCTCACCGCTGGTGATGCCGGTGGCGGCGAAGAAGCAGTTGTCGGTGGCCACCAGGTCGTCGAGACCGATGATCCGGTCCGGGTCGTAGCCGAGGTCGACGGCGGACTGCCGCTCCTCGTCGCTGCGGAACCACAGCCGCCCCTGGAGGTCGCCGCCCATGCTCTTCAGGGCTGCGGCGGCGATCACCCCCTCGGGGGTCCCGCCGATCCCGTAGAGCATGTCGACGCCGGAGTCCGGCCAGGCGGTGGCGATGGCCCCGGCCACGTCACCGTCCGGGATCAGGGTGATCCTGGCCCCGGTGGAGCGGATGTCGGTGATGATCTGGGCGTGGCGGGGCCGGTCGAGGACCATCACGTTGAGATCCTGAACGTTCTTGCGCCTGGCCTTGGCCAGGGCGGAGAGGTTCTTCTCGACCGGGAGCCGGATGTCGACGATGCCCGCTCCTTCCGGCCCGACGGCGATCTTCTCCATGTACACCGCAGGGCCGGGGTCGTACATCGACCCCCGATCCGCCACCGCGATGACCGCGATGGCGCCCGCCCGGCCGAGCGCGGCCAGGGTGGTCCCGTCGATCGGATCGACCGCGATGTCGGTGTGGGGCGGCTGACCGTTGCCGATCCGCTCCCCGTTGTAGAGCATCGGGGCCTCGTCCTTCTCGCCCTCCCCGATGATCACGGTTCCGTCCATCTCGACCCCGTCCAGGACGGTCCGCATCGCATCGACGGCCGCCTGGTCGGCCCCGATCTTGTCGCCACGACCCATCCAGCGGGCGGCGGCCATGGCTGCGGCTTCTGTGGTCCTCACGAGCTCGAGGGCCAGGTTGCGTTCCGGTGGGGTCGATTCCGATGACATGGTTGACACCGTAGTCGGCCGACCAGCCGCCGGTCTCGGCGGACTGGCCGGCGAATCGTCAGTTCCCGGCCACCCTGCGGTCCCGGCCGGCCCAGTGCGGTTCGCGGAGGGACTTGCGGGCCAGCTTGCCCACCGGGGACTTCGGGAGCTCCTCGGTGGTGAGCTCCACCGCGACGGGCCGCTTGTAGGACCCGAGCCGCTCGGCGCAGAGCTCGATCAGCTGCTCGGCGGTGACCGTCGCCCCCGCAGCGACCGTCACCACCGCATAGGGGCTCTCACCCCAGCGGTCGCTCGGCACGCCGAACACCGCGGCCTCGACCACCTCGGGGTGATCGGTCAGCACGTTCTCCAGCTCGGCCGGCCAGATGTTGAACCCGCCGGAGATGATCATGTCGTCCTTGCGGTCGAGCACGTACAGGTAGCCGTTGTGGTCGAGCCGACCGATGTCGCCGGTGAGGACCCAGCCGTCCTTCATGCGCTCGGCGGTGGCGTCCGGGTTCTCCCAGAAGCCGGACATCTGGCCGTCACAGCGGATGGCGATCTCGCCCTCCTCTCCCAGCGGCAGGGGATCGCCGGTGACCTGATCGACGATCTCGATGTCACCGAACGGCAGGGGCCGGCCGGCCGACCGCAGCGGGTTGGACCCCTCCACCTCGCTGAACCACTCCCTCGGGCCCATCATCGTGATCGGCAACGCCTCGGTCTGGCCGTAGCCCTGGTAGAGGACCTCGCCGAGGACGTCCCTGGCCAACAGGGCGGTGTCGTCGGCGATGTCGGCGCCGCCGATCTGGATGCACTTGAGACTCGACCAGTCCCGATCCCGGGCCGTCGGGTGGCGGACGATGGCGTTGAGCATGGCCGGCACGAGGAACCCGTAGGCCACCCGCTCCTGCTCCATGATCTCGATCACCTCGTCGACGTCGAACTTCGGGATCAGCAGGTTGACCCCGCCGGACAGCCACATCGGGGTGAACAGGTAGCCGGACCCGTGGGAGATCGGTCCTGCGTGCTGGCAGACGTCGCCGAGCTCCACCGGGGGGAGGTTGTAGAACCAGTCACGGCCGGCGTCGAGCCAGGTCTTGTGGGTGTAGCCGACGCCCTTGGATCGCCCTGTGGTGCCGCCGGTGTGGCGGATGATGTACCAGTCGTCCTCGGCGACCGGCGGATCGGGGTCGGTGTCGGGATGACCGGCCAGCCAGTCCTCGTAGTCGTCGCCCCGGACGACCACGTGCTCCAGCGACTCGACCTCCGCCTCGAGACCGGTTGCGACATCGGCGTGGGACTGGCTGACGACCACCGCCCGACATCCGGTGTGGGACAGCATGTGGCGGTGGGCGTCACGACCGTTGCGGGGATACAGCGGGACCCGGACCAGATTGGCGGCCGCCGTCCCGCAGAAGAAGTCGACCGACTCGAGCGTGTTGTCCTCGAGCACCCCGACCCGGTCGCCGGGCTCCAGACCGAGCGCCAGCAGCCCGTTGGCCAGTCGGAGGCCCCGACCCCACGCCTCTTCGAAGGTCAGCCGCCTGGTCGGCCGGTCCCCCGACACCGAGCCGGCCTCGACCACGGCCGGGTACTGCGAGTGAAACCGGGCCGAGCGGCGCATCAGCGTTCGTACGTCCACGGCGACAAGCTAACCGAACCGCCACTCGACGTCATACCACAGCCGGTTTCGGCGAGGGCATAGCGCCGAATCGGCGGGAAGACGACGGCTACGATGACCTCGTGCGATCCGCTGGTCTGTTCTTCGGCCTCCTGGCGGCCGGTGTGGTGATGGTCGTCGTCTACATCCGTTCCGGCGAGTCGCTGGCGGTCCTGATCCTGTCGATCGTCTCCCTGTTCGCCGTCGTGGCGATCGTGCAGTGGCGCCCGTGGGACCTCGACGCGATTAGACACGCCGCCGCCGGTCCCGGCCGCAGCGTCACGACCGGCCGTCGCCGAGGGCGACAGGGGGCCGCCGGCGCAGGCCACGGCTCGGCACGAGCGCCGGTGTGGCGGAGCGGTTTCGACGTCACCTGGGACGCTCGGGGGATCTCCGGTGTCGCAGTCGGGGCCAAGGCCCCCCGGTTGTGGTCCTGGTCCCAGATCGACGACATCAGCCATGGGTGGCATCGCAATGCGGTGGCCGGTCGGGCGGCGGAGGAGCGGGTGGCGCTGCGGCTCGACTTCCCCAGCCTCCGCAACCCGGAGGAGCCGGCCGAGGCCTGGGTGACCCTGGGGCCCGGTCAGGATCCGGCCGACGTTGTCCCCCTGGCCCGCGCCGCATGGCGGGAGACGAAGGTCACGCAGTCACGGTTCTACGACCTGAGCCCGGAGGAGCGGACCTGGCAGCTGGCCGACCAGCTGGGGCGCCACACCATCGATCTGCGGCCGGTCGACTCCTCCCCCGAGTCGCTGTACCGGGAGATCCGCTCCGAGCTCCTGTCGGCCGGCGAGCTCTGCCAGCTGCGGCCCGACGCCTCGTTGGCGGAGGTGCTCGACGGCTTCGACGGCCTCCTCGAGGTCAACGGTGCAGAGCCGATCAGCCGATCGGAGGCCGACGAGCTCGAAGAAGCCGGTGGCGATCCGGCTGCCGGTGACGACCTGGTGGCCTGGCTCCATGGCACCCTCGACGGCATCGCCGAGCAGCGGGGGTATCGGGTGGCCTTCATCGACCAGGGCGGCGACGACTACCTGGTCGGACTGGTTCCCGCCGACTGGGCCGACGACTGGGATGGCCAGTGGGTCGGCAGCGGCAACGCCAGGATTGTGCTGGACGTTCCCTCGACCGGGTGAGCTGCCCGGTGCCGGTCATGCCCGGCCTCAGTCGGCGTCGGCCCGGTCGGCGTCGGCCCGGTCGGCGTCTGCGCCCTGATCGACCGCCGCCATCACGTCGAGGCCAGCGAAGTTGCCGGACGGGTCCGGCACCTCTACCACCCGATCGTCGACGTCGTCGTACTCCAGCCGCAGCGCCCT
>JAHELU010000230.1 GCA_024644005.1 Acidimicrobiales bacterium | reverse complement strand
CCTCGTCGAGCCGGCCCTCCATGTAGGCCCTGGCATAGACCCCTGGGGCGGCGTGGCCCTGGAAGTAGACTGCGTCGCCCGGCGTGCCGTCCTCCTTGCCACGGAAGAAGTGGTTGAAGCCCACCTCGTACAGCGCAGCGGACGACGCGAACGTGGAGAGGTGACCGCCGATGCCGTCCGCCTTCTTGTTGGCCCGGATCACCATCGCCGCCGCGTTCCAGCGGATGTAGGCCCTGATCCGCCGCTCCAGGTTCTCGTCGCCGGGGAAGAACGGCTGCTGCTCGGTGGGGATGGTGTTGACGTAGTCGGTCTGAACCGAGTGGGACGTGCCGAGCTGCAGCTCCCGTGCGTACTGGTTCAGTCGACCGAGCAGGTACCGGGCTCTGGTCTTGCCCTTGGCGCTGTTGACCGCAGCGAGCGACTCGAGCCACTCGGTGGTTTCGTCGGGGTCGATGTCCGGCAACTGACTGAGAAACCCGTCGCTCATGTGCTCCATTGTGCACAGATCGTGGGGACTTTTACTCGAAATCGACCGCTGATGGCAAAAGACGTCCGGGCCGATCGAGTGGCGGTGGTCGGTCCGTCCCCGGCGACGACCTCGGGGTCGGTTGTCGGGGTGCAATCGGGCCGATCCTTGGCAAGCTTGAGCCCGTGTCCCCTCGCCCCTCCCCCTCACTCTCGCCGGACGTCGTCCACGTCTTCACCGACGGCGCGTGCTCCGGCAATCCGGGCCCGGGGGGCTGGGCATGGGCCGCCGTGGACGGGAGGCGGGACAGCGGTGGCGAGCCGACGACCACCAATCAGCGAATGGAGCTGCGGGCGGTGCTCGAGGCGCTGCGCGCCATCTCCGGGCCCGTCGTGGTGCACTCCGACTCGACCTACGTGGTGAACTGCTTCAATGATCGCTGGTTCGAGGGGTGGTTGAAGCGGGACTGGAGGAACGCCCAACGGAAGCCGGTGGCCAACCGCGACCTGTGGGAGCCGCTGATCGAGCTCTACCAGGCCCGCCAGGACGAAGTGGCGTTCGTCTGGGTCAAGGCCCACTCCGGGGAGGAGATGAACGAGCTGGTCGACGCCATGGCGGTGGCCGAGTCCAATCGCCAGCGCGACGGTGGGATCGACGAGGCTGCCGCCACGGTCCCGCCAACCGACGGTCCGCCTGCGCCGTGGCCGGTGGATCGCGCCATAGCCATCACCGGTCTCGCCGAGCCGGACGACGACCAGGTCGAGGCGATCGGCGAAGCGGTGGCTGCGCTCGATCCCGGCCACGACGTCCTGGTCTCGGGCCTGCGTCGGGGCGTCGAGCTCATCGGAGCCGAGCTCGCCCTCCGCAGCGGCGTCCCGCTCGGGGTGGTGCTCCCGTATGCGGACCCGGCCGTTCGATGGTCGGCACCCACGCTGGCCCGGTTCGAGCGCTGTGTCGAGGGGGCCCACTGGGTGGTGACGCTGTCTGGCGACCCGGCCTCACCCTCGAAGGCCGTCAAGGCCCGCAACGCCTGGCTGTGGAACGCCGTCGTCGGGGCCATCGTCGTCGGTGACGAGGCGCTGGTCGAGCAGCTCGATCGCTTCGGCCTCGGCGTCGTACCGGTCGAGTAGTGCGGGCTGGGCCGACCTCCGGGTGAGGCCCTCAGGCCACAGACAGGAGGCGGAGCGACGCGTACGCCGAGTTCACCTCGTCGAGCAGCGCCATGGCCATGGCCACGTTGCGGTGGGACGCCCCGGGGCCGGGGGTCAGGTCGGCGACGAGGCTGGCATGGGCCCGGCTGACCTCTTCCCACGACGCGCCGGGCGAGAGCCCGAGCGCCCGCAAGTGCGGTGCGGCCTCGTCGATGACGTCGGCGGCCTCGGCCTCGATCGCGGGGTCCACCGTCGCGGGGCGAGCCGCCCGGACTGACGTGGCCGGCGCCGTGGCGCCGCTCTTCATTCGGCTGAACATGAACATCGGAAATCCATAGCTTCGGCACCCCGGCCGCGACGATCAGTATGCCCGACCGCCCCGGCCCCAAACAGGGGTGGAATTGACCAATTCGATTACAGTCGTTCGACTGCGGTCTGGACTGCGGTCGCCGATGGGCCTGGAATGGTTCCCGGCCGACGGCGGTTGTCCCCGGTCATGGCTACAGCAGCAGTGGACGGAACCGTACTGGCCCAATCGGACGACACGGTGGTGGTCGAGGGCAACCACTACTTCCCGCCGGACTCGGTCCGCTGGGATCACTTCTCCGAGACCGACCGAACCACCGTCTGCGGGTGGAAGGGCACGGCCAACTACTACTCCGTCACGGTCGGCCAGGCGACGCTGGAGAACGTGGCCTGGACCTACCACAGCCCGAAGGACGCGGCGGCCGAGATAAGGGACTACGTCGCCTTCTACCCCAAGGTGTCCGTCGACGCAGGCTAGTTGGGTACGGCCGGTGCCGCCGGGTCGTTTCGGTCCTCAGTCGTGCTCGACCAGATCGGCCAGGCGCTCGAGCGTCTCGGCCATGTTGACCTCGTGCCTGGCCGGGTAGCCGACCCACTCGTAGGCCGGCGGGAACCGGGCCGAGCCCCAGTCGAACGACTCGGTGACCAGCGTCGTCCCGTCGTTCGTCGGCACCAGCCGGTATCGCCAGATGTGGTGACCCAGGTGGCGCCAGGCGATGAGGCGATCCTCTTCGAACTCGACGACCTCGTTGGTGATCCGGTACGGCAGGCCGAGACGCATGCTCATCCCGAACTTCGCCCCGAGCGACAGGCGCTCCGGGTTCGACCGGTGGGCCGACACGATGGTGTCGGAGCCGTCGAACTCCCCGTGCCGGGCCGGGTCGGCCAGGAGGTCGAAGATCTCGCCCGGCTCGGCCCGTATCTCCCGCTGAACGGACACCACACGCTTCTCGCTCATTGCCGCTCCCCTCGACCCGATCGGGTCTGTCGCTCGACTCTCCGAGACTAGCGGCCGAGGACCTGTCGCAGCCCCGATTCGAGATCGGTGGCCGAGAATCGGTAGCCCGATTGCTGCAGCGTGGCCGGGAGCACCCGCATGCTGTCGAACAGCAGTGCGTCTGCCCGCTCGGACCCGAGCACCAGCTTGGGCCCGAAGGCCGGGACCGGCAGGACCGCCGGTCGTCCCAGCACGTCGGACAGGACCTCGGTGAACCGCTTGTTGGTGACGGGCTGCGGCGCGGTCAGGTTCACCGGACCACCGACCGGACTCGACTCGGGGCCCTCCAGCAGGTGGAGGATGGCGCCGACCTCGTCGCCGATCGTGATCCAGGACATGTACTGCTGGCCGGAGCCGAACCGTCCTCCCAGGCCGAGCTTGAACAGCGCCAGCAGCTTCGGGAGTGCCCCGCCCTCGGTGCTCAACACGATGCCGGTGCGGAGGAACGCGGTCCGGATGCCGGCGTCGATCGCCGGACGGGCCGCCGCCTCCCAGTCGGCGGAGAGGGTGGCCAGGAAGTCAGAGCCGGGGGGCGACTGCTCCGTCAGCTCGGTGTCGCCCTGCGAGCCGTAGTAGCCGATGGCGGACCCGGACAGGAACACCGATGGCTGCTTCGACAGCTTCGCCATCGTCTCGGCCAGCAGCCTCGTGCTCTCGGTCCTGCTCGCGACGAGGAGCCGCTTGTACTCCGGCGTCCAGCGCTTGTCACCGACCCCGGCGCCGGAGAGATTGACGACGGCGTCGATCCCGTCGAGCGACTGGGCGTCGATCTCGCCCGCCGAGGGGATCCACCTGATCTCGTCCTGGCTCGCTGTCGGGTCCCGTCGCACGAGACGGACCGGACGGTGACCGGCATCGGACAGTGCCTTCACCAAGGCGGTACCGATCAGGCCGCTTGCTCCGGAGACGGCGACATCCATGGTTCGGGACTCCTCTACCTCGTGGCTCGTGCTGGCCGGTTGCTCACCCGGCCGACAGAGCTTAGGTCGATCCGGGCAACGAGACCCGTTCGGGCGGTACGAACGGCGTTACCCTTGGACGCCGTGAGCACGAGACTGCTGCTGGTCCTGTCCCTCCTGTGCGGCCTCGCCATCCTCGCAGCGTTCGCCCTCCAGCTCGCCATCTCCTGAGCTGCGGCACACGTGCGGACGGGGCGGGCCTATAGGATCGGCCTTGGTCCGATGGAGGTAGCCACATGAGCAGTGACGACTTTGACGTAATCGTGATCGGCGGCGGACCTGGTGGCTACGCAGCAGCGCTCTACGGCGCCTCGGCGGGGCTCGACATCGCGCTGGTCGAGAAGAACAAGTTGGGCGGCACCTGCCTCAATGTCGGCTGCATCCCGGCCAAGGAGCTGCTGGAGACCGCAGCGGTGTCGCGCACGGTGGCCCACGCCGGGGAGTTCGGGGTCAAGGCCGAAGCCCTCGGGCTCGACTGGTCGAGAACCCAGACCCGCAAGCAGGCGATCGTCGACCAACTGGTCGGTGGGTTGACCGGGCTCCTCAAGAACCGGAAGGTCACCCTCTTCGACGGCACCGGAGTCCTCTCGGGAGATCACCGGACGGTGGCCATCGCCGGCGGCCAGTCCGGCGAGGTCGAGATCTCGGCCGATCACATCATCCTGGCCGCCGGGTCGGTGCCCCGATCGCTCGACGGGTTCCCGATCGACGATCGCCGCATCGTCACCTCGGACGAGCTGCTGTCGATCCCGGAGCTGCCCGCATCGGCGGTCGTGATCGGCGGCGGGGCGATAGGTTGCGAGTTCGCGTCGATGATGAGCGATCTCGGAACCGAGGTCACGATCCTCGAGTACGCCCCGAAGATCCTGCCCGGCTGCGACCTCGACGTCACCCGCGTCGTCGAGCGGTCATTCAACAAGCGAGGCATCCAGATCAAGACCGGCGTGGCGGTCAAGTCCCAGACCACCTCGGCCGACGGTGTCACGGTCAGCTTCGGCGAGGGTGAGACGGTGACCGCCGAGACGGTGGTCATGTCCGTCGGTCGTCGACCGGCCTCGGAGACGCTCGGGCTCGACGCTACCGATGTGAAGGTCGACGATCGGGGCTTCATCGAGATCGACGCCAACTGCCGGACGTCCGTCCCAGGGGTGTGGGCCATCGGCGATGTCGTCAACACGGCCCAGCTGGCCCATGTCGGCTTCGCCGAGGGCATCCTGGTCATCACCGACATCCTGGGCGAGCCGACGATCCCGGTCGACTACGGCAAGGTGCCGTGGTGCATCTACTGCTATCCGGAGGTGGCCTTCGCCGGCCACTCCGAGGAGTCGGCCAAGGCCAACGGGTTCGACGTCGTGGTGTCCAAGCACCGGTTCACCGGCAACGGGCGGGCCATGATCGTCGGCGAGACGGAGGGCCTCGTGAAGATCATCGCGGAGAAGCAACCCGACGGCACCGGCGGTCGGATACTCGGGGTCCACATGGTGGGACCCTGGGTGACCGAGCAATTGGGACAGGGCTACTTGGCCGTCAACTGGGAGGCTACCGTTGGGGAGGTCGCCCACTTCATACAGCCTCACCCCACGATGAGTGAGCTGTTCGGGGAGAGCGTGTTGGCGCTGACCGGCCGCTCCCTCCACGGGTGACCGACGAGCGGTACGAACGAGATCTCTGCAAACCACCACGAATCGAGGAGCTGTGGCCGAAATCGAGATGCCTCAACTGGGTGAGACCGTCACCGAGGGCACCATCACCCGCTGGTTCAAGAGCGTCGGCGACACGATCGCTCTGGACGAGGTGCTGTTCGAGATCTCCACGGACAAGGTCGACACCGAGGTGCCGTCGCCGGCCAGCGGCACGCTGGCCGAGATCCGGGTTCCGGAGGGGGACACCGTCGAGGTGGGCACGATCCTGGCCGTGGTGAGCGACGACGGCACCCCGGCCGAAGCCGCGCCGGCACCGGCGGCCGAAGCACCGCCGGCCGAGGCGCCGCCGGCCCAAGCCCCCGCCGCCGAAGCACCGCCGGCCCAAGCACCCGCGGCC